>DAJR01000048.1 GCA_002496385.1 Methanomassiliicoccales archaeon UBA147 | reverse complement strand
TGGACGATTGGCCCAATGAGGGTGCGGACTTCTATCTCTGGGTTATTTGTAACGATGGAAATTCGGAACAAATGTTAAAGCTCCCAGACAGAACCGATCGCGACGCCTTTGAGGAAGATTCAGACCATGTCTATCCAGATGCCTCTGCCACATTCAATGTAGCCGATGACAGTGAAATAGTTGGATTCATGATTATATTATTTGATGACGATGGTGGTCTGGACCGGACATTAGACGACACCATGGCCAGCGGCGACGATCCCTGCGATATCTCAAGCAGGCCCGGAGGCGGCGGGGGCGATCCTAATAATTGGGGATATTCCGCACTCCTTCTCAATTATGACCTCAAGACCGGCCAGTGGAGCATGGAGGATTCCCCCGGCGACCCCAACGGCTACGGCCACGCCAGCGGCGAGGAGGACCTCAATACCGGGGACCAGAACGACTGCGAGCTGTGGTTCGACATTACGCAGGGTGGTGTTGGAGATGATGGGGACGGGTTGACGTGGTGGCAGGAGTGCGGACCGGTGAACGCGGGGGCGTACGGGACGGACCCGACGGACTGGGACACGGACGGGGACGGACTATGTGATAGGGAGGCATTGTACATGCCCGATTTCAACCCCTTATCTTGGAATGACCCCTCTGGAGATTACGATTCAGATACGTTAACGAACGCTCAAGAAATCAACTTCCCCCTCGTTGGGGAGGAAGGAACAGACCCGACAAATCCAGATACTGATGGGGACGAATTAAGTGATGCCACAGATAAATACCCACTTATTTTCACAAACAGGTACGCATTAATTGTTTGCCCAACGGAGTTTGATGGGTTGTATTGGGAGGATTTTGACAGAGATATAACAGAACGCTTCATCTCAAATGTAGAATGGTCGTATTCAGATATTGGTTTCGAGGTTACAATATTGTTTCCAGAAGATGGCAGAGTGACATACACTGATTTTAGTAATTCAATAACTAATTTTATCGAAGATAATAACATTTTAAGCACAGATATCGTTGCCCTTCAGATAATAACCCATGGAACTGATTATTATGGATTGGGGCCATATAATATTCTCTTTTCAGATTTACTTTGCAGTTCTGATGACCTATCAAACGTCCTCAGTAGGATTGGACCAGCTCTTGATTTTCTATGGTTATATACTTGTCATTCTTGGTCATTTGCTGACCATATTGATGATATCAGTGGCAACGGCGCATTGGGCATCACATTTTATGGTGCAAATGGCGTTGCCTACATTGTAGATCCAAGCAGCATAACACCCCCAAATACAGGTTTCCATAATGCGATTATTAGTGGCGATTCGGTTGAAAATGCAATAGCAGATGTTCAATCATTAAACTCTGGTGCAATGTTTAATTTGTTTGATTATTATCCTGGCGATTTGTTTATCACATCAATATAGGTGGTGTCAATATGAAACAATCAAACCTTCAAATAAGAAATAATGGAGAAAGGGTCAAGAATCCAAAATACCTGGTTCTAATAGCGTTGTTTGTGGCAGTACTTTTATCACATCTCTATTTTTGGAGTCAAGTTGATGAGAACATCACTTTATTTCAAATTGAAATTTATATCACATATATTATTATAATCGTTATCTTATTATTCACCTTCCTTTTTTATATCCATGATATTGTGTTTATCCCTTATAGAACACCTGTTAGTAAAAAGGCTATATGTGTCTCACTGAATATTCTTTCATTCATGTTTCTTTTACTTTCAGGCTTACTCTTTATTAAAAATAAAGTATGGAGATATTATGAATTGTTAGAAGGAAGAATTTTATTAGGATTATCTTCATATGCAGCATGGTCAGCAATTTTTCTTTTCTTTTTTATTGTATTTGCAATTATCACTGCGATTTACTTATTACACCAAAAGAAATATCAGATATGACAATAGAAAAATCGACACTCATCACCCCCACACCCACCCCCCAACTCCTTCTCCCTCCCCTTCACATCCTCCGGCAACTTAGCCAGCGGAATCACGATTACCTCAACGCCATCCCGAAAATAATCCTCCTTCCTTCTCTGGAGGAACTTGAAGTAACTCACTGTTTCAACCTCAACTGTTAATATATTCAAGCGCCCTGAGCAGGTGGGCTTTCCGCAGAAAGGGGGCCATTTTCGAGCAAGGCGAGAAAATTCAGACGAATGAGCGAAGCGAGTTCGTTGGAAGCGGAGGGGCGCAAGGGTGGGCGTAACCGCCAAACACGTTTATCAGCATATGCACATGAGAACATTTTATCGTCGTAGGGCACACAGCCGTATGTAAGCGTAGCGCAGCCCTGGCCCGCGAACGATCTTTTCTTCCCAGCGCCGAGAGGGCCCCGTGATGCCTCGCCGGAGAAAATCGTCCTTGAAACGCCGCTAATTCAGATTTTCGCACGGATGCGAACCAGTGTTTTCCCAGCAGCAGGTGAGCAGCCACAAGTCCAACGCAGGGGCGGGGAGTAAAAACACAAGCCTTATATCCGGGCTTGTGCATTCACTTGGGGCAAGCGTCTACTGGCAAAGGCTGTGTGCCCGTTTCGAATGTGCATAAAATAAGTAGAGTGTTTGGGGTTCAGTCGATGCAAAAAATTGAAAAATCACCACAATTAGAAAAAATAAATGAACTTAATACCAGGTATAAAAGTGTCAGGCAAAAATCAGAAATTATTGCTTTCATTTTTCTTGCTCTTTTTTTCACCCTATTCTTTCTATTACCCTTTAAGTGGAATAGTGTCTCAGCATATGTCATAGGTATTTGGTGTTTTTTGCAACCAGTATTTATTAAAAAACATAGTGAATATTTCATTGAACGAGCAAAATTAATTCCGAACTCAACAAAATTATCCTCAGTGTATAAATTCTTTTATTTTGCTGGATTCCTTGCTTTCGCAGTAGGCACAATATTCTTGATGATTGAGTTATTTTTCCCAGAAATAACAAATTTTTAGGTAGAAATGACCTTTAATATCGCAGAACCCTGTTGGTGTCTGTCCCATCTTAATGGCAGAAGATAATTCATTATTCTTTGTGCGTGGGTGGGCGTCCGCCAAACACGTTTATCAGCATATGCACATGAGAACGTTTTATCGTCGTAGGGCACACAGCCGTATGTTAGCAAAGCGCAGACCTGGAGCGAGAGCAATCTTTTGTTAGAATTGACGGGAGCGACGCGTGATGCCTCGCCGGAGCTTTGTGTCTTGAGATCGACGTGAATCCAACAAAGCGCACGGATGCGAGCCACCATTTTCCCAACGTTACGGCGAAGGAATCACGAGTACAACGAAGGGACGGGGAGCGACAACACAAGCCTTATATCCGGGCTTGTGCATTCACTTGGGGGTGAGCGACTGGCATTGAAAAAGGTGTGCCGATTATTATTTATATGACTAAGAACATTGTACATGTTGGTGAAGCTTTGAAAGCAGTTATCTCAGTTAAAAAGGAAGGCAAATTCTACGTTGCCACAGACCTGGTCACAAGTGTTGCAGACCAGGGTTCATCTGAAGAAGAAGCAATATCTCGATTGAAACAGGGACTCTTGGAACATTACCAACTTTTAATGGAACTGGCTCCGAAAGGTTCAAAAACATCTTTTATCGAAATCGAGGTGGAAAAATTTGCCAAGGCTTCCGGTGCTGTCAACTGATAAGGTTGTTAAAGCCTTAAAACGTGCTGGCTTCAGAATTGTTCGACAATCTGGCAGCCATATTCATTTGTGGAATAATGAAAGCAGAACGCTAGTTACGGTTCCAAACCATTCTGAACTGGCTAAAGGCACTTTGAATTCGATTATTAAACAATCAAAACTAGATAGAGACGAATTCATGGCTTTAATTAAGTAGGCACACCTTGAAAGCAAACTTAGTCGAGCTGGAGCGAGAACCATCTTTTGTTAGAATGGACGGTAGCGACCCGTGATGCCTCGCCGGAGAAAACCGACCTGCACTGCCGATTGACCAGGTTTTCGCACGGATGCGAGCCACCATTTTCCATCAATAATCGGCTGTTCGGACATCTCACGCACCGAACTTTGGATTCCTGCCCGCAAGCCCGGTCAGCATGCCCATCAGTTCGTGGCCCCTGATGTGCCCAAGCCCGCCGGATGCGGCTTCAAGCTCGCTGAAGCAATCTGTGCGGTCGGATCTTAGTCCCTTGCCCCAGATAAGCAGCGGCACCGGGTCGGAGGCATGGTCCTTCACGCTGCACGGGGTGGAATGGTCGGCCGTGATGCAGACGATTGTGTTGTCCAGGGAGCCAATGATATCCCCGAGGGCAGAATCGATTCTCTCGATGAATGTGGATTTTCCCTGGGCATCCCCGTCATGGCCATAGAGATCGGTGGCTTTGTAATGCAGCAGAACGAAGTCATGGGTCTTCAATGCCGCAACTGCTGCCTTGGCCTTGGCTTTCACGTCGGTGTCGGTCGAACCTGTCGCACCTTTCACGTCCGGCACCTCAAGTCCGGACAGGCGGCACAGGCCCCTGACAAGCGATATGCCGACTATCGCCGCCCCATTCAGGCCGTTGTGATGCTCGCTGAAAGACGGAACCTCGGGGGGGCTGCCGGAACCCCTGGCAAGCGCTATGTTCGCTGGCGCCTTGCCTTCCTTGGCACGGGCGAGGTTGACAGGATGCTTGCCGAGTATCTCGTGGGATTTCCTTGTGAATTCATTCAGTATCCTGGCGGTCTTCTCGGCTTCCGGTGCGAGCGCTATCGAAACCAGAACCTTTCCCTCATGATGGGGGTCGACCTCAGTTACTTTAGGGCTCAGGCCGGGGCCTCTCAGCACAAGCACGGCTCTGTGGTCAACGCCTTCCCTGAATATGACCTGGATGTCCTCTATCTTCATGCCGTTCAACGCCGCGGCAAGTTCGCGGGTGCCCTTGGAAATCCTCCCTGCTCGGCGGTCCGTGACGTTCATGCCCTTGTCCACGGTAGAGAAATTGCATCTGAAAGCCACATCCCCCTTCCTCACCTCGACACCTTCCCCGGCCGCCTCGAACGGCCCCCTGCCGGTGTAGACAGCCCTCGGGTCGTAGCCCAGAAGCGCAAGATGAGCAGTGTCGCTGCCAGGCACTATTCCGGGTGCGATCACGTCCATAAGTCCGGTCTGGCCTTCCCTCGCCAGCTTATCCATGTTGGGCACTTCGGCCGCCTCCAGAGGCGTCATGCCTTTGAGAGTCTCTGCTGGCCGGTCGGCCATCCCGTCGCATACCACCAATAGGATCTTCATAGCATCCACAGTATCACCCATGCAACCGCTGTCCCGGCGGATATAGACAACAGGTTATTTGTCAGTTTTGATACATAGCCCCGGGTTTCCGCTGTAGCGCCTATCACGCTGTCTATCTGGCATCCAAGGAACCCTATGTCGGCGATGAGGACCACGTGAATCCAATCCATTGTCAGACCGTCCAGGTAATGGAAAGCCAGTATTCCGATGGCACCGGTGTATATCGCTGCTGAGGCTGCCGCGGCCTGCCCCGGAATGGAGACGCCGCCGTTCACCCCGGCTTTGACGCGCCTGAGATTCGTGATGAGCCAGGTCTTCTTTGCGAGTACTCCCAGCTCGCTCGCCAGGGTGTCGGACGCGGCAACCGCTATTGCACAGAGGAAGAGGACGGAGCCGGTCTGCCTGTCCAGAACATGGAGCCATTCCGAGGAGAGCAGGGCTATCGCGAACGGCGGGGCCCCGTTCGCCAGCACATTCCTCCAGCCGCGCTCTCCCGAGCGACCCTCCTGGAGGCCGCGGCTCTTCTTTGCGGCGAACTTGTAGAGGGTGGCTGCAAAGCTTGTGAGAAGGAACAACAGAAGAAGAAGAATCCAGCTAATGCCGCCAGCGAGGCCTATGACCAGGCCCATCGCCAGGGCTGCCAGGGAGCCGTCGAGGGTCAGAACGTTCTTGACATAGGCGATTGCGCACAGAACAATGCAAACCGCTATCACCAGAAGCGCATCTGTCCAGAACATGGCAGGTCAGATAAGCCGGGAACTGATAAAATGGTTGCGCATCATGCTGTTTGGATGTCCCTTTCCATCGGTGGGACCTTCCCCTTGGCGTTCGAGCCCACATGATTCAGGCATTCTATCGCCTGTTCGCGCTTTCCCATCTTGGCGAGGACATAACCTTTGTTTATCCACGCGTCGTCGTATCTCCGGTTTATCTTGATGGCGCGGTTGTAATGTTTGAGCGCTTCGAGGTAATCCTTGTTCCTTGCATGAACATTTCCGAGGTTGTTCCATGCTACCTCAAAGAAGGGGTTGCAGTCTATTGCCCTCTTGTAGCATTCCATGGCCGCCGCATGGTCGCCCAGCTTGGTATGGGCATTGCCCTTGTTCACCCATGTAACTTCGTTGTTCGGATTTATGGCCAGTGCCATGTCGAGGCATTTTATGCCCTCCTCGATCTGGCCCATGAGTATCAGGGCGGAGCCCTTGCTGTACCAGGGAACATCATATTCCACCAAAGGGCTTCCCAACACATCCATTTCCTTGGTCTGGGCTTTTTTCAGGGCATCGTTGTACGAGATGAGCGCACGCCTGTAATCCTTCCTCAGGTAATGCGCGTCACCCCTAACGACATCCGATTCGATGGAGGTGTTCAGGGCTTTCTCGTATTGGAGCAGGGCGAAGCTCAGGAAGATTAAACCGGCTCCCAACCCGAAAACTTCGGCAGCGGGGATAAGTTGGCTATTTGCGGTTTCTGACATCGAAAGTTCGAGGAGGCTTGCCATGAAGAGCATTACCGTTCCGGAGAACCAAGCGAACACATACCTTACCCTGGCTCTTATCCATAGCAGACCGATGCTTAGAAGCAATATGGATGCGGAAATCAGTATTCGGTCGAGTGCAGGTTGGCCTAGAAATCCTGTATCGGAGGTCAGAATCCCCAATGGCCAGTGTAGCAGAACCGCCATAACGAGCGCTGTGCCCATTAGGAAAATGCTGGACTGTCTGACATCTCCGGTGAAGAAGGTGCCGCGGTCAGTGAACCACATGTACAGCCCATACATCATTAGAGTTCCGAAAATGAAGGCAAGGCTATGTGCGTAATTGCCCGGCACGATGAGGTAGAATGCTGCGAAGAAGGTTATCGCAATTATGGAAAAATACACGCCCGATGACCAATTAGCCAGTCTGTGCATCTGAAGCTTTACGCCGGATTCGGCGGCATGGGATGCGGGCTCCCTTGCGAGGGCGATTCCATCTTCCAGGTAGGTCTCCTCGGGTTCATAGGCGGGGATTTCCTCCTGCTCGGGAGTTCCTGGTTCGATGAATTGCAGCGGTTCGGGGTTCTCCTCGGGTTGAACTGCCTCGGCCCGTTCCCACAGCTGGCCGGTCTCGGGCGGCAATCGGTCTTGCTTTGTCATTTCGCCCGAGGCATCCGCATCGTCCCAAATGCTGTCTAGGTTGCTTTCCTTCTCAACGAGCAAATCAATAATCGAGTCTTCGAGTTCTTCAGATTTGATCTCCTGCTCAGGTCTGGTTTCCTCGATAGGGTGCCCTTCACCGTGAGTTCGGAATAATTCGTCCAGTTCATTCTCCAGAAAGTCGCTGATGTCCTGGGCGGGTTCGTCAGAGGTAACTGCCTCCCCGGTTCCGAAGATGAAACCGCACACTGAGCACTCGGCTGAACCGGAAGGAATACTGGCACTGCAGTTCGGGCATTCGATGTCCGCTTGGCTTTCTGTTGGGAGAATGAGGCCTTCTTCTTCGTCGGCCCCCTCGAACAAGGGATTGCCGCAAACCGAACATGTCACCGCGGTCGCAGAAACGAATGCGCCGCAGTCGGGGCACAGGTCCAGGCCAGTAAATGTTTTTTCCGGCAGAGGGGGCTGCATGAGAGCCTTCTCCACCCGGAGGAAGGTTCTCAGAAGATTCGAGGCTTTGTCAGAATCATCTGCCTTCGGCTCTTCCTGAAATTCCGCAAGCTTGGCGCCGCCCGGTATCGGCTTTACACAGGAAAGGCATTCGGTCGCGCCTTCCTGGATGAACACGCCGCAATGCGGACACAGCGCAAGGCCGTGCTGTTCCTTTTCCGGGCCTGCTATGTCCAGGGAGGGAACGAACTCGGGCATGTCCTCGATATGGGTTCCGCAAACGGGGCATGACTCGGCATCCTGGCTCATGAAAGCGCCGCAGAGCGTGCATAGGTTAAGGGTGCCGTCCGATTGAAACCTTGAACCAGCTTCGGCATCCAGTTCCGTGCCGTCCTTTACACCCATGACGGAGCGCAAAATCGAGTCAGCCTCCTCTCCGGACATCTGAGGGTCAGGAGTTTCGGATGCTGGAATTTCGGCCATATTGGCTCTGCCTCTCAGCGAATTTCCGCAGATATTGCATACTTCGGCGGTCTCGGAGACAAAGGCCCCGCATGAAGAGCACATTGCGATTGTCGAATTGTCGTCGAGCAGAACCTTTTCGGCGCCGCTGGTGCCAGTTTCAGGAAGAATCCCTGGGGGTTCTTCGGGGATGCCGGGTACGGGTTCTTTCTTTTCCTCGAGGAATGAAAGTTGGCTTTCTATATCCTCAAGTTCTGTCTCGGGTGTGGAACTATCGGCGTACTCCAGTTCCATGAGGAGGTCAGGGTCCTTGAAAGGTATCGATTCGATGAAATTCTCAACATCCTCGGCGCTCTCTATCTTCCTGAGGTCGTCGATTAGTTGTTCGGATACGTCCGTATCGGCCTCAACCAGCATATCAAGGAGGTCCGATTCCGGCGCGCCCGGTTTTATCTGCGGCTCCGACAACTCCTCCTCACGCATGGACGCGCCGCAGTTCGGGCAGGAATCTGCATCGCCGCCGGTGAAAGCGCCGCATGCGGAGCACATGAAAAGCGTCACGGGTTCCGAATCTTCTTCTGAGGTGGCTTCCGGTTCCTCCAGCGGGACAATCTCCGTCTCAATGGCAGTTTCGGGCTCTGTCCGGGGGATTTCCTTCTCGGGGGAAGCGACATCCTCGGGGACACCGTCCAGGGCGGTCCCGCACTTTGGGCATTTGCTGGCACTCTCGCTGACAAAGGCGCCGCAGCCCGGGCATAGATACAGTGCAGACCCTTTCTTCTCCATCAGACACCGGCCAGGCATGCCAAATCAGGCATCCCCGTATATAATATATCAAACAGGCATTATTTAAATGTTATGATTTAATATATAACAGATATCTTATTTAAATCAATATTACCATGCCGTCATGCGCGAATTGAAGATTCAGATCAGCGTATGTTTCCTCAAGGGTTTCAAGGTCTTTCCGAAGCATGCCGACCTCGTCGCCGATATGGGTAAGGACAAGCTTGGTAGGTTTGTATTCCCTTGCAATCTCAATAATCTCGTCCATGGATATCTCATAATGGGGGCCGTTCCTGGCCCGCTCGGCCATCTCCGGCCCATGCCAGCCGACCTGCAGTATCATGAGGTCGCAGCCATGGACCCTGTCGTCCTTCGGGAAGGGGGTTATATCGCAGGGCGCATACACGAATTTCTTGCTCTGGGAAGACACTATGTACACGGTTGAATGGGTCATTGTCCTGTGCATTGTCTTGAACACCACTGCCTCGACCTTCACATTCTCTGCCTGGACAGGGGCGTCCATTAGCTCCACTTTTGCTATGCCAAGGTGCTGCCAGAATTCGAAGAACGGCCCGAGCCGGGACATAATCTCTCCATAAACCGGGCCGGGCATGTGCACATCGGTTCTGTGAACGGCAGCCATCCGCCATTCTGGTCTTTCCGACCATTGGGTGTTCATTATCTCAAGGATGCGGGCGCCAAGGGTGTGGTCCGGATGCCAGTGGGTGAAGAACAGGTGCTCAATTCTGTGAATGCCGGCGCTCTCCAGTTCGGCCGCAATCTCTTCCGGCGTGTCGAAAAGGATATTGCCGTCGTGCAGGAACAGGGAGCAGCCCAGGCGCTGGGTTCCTGCATCTCGCATCTCTTCGCACACGGGGCAATGACATCCGGGCCGCGGGGTCCGGCGGAATCCCCCTGAACCGAGTACCGTGAGTCGCATGTGCGGGGGGATGGCATTGTCGGAAATAAGTGTTTCCCGACCCCGTCAGCTCCAGAGGATTATAGTTATCGTGCCCCGATAAATGCCTTCCTGGGTGCTTCCCGGGACAAGGACTGCCCACATAAGTTCGGTGATCTGGAATGACTGCGATTTGGATGCGGCTGTGAAATCGGAATAGTACGGACCGGCGCTCATTGTCCCGTTTGCCACCGGCTGTATCCATGTTATCTGGGTACCCCATATTATTTGATTGGTGTTGGGAGCATTGAAGAATTTCCATGATGAGAGGTTGGAATTATCTATCTTGGCATTGGGATGGCTATTGAAAACCTCCACCGAAGTGGCGGGAATCCATTGAAGCGAAGCCGGATTGCCATTCTTGTACAGATTCGGTATCGATACATTCAGCTTGTACTGGGAATTCGTCGAGTAAGTTATGTAGGTGGGAGAGTTCAGTATTTCATTTCCTCCCGGAAGTATGCTTGCGGACGGATTGCCAGATGTTGATAATGCAGCATATCTCTGCACACCGAATTCGTCATAGCTTTGGTTCCGAGCAGTGTGATCCGTTCCGTCGTAGATGGTGACGGCAAGGTCCCACGTTGAACGGTCGTTGTGCGCAAAATTCCGATCATAGATATTTGAAGCCGGAATCAAGGACCCATCCCCGGGAGCGACCCGAGTCTGCGGGCCGAATGTGACATTGATGTAAACCCTTCGGGAAAGGCCGTCCGCTCCGTGAGCTGTAGGGTCTAACCATGAACTGTGTATCGCGAATTCTCCCGGCGCAGGTGCCGATTGAATGGGATACAACATTGCTGAACCGCCGGTCATCGGATCGCATGAGATATTGAACTGGCTTGTGCGATAATTATCCAATGCCCAGGTAGGGTCTGCGGGTGCGGAACTCGCTGTGATCCCGTTGTCATACCAGGCTGTCAGCTCAATCGCAAGGTTCCCCCAGTAATCCAAACCGTTGGCTGTATAATTGGCTTCGATGAAGAATGTGTATGTGGTGTTCGCTTGCACCTGGCTGTTTAAAGCTGAGATCCGCATTGGGTCGTTTTGCTTCCACATGTCAATTGCGAATATATGAGGAAAGTTAACCCCAATTGTGATTGTGCCGCCCTGATATCTCTCCTCGATGTTTATCTTCAAGGCCCCGGAACTCTCAGGGACAATCAGCCACTTGGGGCTGGAGGGGGGTTTCATCGCGCATGTCCGGTACTTCGTCCCGGAAACCGGGTTCTTGTAGCCCTGTATGAGCTGCGGGTTGGAATCGTAGTAACGCCAGTAGTTGCCGGATGTCTGGTTCCTGCCGACTATCGCCGCTTCATTCCAGCCGTCCGTGTCCCAGGATATGTCGAGATATGAATTGTCGTTGCCCGGTGCCTTGATGGTCGTCCATGAAAGTTCGGTGCTGGCACCATAGGGCTCAAGCCTGTACACCCCCGCACCGACTGCAAGCCCGTAATTGCGCAGGCGGTTCCACTCTATCCCCCTGAGGCCGGGCATGGATAGTATAGCCGATGAGGAGTCCCTGTAACATCTGGAGCCGAAGCTCAGGGGCGCGACATCCGTGTAGAATGCCGCCGCCTTGTCCAGGTCATATTCATTGCCCACGATGTAGAACCTGTCATCGTTCGGGTTGTAAGTGATGCCGGTGATGTTCCAGCCGGACAGCGAAGCCCCGCCGTCGTCTATCTCTATCCATGCCATGCCGTCGTAATAATGCAGGGCATCAAGTCCATTTCCGCCCACCAGTATGTTGCCGGATTCGTCAACGGCAATGGCGGTGAAGGAATATGCTGGTGTACCGGGCACAGGTTGCAATGTGTCAATCTGGTGCGGCCAGACGTAATGAACCGAAGCGAGCCCGCCGGTCTCCCCGCAGGCCCAGAACCGGCCGGATGCGAAGTCCCAGGCGACAGATGAGAGAACAGGGAACTGCGCGCCGCTGCCCCCACCGCCGCCTCCTGACGCGCCGGCCTCCATAAGCTGTGGATAGTAGCCGTCCTCGGCCCACCAGATATTGGTCAGATCCCAGCCCACGGCCTCGAAAGTGGCGCGGGTCTGCATCTCGAGGGTTACCTTTCCCAGCCCACCGGCGCTTGAAAACTGCCCCGATGTTTCGTAATCCCAGAAGCTGGCGGTGACTGTGCCCCCTGTCTTGTAACCTATGAACCCGCCAACATTTGTGTCACCATCAACCGGGCCAACACTGTAGCAATTTGTGATTGTCGCACCATTCGAATACCCCATGAACCCGCCGACCTTGTCTATCCCGTTCACGGATGCATGCGAGTAACAATCGTTTATGATTGCCTGATCTGAGAGGCCGACGAGGCCGCCGGTGCCTTCGGAAAAGCCTGTCGAACTAACAGAACCGACTGAGAAGGATTGTGATATCAAACCATAATAACAATAGCCAACAAGCCCACCGACATAAGTTCCTCCGCCGGAAACAACGCCTGCGACAGAGCAGCCGAGGATCTGTGAGTTCCCGAGGCCGAATGAATAAAAATAACCCATCAAACCGCCGGTATATTCTCTACCGGTAACCTGTGCATTGGCCAGGGTCACATTCTCGACTGACACCCCGGAATCTGTGTACCCAATCAAACCCACATAATCCGTGGTGGGCCTGCGAATGTATAGATCGGATATCACATGATTTTGGCCGTCCAGGCTGCCTGCGAACCTTGTTGCCATTGTGCCTATCGGGAAGAAACCCGCTCCCGAGCCAGTGCTGGTGCCCCACATCTGCGCCGGGTCTGTGATGTCCGATAGGTCAATATTACACCCCAGCACGTAATCCGCGGCCAGGTTCATATGCACCATCTGCAGTTGATGACTGTTGTGTATCTCAGCGGACCATTCCATGCGCAGGAACGGGCGGGTGTTGCCGTCCACCATCCACCAAGCGCCGGCGTTGGTGAAGTCCCAGCCGCTGTATGTGGATTGTGTCAACAATTGGGCGGTCGTTCTACCCAGACCGCCGTAGCTTGAGCTCCGCCCGGAGGTCTCAGTATCCCAGTAACTGGCGGTAACAACGAGGCCGCCCCAGTCCCCGCCTACCAGGCCTCCGCCGCCTGTTGGCACCAGCCCGGTGGAATAGGAATAATCTATTGTGCCCAACTTCACATATCCCACGAGGCCACCCATGTACAAGCTTCCTACAACGCTCGCCGTCGAATAGGAATATTGTATTGTCCCGGAATAAGAGTTGCCCAACAATCCGCCAACCTGGGCGTTGCCGGAGACGCTCCCGGTGGTGTAGCACTCGGAAATTGTGCCGCCGCTGTTGTGCCCGACCAGAGCGCCAACATTGTCCTTGCCTGTCACGCTCGCGGAATTCAAGCTGACATTGCCAATGTAACCGCCAGTGGTGAGACAGCCGATCAATCCGATGTAATTTGTGGCGGGACGGTTTATGAATAAATCGGTTATCAAGAAACCGCGTCCGTCAAGGTTGCCAACAAATTTAGTGGTGACGTTTCCCACTGGCATAAATCCAGCACCGCCATTCCATCCCGACGTGATTGAAGCGTCAATGTCATTCGCCAGGGCGTAATGCGCGGTGAGGTTGTTCCTCATGGCCTGCAACTGCGAGACATCGGATATCAAGTATGGGCTGACCAGGGTGCCTATCCCTCCGGCGAACACGGGCGCGCGCAACTGGGGATATGTCACTCCTTCAGTCATCTGCCAGATGTTTGCGAAGTCCCATCCGGCGCCCGTGAAAGTGGCCTGCATCTTCATCTGGGCAGTGGGGAGGCCGGTTGCGATGCCGGCAGTGGTACTCTGCAGGCTGGTTTCAGTGTCCCAGAAATTGCCGGCCATCTCATAGACCCCACCAACTGTCACATTCCCCACCAAACCCTTGTCCGTAGGGTTTGTCGTGCCTTCATAAATAACCTGTCCCGTGGAGTAGCAGTTGAGGACCTTGGCCATGTAATTCATCCCGGAAAAGCCGCCGATTCGGAGGTTAACCGAACCGGATTTGCGTGTCACGGTTCCGGTCGAATATGAGTCTGTCACACGGGTGCCCCCGTCAATGTACCCGATGAGGCCGCCAATGGACTCTGTTCCTTTCACATTTCCGGATGCATGGGATTGTGATACCAAACCCCAGGCGAGCCGCCCAACAAGTCCGCCGGCATACCTCCCCCCCGTCACTGAGATATTTGCTGAGCAGCGGGTTATGGTACCCTCAGACACGCCAATCAGCCCGCCAATCCAAGTCCCTGAGGAGGATAAAGCCCCGGTGACGCGTACATTGTTCAATGTGGTTGTGCCAGATATGGCCGCTGTGAACCCCCCGGCAATGGTGGTTCCGGTGAGGTTCACGTTGAGAAGGCTGATGTTCCCGGCGTATCCATTGCTTATGGAATAGAAGAGGCCCACCCGGTTAGTGGGATGGTTCTCATAAAGGCCGGTAACTGAGTGGTTATTGCCTTCGATAGTGCCGCTGAAAGCAATGGTGGCATTGCCGAGGGGTATGAAACCCGCCCCCGAGTTCCACCCCACAGTGCATGCGGCATCTATGTCACAGGCCAGGGCATAATGCGCTGCCAAATTATCTTTCATTGACTGAAGTTTGTAAACGTCATAGATGAGATAGGGGTCTGCCGAAGTCCCGCTGCCGGCCGGGGGAAGCTCCTGCCACTGGAACAACGGGTATGAGACTGTCTCTGCCATGTGCCAGACGGTGGCGAAGTCCCAACCCGATGCGACGTAATTGGCCTGGGCCTTCATCTGGCTTGTGTTAAAACCGTTAGCGCCGCCCGCCGCATTGGAGGTCTGCCTGCTGGTATCAACGTCCCAGAAATTACCAGCCATATTGAAACCGCTGCCGGTGTCCACCATGCCAACGAAACCCTTGTTGGTGGGGTCTGCCGCGTCCGCATAAGTCACACGGCCGGTGGAATAGCATTTGGTGACCGAACCCCTGTAATTGAATCCCACGAAGCCTCCGGAGTATTCGGAAACACCAGAAGCCCGGGTGACTTTTCCGGTGGAGTAAGAGTCATGCACCACTGCCCTGTCAATCTCCCCTATCAGGCCGCCGATGCGATCGGTTCCGCTCACGTTGCCCGTGGCGTAGGATTGATATATTGTTGCGCCGGTGTAATGATGATACCCGACAAGGCCCCCTACAACTCCTGAGCCGGTAACGTCTCCCGTCGCATATGAATTGTCTATCACCCCTTGGTAGTTATATCCCACCAGGCCGCCAACTTCGGTGCCGCCGCTAACATCCCCGGTGGCATAGCAACGCTTCGCCTCGCTCAGCCAGCTCATGTATCCTGCCAGGCCTCCTATGGTGCTGCCTGTCCCGGTGACTGTCACCGTGGAATATGAATCGGTTATCCTGCCGAAATTGCATCCCACAAGGCCGCCGAGGTATGTGCCGCCAGTGATACTGCCTGATGCATAGCAGTTCGATATGGTTCCGATGGGGTCGCCGCTTCCGTCAAGGGTCCCGGCAATCGCCCCGGCCCAATTGCTCCCGGTCACCGCGATGTCCACATCCACAAGCCCCAGGTTGGCCACATAACCGGTTTTCTCTATCCGGCCGAACAATCCCGCATCGGTCATGGATGGGTGGATGCATAATTTGTTAATCACATAACCGCAGCCGTCCAGGCTTCCCGTGAAACCCCATAAGGGCTCGAAGCCCTCGCCGCCGTTCCAGGACGTCGTTACAGAGGCATCGATGTCATTGGCCAGGGAATAATTCGCAGTCAGGTCATTGGATATGTCCTGCAGCTCCCACACATCGCGTATGAGGTACGGGTACTGGGCGGAACCGTCCCCCTCGAAATCGCCGGGCAGCACCTTGGTCCAGGACTCGTTGAACGTGTTGTACGCCCATGCGTTGGACTGTCCGCCGGAATCGCCGCCCACCATCATTGCGTATTGGCCGTTGGGCTCCCAGGCCGAGTCGTTGGGGATGAAACCGGAATCCCAGGGAACCGGGAAGGTGGTTTCGATGAACGCGGCCTCCGCCTCCTGGCCAAACTGGATGACGAAACCGCCCACCAGCGCCAGGGCTATCAGGACGGTTGCGAGTGCCCGGATGCGTTCGTGTTTCATGTTCACCTCAGTTTCCTATTGTCAATGTGATTGTGGCCCGGTATATGCCTTCGGCAAGGCCCACCGGCACCTCCTGCACCCACCATTCCACCACTGTCACCTCGAACGGCGGGGCGATCTCACCCGAGTAATCCGAGTATCCCGGCCCGGCTGACTGGTTGCCGTGCGGTGCCGCGGAGATGAACAATGCCCCCATTCCCCAGACGTACAGCGGCTGGCCTGCTCCCGGGAAGTTTGTGAGCGAGGACATGTCCGAATTGCCAATGGCATTCGTATGGGCGTTTATGGCCTGGATGTTCCCAGCTGGTATCGGGTTCGGGATGCCCTCGTCCCCGTTCAGATGCAGATCCGGGATTGACACGGAGACCCTGTAAACCGTGTTTGAGGAATAGTATATGCTGGTCGGGTTCGACAACAAGATATTCATGGCGCCGGGCGGGGCGCTGCCGCTCGGGTTTCCTGTGCTGTATATAGATATGTATTGCTTGATTCCGAACTCCTCGTAGGAGCGGTTCATTACCTTGCGGTCCAGCCGATAATGCATGTCCACGCGCATGTCCCAGCTCCAGGGGTCATTGAGCGCGTTCGTCTTGCTCCAGATGTTACCGTCGAGCGCGGCGCCGTTGGCAAAGCCATCGCCGTCTGCCACTGCGGCCTGGTGCCCGAAGGTAATGTTCACCAACAACCGGTGCCGCATCTCGGCTCCGTAGACCACTGGATCCTCCCAGCAGCTGTGCACCGAGAACTCGGCAACGCTTCCCGCGGGCACAGGATAATTCACCGCCGCCGACCCTGTGTTGGCATGATAGGTTATGTTGAACTGCCTTGTGCGATAGTCAGCTGACGCCCAGGTCGGGTCTCCTGGCTGCGAGGCGTCAGCCATGCTCCCACCGTCCAGCCAGGCACTGAATTCTATGTCAAGGTCGTCCCACAGATCTATGCCGGATACCGTGTAATTGCCCTCTACCTGGAACGAGTAGGTGGAGGCGCCGTCAATTGCCTGGCGGTTGAGCATGCTGGTCTGCGTGAAGTCGTTGGACTTGAAAACCTCCACGCTGAATATATGCGGGTAATGAACCTCCAAGGTAATATAGCCGCCCCGATAGCTCTCCTCGATGTTGAAATGGAAGGCCCCTCCGCTGGCCGGCACCAACAGCCATTTCGGGCTAGATGGCGGTTTCATGGTGCAAGTGACGTACTTCGTGCCCATGACCGGGTCGGTGTATCCGTCCAGGACGTGCGGGTTCGTGTGATAGTATCTCCAGTAGGTTCCGAAATCATTGTCCGCGCCCACAAGCCCGGCCTCGTTCCATCCGTCACTGTCCCAAGATATGTCGTGATATGCTCTGCCAGCCTGGGGTGTGCCTATAACGGACCAGGAAAGTCTGTTTTCGGGCAGCCCGTCCCATTGATTTACGCGGTACACGCCGTCGCCTACGGCAAGTCCATAATTCCTTATCGGGTTCCAGGATATGGACCTGAGGCTGCCGATGCCCGGCGAGCTGATGAAATCGGAATTGTCCAGATAGCATTTCGAGGCCGATGTCAGGGGCAGAGGGTCTGTGAAGAAAGCCACGCCGCGGTCCTGGTTCATGGCATTGCCCACCAGGTAGAATCGGTCGTCGTTGGGGTTGAACGTGATGGATGTGATGTTCCAGCCGCTCATGGTGCCGGCGTCTGCCTCGACCAGCTCGTGGCCGGTTATGCCGTCAAAATAGTATATGACACCCAGGCCGGAGCCCGCAAGCATGACGCCGCCCAGGTCGTCCGCAGCAATTGCGCCCAGGGATGCCGACGGGGCCTCCACCGGGACCATCGCGGTAAATGCCGGCGGTTCTATATAAAACACCGTGCTAGCGGCTCCCAGCTTGTTCTCGCCGCAAAGCCAGAACCTCTTGCCAACATTGTCCCAGATGACACTGTTGATGGAATTGTAAACGACCTCGCCAGAGGCTCCCGGCATGGGCAGCAGATAGGGATAGGTCACGCCCTCCTCCATCCACCACACGCTGGTGAAGTCCCAGCCCGCGGCCGTGAATGTGGCCTGGGTTTTCATCTGGGCGGTGGTCAGGCCAGTGCCGCCGTCGCTGAATGTCTGGCCGGAGGTATCCGTGTCCCAGAAGCATCCTGCCACTTCTTCATCTCCGCTCGGTCTGTAGCCAACAAGGCCGCCTGTAAGAACAGCGCCGGTCACCGTCCCTGTGGAATAGGATCTGCTGATGGAACCACTGGTGTGCCCCACCAAGCCGCCGGCTACTGAACCAACCACATCTCCGGAGGCGAATGAATTATCTATCGCGCCTGAATTGAGGCCCACCAGCCCACCGACGGTGTCGATAGTTACCGATACATGCCCTGTGGCGTAGCATTTCGATATCGAACCGCTGCCATAATTGGCGCCCACAAGGCCGCCGGCAGTGTCCTGCCCGGTGCTGACAGAAGCGGATGAATGGGAATATGTTATGGACCCGTAATTCTCCCCAACGAGGCCGCCCACGCCCCAATCCGTTCCCATGACACTTCCAGTGACCTGGCAGTTCACGATTGTTCCGTAATTAAGCCCGACCAGCCCGCCCACAGGAGAATTCCCCGTTATATCCGCGTCAAGGAGGCATATGTTCCTTATCTCGCTGTCGTACGCATAGCATATCATGCCCACGATGTTCTGCGTCGGCCTGTTGATTATCAATCCCGTTATCGCATATCCTCTTCCATCCAGGCTGCCGGAGAATTCAATGCCGAACGTTGCTATCGGCTCGAAGCCCTCTCCCAAATTCCAGCTTGCGGTCACGGAGGCGTCGATGTCATTGGCCAGGGCGTAATGCGCAGTGAGGTCGTACTTCATGGCCTGCAATTCCCAGACATCGTGGATGAGGTAGGGGTCGCCGGTGGTACCGCTGCCAAATTGGCGGAGCCAGCCGTCCACCAGCACCCAGGGGTAATTGTCCGTGCCGCCTGGCACGCCCAAGGTCAGCGGGGCATCAACAATTCCATCGCCATTGTCATCGGGAGCCGTGTAATGGCTCCAATGATTGCCCCCCAACCCACCGCTGGCCGGATCGCCCTGGTCCCAGATGGCGCCGGCCATCATGAAGGTCGGCATGTTGGTGTTGCCGATGAAATTGTTGCGATAGATTATGTGCCCGCTTTTTGAGGATATATGCATGGTGTTTGTGTTGTAGGATACCGTATTTCCCGATATCGTGGTGCTGCCCGATTGATATATGTAAAATCCACGGTTGTTGCTGGATATCTCATTGTCCTTGACAATGTTGTTGTCGCTCCAATCTATGTAAAAGCCGTCCGCGGTGTTCTGGGAAACGACATTGTATTGGAAGCTGTTGCCTGGGGAGTAAGTGAGACAAATCCCATTCTGATTATTGCTCGCCAGATTGCCGGTGATTATGTTATTGCTGGAATCCCCCAACAAGATGCCGTGGTCATTGGCTGTCACCCAGTTGTTCTCCACAGTGCAATCGCTGACTGTGTCCAGGAATATCCCGCCGGCGTTGGCGCCGGAATTCTGCATTGTGAAGCCTGCCACACGCGCCCCGCTGGCCGTCACGTTCACCGCGCTCCAGGCCCCGCTCGCGTCGATTATCGTGGCATCGCGGCCCGAGCCCACCAGAGAGATTTGCTTGTTCACGTTGACGTTCTCAGTATAAGTGCCGGGCATCACCCGCACGGTCCACATCGGCCTTGCAGCATTTATTGCCGGCTGTATGGATGTGAATTCAATATACCTGGCGAAGTAGACGTCGTTGTCGGTGTTGCGGGTATCTGTCCACGCGCAGAAAACTTCGCCTGCGGGATTGACAGCCAGAGATGGGGCGATCTTCACAGTGTTGTCGGGGGTGAACTTCTTGTCTGTGCTGAATGTTACCCCCTGATTGGTGCTTTTCACTATGTATAAATTATAGGTGCCTTCCCGGTTATCCTGCCACACAACATATACGCACCCATCTGGGCCAGTGGCGATGGAGGTTTTGTCCACATTTGAAGTCCCGCCGCTGTCCAGCCTCATATTTGCCATGAATGTTATACCTCCGTCCGTGCTCCTTGAGAAGAATACGTCATAGTCGACGAGACGGTTGTCATTCCATGCAAAGTAAATTATCCCGTTTTGATCCACGGTAATGGATGGCTTCGCCTGTGTCTTTGAACCAGCGTCATCATTCACTCTTATGTTCGCCTCGAAACTTGCCCCCCGGTTCGTGCTTCTTGCAAAATAGATGTCCGAGTTTCCGTTGCGCGGATCCTCCCATACGACATATACGTTCTGCGAAGAATCCGTGGCTATGGACGGCCGAATCTGATTTACAATGAGCGCATCATCGTTCACCCTTATGTTGGGGCCAAAATTCATTCCTCCGTCATTGCTTTTCGCAAAATAGATGTCCCCATTTCCATCGCGCCAATCAGTCCATACAACGTAAATGTCCCCATTCCTCGATACAGCGATACGGGGAGAGTCCTGAGTGCCGGTGGTGACGTCATTGACCCGGATGTTTGATTCGAAAGTCACTCCCCCATTTAGGCTTCTTGCGAAATATATATCTGGATTACCAGCGCTTAAACGTTCATCCTTCCACGCTATATAGATGTATCCATTGCTGGGATTACATGCGATGGTTGGGTTGCTCTGGGTGTTGGCTGTGGCGTCGTTGACTCGGATGTTCGACCCGAAGGTGATTCCCCCGTCCAAACTCTTTGAGAAAAAGATATCGGCGGTTCCCAAACGAGTGTCATCCCAAGCGGCATATATCACGCCAAAGTCGTCTATGGCGATGGAAGGATTTTGCTGAATTGTAGAGGTCAAATCATCGTTGACTCTCCGGTTGATGCCGCCGAGCCCGTCCACCACAACCTCGCCAACCCAGCCGTTCTCCAGCACCCAGGGGTACTGGTCCATGGCGCCAGCGGCGCCGTCTATAGTCCGGGAGACAGTCACGAAACCGTCCCCCCCGTCAGGCGAGGTCCAGTCACCCCAATGGTTACCGCCGCCCTGGTTCTTGGCGAGGTTCCAGGTGTTCATACCGGTATTGTCATAGCCCTGGTAATCAGCATTGAACATGATATTGTTGTTGTGGATGAGGGTTCCGCCGGAACTCCATAGGTAAACCCCCCTGAAGCCGTTTGATGTGACATCGTTATACCGTATGGCATTGTCATCGGCCCAGTTCACGACTATGCCGCTGCCTGTGTTCGATGTGATATTATTCCTCTCGATTAGATTGTCGGTGGAATCCGTGAGATATATGCCGTTGTTGAAATTCGATGTGATGATGTTGTTGCGAATTACATTGTGGTTGGAAAAATATGAATGAATTCCATTTTCGTTTCCAGTTATCCTGTTGTTGTAGAGCAAGCAATTATTGACGGAATCCATGTACAAACCAGGATTCAGGTTGCCGCCGTTCCGAATTGTGAAGCCGGTCATGTTCACCCAGTCGGAACTGAACCGCACCACTTCCAGGGACTGCCCGTCTATGATTGTGCTGGTCCTATCCCCTCCCGTGAGATTCAGAGCTTTGTCAATGTATATGTTTTCAAAATATGTGCCCGACCAGACGAAGACCGTATCCCCGGGCTTCGCGGCATCTATCGCCGCCTGGATGGTGGTGCTGTAGTTGCCCGTACCGGAGCCCACATGCAGGGTCCTCTTACCCAAAGTGCCGCCTCCGCCGGACGGGGGCATCGCCTGCGCCCACTCCCCGATGGCCGCATTGTAATGCCATGCATTTGAGTTGCCTGCGGAGTCATTGCCCACAACAATCGCGTGGTTGCCGGTCGGTTCCCAGGCCGAGTCGAGAGGCGTGAAGGTTGATGGCCATGGTACTGCCAATGAATTCATGAAATCGGCTTTTGCATCCTCGCTTGCATGTATGCTGAAACAGACGCTGACGAGCGCGAAGGAAATGACTATGGATGCCAACCTGTTCATGTCGACCCCCTCAATCCGTCACCCCCAGGATTATCGTGGCACGGTATGTCCCCTGAGCCACTCCTGCAGGCACGTCAATCCACCATCCGAACACAGTGTACTCGAAAGGCAAGCTCATGGCGGCCGCTGTGTAGTTGGAGTAGAACGGCCCGGAGGATTCCGTGCCGTCTATCGGGGCGGTTATCGGAGTGCCCGTCGAACCCCAAACGCAAAGAGGCTGGCCCGGCCCCGGGAAATACGCCGGCGTGGCTATATCAGAACTCCCGCTTGCAAGTGAATGGTAGCTTCGGACATAGAGGTTGGATGCCGGAATGAGACTGGGGTTTAGCGGATCTCCGTTCTGGTGAAGGTCTGGGATTGAAACTGTGACGAAGTACTGTGTGTTCGTGGTGTAATGAATCGTGCAATCCCCCATGAAAAGTCCGTCGGTGGCGGGCGGGCCGGTCGCGCTCGGGCTCCCGGTGCTGGTTATGGATGCGAACTCCTTGACGCCGAACTCGGCGTAGGATATGTCGAACCTCACCGAAGGGTCGGATGCGTCGAACATGTGCACCTGCATATCCCAACTGCCTGCGTCGTTGAGCGCGAGGTCCTTGTCCCAATCGCCGCCGCTGGGGGTCGTGAGGCCGGCGCCATCAGCCGCCCAGGTCTGGGGGCCGAAGGTCACATTGAGCATGGCAGTGTGCGTCCTGCCGTCAGGTCCGTGGGGGAGCGGGTCCGACCACCAGCTGTGGATGCGGAACTCCTGGATTCCAGAAAGCGGTGCCGGGTATGTCATCGAGGCGAAGTCGAGCGAGGGGATGTAGGTTAGGTTGAACTGCCTGGTCCTGTAATTGTCATTCCCCCAGTCCCCCGCTGAGGAGCTGGAGCCAGTCGCAAAATTGTCGAACCAGGCCGCAACCGTGATCGTCAGGTCGGACCAGATGTCGTTGCCCAGGTCGTCGGTGTAGTTCCCCTCCACAAGGAATGTGTATGTCGTGTCGGCGTCCACCTGCTTGTCCAGAAGGTTCGGGCGTGTGCTGTCGCTTGCCTTCCACATCTTCATCGACAGGATGTAGGGCATACCGAACCCGTCTCCCCCGCCCTTCCCGAGCTCCGCCCTCGACATCTCGATGTTGGACACAACGAGAAGCCATTTGGGGCTTGACGGCGGCTTCATTGCGCATGCACCGTACCTTGAGGCGGTCGAGCTTGTGTACACATCAATCACCTGAGGGTCTGTATGGTTGTACCGCCAGTAATTGCCTGCGGGGCCGCTTTGACCGACAATCCCGGCCTCGTCCCAGCCATCCGTGTCCCATGATATGTCGAAATATGAAGGACCGCCCGGCTCCCCGCCCGTAATCCAAAACCAGGTGAGCATGTGCCCCGGGTTGCCGTCATAGGGTTCCAAACGATACACGCCGTCGCCGACCGCGATGGCATAATTCTTCCCTGGGTTCCAGGCAATGGAGCGCAGAATTGCCGCACCTGTGACAAAACCTGACGTGTCAATGTAGCATTTCGAGGCCGCTGTGAGAGGGACCGTGTCCGTGACGAATGCCACGGCGGAAGCCACTGACCTCAAGTTCCCCACCAGGTAGAACCTTCCATCATTAGGGTTGAAAGTTATGCCGTTGACGTTCCAGTCGTACATGTTGCCCGCGGCGTTCTCCGCGAACTGCACCCAGGAATCGGTCGCCGGATTGTAATAATGCATATATTGAAGGCCGTTGCCGCCCAGCAGCACCCTGCCCTGCCCGTCCACTGCCAGGGCGGTGAATCTTACGGGCGGAGATGCGACCGGCACCATGATGTTTGGCGCAGCCGCAGGGATGTAATACAATGAACTGCGCGCCCCTGAAGAATACTGGCTGCACACCCAGAACCTCTGGTTGACGCCGTCCCAGGCCACGCTGGCGAAGCTGGGGTATGGGTACATCCAGCCGCTTCTCTTCATCATCGGGTTATTGTCTGCCGCCGCTGATGTGCCGGCAATCCAGTAGGGTGTATCGCCTATTCCATCGGAATTCGCGTCCACGCCCGAATAGGTCGCCCAATGATTGCCTCCCGACGGGTAACCGTCATCCCAGATGTTGGCCGCGGAATCGTCCCGGGCCTGCAACACGTTGCCGATGAAGTTGTTGTGGGATATCCTGTTTCCTCCGGAGGCTGGCACAGGGTCGGTGATTATCGTCAATCTGTTGTATTGAGGGTTTCCGGCGTCGTTCGGGTATCCCGTGAAACTTCTCATGACCGTGAAGGAGTAGGTGTTCTTGTCGATGCTGAATATGGTGCCGTAGCCGGCGCCGCCATACATGGCCATGCCATAAAGCAACGAACCGTCAAGTGTCAGGCTTGGGTAGATGCTATAACCATTCGCCATTACAAATGTGCGGATGACGCCATAATTAGAACCATCAGCGTTAATCTTGAATATGGTGCCGTAATTAGTAGGACCTCCCGAATATGTAGTGCCATACAGCACACCTTCAGAAAGGACGAGGGACGAATATGGGTAGCGACCGTCAGCGCCGCCCAGGAAATTGTAAAGCACAGAGTATTCGGTGCCATCCGTGCGAATTCTGAAAACAGTGCCCAAGTTGCTGGCCCCGCCATTATAAGTCATGCCGTACAAAATTCCGTTATCAAGTATGAGGCTC
This sequence comes from Methanomassiliicoccales archaeon UBA147, assembly GCA_002496385.1. Classification (GTDB taxonomy): domain Archaea; phylum Thermoplasmatota; class Thermoplasmata; order SG8-5; family SG8-5; genus UBA147. Next base: position 31,949 of record DAJR01000048.1, on the reverse strand, counting down.
CCGTACGGCGTGCTGCCATCAGCAGCCCCGCCTGCGAAATCGTGCAACTTGGCGTAGCCCGTTCCGTCAACATCCACCTTGAACACAGTGCCCAGGTTGCTCGTTCCTCCCTGGTAAGTCATGCCATATAATGTGTTGCCTCCTTTCACAAGGCCCCCGAAGGGATATCCACCGTCCGGCGATGCGGCGAAGCTCTTTATCGCGAAGTAGCCTGTGCCGTCGGTGTTTATCTTGAAGACTACTCCGCGGCCGGATGAACCGCCGTAATATGTCATGCCATACAGAACACTGCCGTCGCGGATGAGCTCGCCATACGGCTGACTGCCCGCGAGCCCGCCGGAGGTGAAGTTGTACATCAGGCCGAAACCGGTGCCGTCTATCTTGATCCTGTATATCGCACCGTAACCAAGATATCCTCCTCCCTGGGTCATGCCGTAGAGCATGTCGCCGTACTGCACCGCGTTGCCGCGAGGAGTGATGCATCCGGTGGCAGCGGACGAGAAGCTGTACAACCTGAGAAAGGACGAGCCGTCCGTGTTGATGCTGAATATCGTGCCTCTATTAAGGGCTCCGCCATACATTGCCATTCCAAAAAGCTTGCTCCCGTCAAGGAGCGGGGACCCGTAAGGGTAATAGCCGTTGCTCGTGAGTGTGAATGAGTATAGCACAGCATGGGTCGATGTGGCCTTGTTGAAAGAGAAAACGGTGCCGTAATTCGGACCGCCGTAATAGCACATGCCATACAAGTTGGTCGCGTCCTGGACAAGGCTTCCGTAGGGGGTCCTTCCCGTGGCCGCGGCGAAACTGTGAAGGACAGAGAATCCGGAACCGCCTGTCTGGATGCTGAACAAGGTTCCATATGTATTGACCCCGCCGGCACTGGTCATACCGTATAGGGTCGTTCCGTCCAGGGTGAGGTCCCCGTACGGGTACCGGCCATCATTGGTGCCGTCAAAATCGCGCAGGACAGTGTAGCCGCTCCCGTCCTTGTTGACCTTGAAGATTGTGCCGTAGTTGTATGCGCCTCCGGAGTAAGTCATGCCGTAAAGGACCGTGCCGCTCTGTATCAGGCTGCCCCTCGGAGCTGTGCCATGGACCGTTCCGAAGCTCTTGATGAGTACAAAGCCGGTGCCGTCAACCTCGATTTTGAATATGGTCCCCAGGGTGCTGTTCACACCCCCTGACGATGTCATTCCGTAAAGGGTGGTGCCGTCAAGCAGCAGGCTGCCGTACGGAGCTCTGCCGTTTGTTACACCCGTTTGGAAATGGTGCATGACCTGGAAGCCACTGCCGTCAGTGTTCATCCTGAATATTGTCCCGTAATTGTACTGACCGCCCGCAGAGGCCGTTCCATAAAGGACATTGTTGTACTGTGTGAGACGGCAGTACGATGTCGCGCCTTCCAAATACCTGTCAAAAATGTGCAATACCGCGTATCCTGAACCGTCCTTGTTCATTCTGAATATCGTCCCGGCACCGTAAGTCCCGCCTGACGGCGTGGTTCCGTACAAAACATTGGGGTCGATTAAGTCCCGGACAAGCGTGTTGTACGAGGGATATGTGCCATCGAGATTGTCTGCGATGAAACTGTGCATTACCTGGTAATTCGAGGCGTCCATGTCCATCCTGAACATGGCGCCGGTGTCGGCGTACCCCTCGGTCATAGTGATGCCGACTATGTGCTTCTGGCCGTCGAGGTCCTTCGCCCTCAGGCCCAACTCGTTGTACCTGACGTCATTATCCCGAACAATATTGTTGCTGGCGCCTTCCAGCAATATCCCGTCGCCGTTGCCGTAAACCGTGTTGTTGTCGATCCTGCAGTTGTTCGTCTCGCGGACCAGGACGCCTGGGTATGTGCCGCCTCCGGTCACGTTGAAGCCGCTGAGCCTTGTTCCTGCGGCGGTTATCCGCACCACTGGTGCCGCGCTGCTCCCGGAAATCACAGTTGTGGCGCTGCCGTTGCCTGTGATGGTGAGCGTCCTGTCAACCAGTATGTCCTCGTTGTAGGTGCCGGACCATATCCTGAGAGCGTGCCCCGACGAGGCTGCGTTTATGGCTGCCTGTATCGTCCCGTAAGTGAGGCCGGTGTTCACGTTCTTCACCAGGTTGACCGGGGGAAATGTCGGGTCTGAGCCCTCCGTCACCTGATGCCAGGTGTTCGCGGCGTTGTCGAGGTACCATGCGCCGGGCGCTTTTCCGGATGTCTCGTTCCCCGCCACTATGCACTTGCCACCTCCCGAGTCCCAGGCTGCATCCGCCGGGACCAAGCTCGGCGGCCAGGGCGGTGAGCCAGGGATTATCCCGGGGACTATGCCCGGGCCTGCGCCAGCATCCATTGATACGGACAGCGTCAGGCTCATACTTACGAGCATCACGGCCTGGACGATGGCCAGCGATTTTCGGTTCCTGGAATCTGAATTCATGCCTTACCTTCCGTGATCAATCGGTTATCGTCAGGGTTATGGTCCCCCGGTACGTGCCCTGCGCCACGCTCACCGGTACGTCTATCCACCATGATATCTCGGTCACCTCGAACGGTTCCGGTATGACAGCGGCGGAGTAATCAGAATAGGGGCCCGCGGATTGGGTGCCGTGTACAGGGGCAGAGAGAGGGGTCCCGGTCACTCCCCATATGTGGAGGGGCGTGCCCGGTGCTGCGAAGAATGTAATCAGGTTGATGTCGGAGTTGAGGCCGGTGGCCAGGGAGTGGGGGTTCCTCACTTGGATGTTCCCGGCCGGTATCGGATTCGGGATGTCCACATCGCCGTTCATGTGAAGGTCCGGTATAGAGACCGTGAGATAGTACGGCGTGTTTGCCGAGTAGTGGACGATGCAGTTCGGGCCGAGCTGATAGTCAATCGTGCCGGGCGGGGCGCTCCCCGTCGGGTTGCCCGTGCTGCTCACCGCGCCGTATTCCTTGATGCCGAACTCCTGATAGGTCAGGTTGTACACCACAGGGTCCAGGGGGTTGTACATATGCACCTTGAGGTCCCAGCTGCCAGCGTCGTTGAGGGCGAGGTTCCGGTCCCACGCCCCTGCATTGGGATTCGACAGGCCTCCGCCGTCCGCAGCCCATGTCTGCGGCCCGAAGGTGATATTGATGTACACCAGATGTGTGAATCCGTCCGCGCCGTGGGGCGCAGGGTCCGCCCAGTAGCTGTGTATGGCGAACTCCTCGACGCCGGGCACCATGGTCGGGTAGGACATTGTGGGGATGCCCGTTGACGCCGAATAGGTGACGTTGAACTGCCTCGTCCTGTAGTTGTTGTTCGTCCAGGTCGGGTCACCGGGTTGTGTGTTCATTCCCGTGAAGCCATTGTCGAACCAGGCAGAGAAGGAAATGTCCAGGTCGGCCCACAGGTCGATGCCCTCGGACGTGTAATTCGCCTCGATGAAGAAAGTGAAGGTGCTCCCGGCATCCACCTGGGAATCAAGAAGCTCGGAGCGCAAAACGTCCGCCTGCTTCCAAAGACTTACCGTGAACATGTGCGGCCTGGATGAGCTGAAGGTGACCGTCTTGCTCTCGTCAAGCTCCTGGATGTTCATGCGCGGGCAGCCTCCCGAGTGCGGAACGATGAGCCACTTGGGGCTCGACGGCGGCTTCATGGCGCAGGTATGGTACGCGCTTCCTCCGACCGCCTCCATATATCCGTCGGTAAGTGCAGGGTTGGTGTGGTAGTAGCGCCAGTACTTCGCTTTGCCGGCCTCCACGCCGACGATGCCGGCCTCGTTCCATCCGTCACTGTCCCAGGATATGTCATTGTAGGAAATGCCGGTCTGCGCGGTGCCGATGGTGGACCATGTGAGCTCATGCATGGCATTCCCGTCGTACTGGTTGAGCCGGTAAACGCCGTCGCCGACCGCCAGGGCATAGTTTCGGTTTGGGTTCCACTCTATCGACCTCAGTGCGCCGATGCCGGGCGTGTTCAGCAGGTCAGAGGTGTCCAGGTAGCAGTGAGCCGAGCTGATGAAAGGCCCGGGATCGGTGACGAACGCCACGCCCCTGTCCTGGTTCATCACATTCCCGACTATGTAGAACCTGTTGTCGTTCATGTTGTACGTGATGTCGGTGATGTTCCAGCCGAACATTTTGCTTGTCAGGCTTTCAACCAGGAAGAACCCGTCTTTCTCCACAGGCCTGTAATAAATCAGGAATTCATAATTGTTCCCGCCCAACAGGATGTTCCCTAACTCGTCCGCGGCCACTGCCGTGAAGGTCGTGGAAGGCCCAATTATCGGAACCATCGTGGTGGGTGAGTCATAGGGAATGTAATAGAGCGAGGTCAGTACTCCAGGCCCGTACTCGCCGCAAATCCAGAATCGCCGGTTCACATCGTCCCGGGCGATATTCAGGAAAGTGGTGTAGGGCAAAGCCCATCTATCCTGGCTGAGCCAAGGCAGGCCATCGAAGGCGCCGGCACTTCCAGGGACAGGGTACGGGTCATCGCCTATCCCATCCGGCTCGATGTCTGTCGCTGTGAAGCCGCCCCAGTGGTTACCGCCAATGGGAAGCCCGTTGTTCCAGCTGTTAGGTCCTGAGTCGTCCTGGGCATGCACGATGTTCCCGATGAAGTTGTTGCGGTATATCTGATTCGACGCGGAGTCGCTGGCCGGTGTCTGTATCAGTGCCAGCTCGTTCATGTACGGGTCCTGGGCGTCCCCCGGGAAGGCGGCGAAGTCGTGCAGGACTGTCATGCTGCTTCCGTCCGTGCCTATCCTGAAAACCGCTCCATGGCCGTATGCGCCTCCGTTGGTGCCCATCCCATAAAGCTGATTGCCGTCCAGTATCAGGCTTGAGCGGGACAGCCCCCCGTCAACCGTGCGCATGCTCCAGAGCCTGATGAATGTCAGGGAGCCGGTATCGAAAAGGAAGATGGTGCCAAGGTCATTTGCGCCACCCCTTGAAGTGATGCCGTAGAGCGTGGTACCCTCAAGGGCCATGGTTCCGTAGGGGTAAATGCCATTGGTATTGGTCATGCTGTACACCACCTGGAAGCCGGCGCCGTTGGTGCCTATCCGGAATATGGCCCCGGTATTGGAGGTGCCTCCCTGGTATGTCATGCCGTAGAGTAGCGAGCCCACCATCGTGAGGTCGCCGTAGGGGTACCTGCCGCCCGTAGCCCCGCCCGCGAAAGCGTGCAACTGAAGGAATGCATGCGTGGTCTTGTCAATCCTGAATATCGTGCCCATGCCGCTGGCCCCGCCTATACGGGTCATGCCGTACAGATAATTGGCATCCTGTATCAACGCGCTCGTCGGAGAACTGCCATCGGTTGCGTCGTTCCAGGTGAATTCGTATATAATGTGGAAATCGGTGCCGTCCTTGTTAATCCTGAATACGGTCCCCTCATCATGTGCGCCGCCACGCTCGGTAGTGCCGTACAGGTAGTCCCCGTCCATCAGCAGGGAGGCAATGGGGCGAGCAGCGCCAGGCGAGAGGGAAAAATCGTAAAGTACGGTGAAGCCGGTGCCGTCGATGTTGGCCCGATATATTGTGCCTGCGCTCCACATGCCGCCATCATACGTGACGCCATAGATGCGATTGCCGTCCTGTATCACGCCGCCGCCCGAGGGATAGACCCCGTTCGCCGATTCCATGCTGAATTCATGCAGCACTTGGAGGGTTGAGCCGTCATAGGACATGCGGAAGACCGTGCCTACTCCTTGCGAGCCACCGCCATAGGATAAGCTGTATAGCCAGGACCCGTCAGTGATGAAGGAGCCCCTGTTATCTTGGGGGTTGGCCGAGCTGTCGAAATGTTTGAGCACCGTGAAGCCCCCTGTACCGTCCTTCCGTATCGTGAAGGCTGTGCCATAGCCGAACATCCCGCCGGAGTTTGTCAATCCATACAACTGGTTGCCCACCTGGAGAAGGCTTCCTTGGGGATATGTGCCATCAGCATTGGCCAGGCTCCTCAGCAATAAGAAGTTGCTGCCACCAGCGTCTATGCGGAATATCGTGCCGAGGTTGTTAGCTCCGCCCTGGCTCGCCATGCCATACAGATAGGTGCCGCCGGTGTCGAGTATCAGGCTGCCCCATGGATACCGGCCGGTCGTAAGTCCTGAAAAGTGGTATATCGCAGCGCCGGCAGAGCCGGACGTGGTCACATAGAAAATGGTACCCAGGCCGTTTGAGCCGCCCTGCGAGGTCATGCCGCACAGATGGCCCATCAATGGGACCCATACCAGGCGCCCGGTCGGATATGTGCCGGTTGCTGCGGTGAAGCTGAATATCCTCATGAAACCTGTGCCGTCGGTGTTGATGCGATAAGCCGTGCCAAGACCACCGCCCCCGTACATGGTCATGCCGTACAGCACTCCGGACACCTCGATTACCCCGTCATAAGGATTGGCGCCCTGGGTGCCGCCTTGGAAGGAATAGAGTATTGTGAAGCCGGAGCCATCTGTGTTGATCTTGTACAAGGTCCCGAAATCCAAGCCGCCATAACGGGTCACGCCGAAGAGTTCCGTGCCGAGCAGGAGCAATTTTCCATTCGGCTGATCGCCGTTGGCACCGCCTCGGAAATGATGTATTATGCTGTATTCGCTGCCGTCTGGCCTCACCTTGAACAATGCCCCGTTGTCATAATAGCCCCCTTCTTGGGCCCCTCCATAGAGAAAGCTTCCGTCGCTCACGAGGTCCTTGTTCCATTCAGGATAATAACCGTCTATGGAGCCATAGCCGAAGTCGTGGAGTATTCCATAATCCGAGCCGTCCTGGTTCATATTGAAAACCGCACCATAACTTTGCGCGCCCCCGGATTCTGTGACTCCGATTATGCTCTTCTCGGCGAGGGTGCTGGCTGCACGGATGCCCTGCTCGTTGTCCCTTATCATGTTGTTCTTGATTATGTTGTTGGAGGCCCCGACCAGGAGTATGCCGACCTCGTGGTCCTGCACGGTGTTGTACTCAATGGTGCATGTCTCCGCCCTGCTCAGGCATATGCCGACCGCGGCGTTCCTGACGGTGAAGCCGCTGAAGGAGACGCCGTTGGCAGTTATTGTTACAGTCGTGATTGAGCTGCCGCCGTCGATTATCGTGCTGGCGCTTCCGTTGCCTTCCAACACCAACTCCTTGTTGATGACCACGTTCTCGTTGTAGGTGCCCGACCACACGTGCAGAGTGTCTAGAGCTGTCGCCGCGTCAATGGCCGACTGTATAGTGTTGTATGTAACGCCAGTATCCATGTTCCTGACCAGGTTGACCGCCGGTATGGTGGGGTCCGAGCCCTCCAGTATCGGGGACCAGGCACTTGCGCCGTCATTGTAATACCAGGCACTCGGCTGGGTGCCGGATGTGTCGTTGCCCACCACGATGCAGTGATTCCCTTCAGAGTCCCATGCCGAGTCCAGTGGGGTGAAGTCCTGCGTCCACGGCACGGTCAATGAGGAGGTGTCCACGAAATCAAGGGCGGTAGCTTTAATGCTGGCACATGCCGCGAACGCCATTCCGACCATGAGCATGGCCATGAACATCGCAATCGCCTTTTTTCCGCCTGTGTCGGTTTCCATCTGTTCGCCTCCTCGTCAATCGCTTATAGTTATCGTTATCGTGCTCCGGTAGGTTCCCTGCGCCACGCTCACCGGTACGTTTATCCACCACGATATCTCGGTCACCTCGAACAGCTCCGGAATCGCAGCCGCAGAGTAGTCCGAGTAGAGAGGTCCGGCCGACTCGGTTCCGTGCACTGGGGCGGGCAGAGGTGTGCCTGCTTGGCCCCATATGTACAGCGGGACTCCGGACCCCGGAATGGGCGTGGCAAGATGCATGTCCGAATTTGTGGCCATGGCCAGAGAGTGGGTGTTCTGCAGCTTCACATTTGTGGCGGGGATGAGCCTCGGGTCCAGCGCGTCGCCGTTCATGTGAAGGTCCGGGATGGACAATGTCAGGAAATGCGGCGTGTTGGCCGAGAAGTAGACGGTGCAGTCCGGGCCGAGCGGGTGGTCGATTGTCCCGGGCGGAGCGCTCCCGGTCGGGCTGCCGACACTGCTCACCGCGCCGTATTCCTTTATGCCAAATTCATAGTAGGATGTATTGAATATCGCCTCGTTGAACACGTTGTACATGTGGACCTGGAGGTCCCAGCTGCCAGGGTCGTTCAGGGCCGAGTTCTTGTTCCAGGCTCCCCCGTTCGGGTTCGCGAAGCCGCCGCCGTCTGCGGCCCTGGTCTGCGGGCCGAAGGTCACGTTGATGTATATTCGGCGCACTGTCCCGTCGGCACCGTAGAGCATGGGGTCGGTCCAGTAACTGTGCAAATCGAACTCCTCAATACCGGGCACCATCGCGGGGTAGGTCAGGGTTGGGATGGCCGTCGCGGCCGAATAGGTGATGTTGAACTGCCTCGTCCTGTAGTTGTTGTTCATCCATGCCGGGTCCCCGGGGTTGGAAAGGGTGCCGACTGCACCGTTGTCGTACCATGCGGATATCGTGAAGTCGATGTCCCACCACATATCCACTCCCCCGACCGTGTAATTCGCCTCGACGAAGAATGTGTAGGTCCCGCCGGCGTCCACCTGCATTTCAAGCAGGTCCGGCCTAGTCACGTCGCTCTGCTTCCAGACGCTCACCGTGAACAGGTTGGGAAGGTCTGACTCGAATAAGATTGTGCCGCCCTCGTCCTTCTCCTCCAGGTTGATGCGCGGTATCTCCGAACTTGATGGGATGATGAGCCACTTCGGGCTTGACGGCGGCTTCATGGCGCAGGTCGTGTATCTGGTCCCTGTCAGCTCGCTGGTATATCCGTCCAGCAGAGAGGGATTCGTATGGTAGTAACGCCAGTACTTTCCTGCCAGGCCGCCCTCGCCCACTATCCCGGCCTCGATGCCCCCAACCAGGTCCCAGGATATGTCGTTATATGACGTTCCCGCGCTCGGGGCCGCCACAGTCGACCAGGAGAGCTTGTTGCCAGGCAACCCGTCCCATTGACCGAGCCTGTATACCCCGTCCCCGACCGCCAGGGCATAATTCCTGTCCGGGTTCCACTCGATAGATTTCAGACCGCCAATGCCGGGGGAGTTCATGAGAGGGGAGTTGTCGATGTAGCAATATGATGGGCTGGAGTCGAGTGGCACGGTGTCCGTGAAGAACGCCACGCCGCGGTCCTGATTCTTCATGTTCCCCACCATGTAGAACCTCATGTCGTTCGAATTGTACGTTATCGATGTGATATTCCAGCCGTACATCGAGCCGGTCCCGGATTCGTATACAGAGTATCCGTTGTTGGCAGATGGGACGAAGTAGTATACGTATTCCAGGCCGTCGCTTTTGGACATGCCCGCAATGAGCACATTGCCGAGATGGTCCGATGCCAGGGCTGTGAAGGTGACGGGAGGCGCCATTATCGGCACCATCGTTGTCGGGCTTGTCCTCGGGAGGAAGTAGAATGTGCTCTGCGAGTTTCCGTTGTAGTCCCCGCATATCCAGAATCGGCCGTTCTCTTCATCCCATGCCACGTTCCTGAACGTCGTATAGGGAAGGGCCCAGCCGTCCTGCCTGAGGAACGGATAGCTGTCCATGGCACCCGCAGCCCCGGGAATCGTTCGCGGAGCGTCAATGATGCCGTCCGAATTCGCGTCGGCGCCTGTGTATTCGCCCCAATAATTGCCACCTGTCGGGTACACATCGCTCCACATGTTCATGTCCGGGAGGGTGGTGTCATCCTGAGCTTGGACAGTGTTGCCGATGAAATTGTTGTGGTAGATGAGGTTGTTGCCTGAAGCCAGAGAAGGGTTTACGAACAGAAGTAGGTTGTTCCCGTTTGGGTATGCTGCATCGGGGAAGCCCTGGAAATTGTAAAGTACCATGAAGGCCATCGTGTTCTTCTGCATCCTGAATACCGTTCCGTAGTTGTATGCCCCGCCCGAGTACAGCATCCCGTAAAGATAGTCGCCGTCCAGAGTCAGGCTGCCTGCGCCCCAACGTCCATCTTCATAAGCGAAGTTCCTCATCACGGTGAAGCCTGTGCCGTCGGTGTTGATTCTGTATAATGTTCCGTAGCCATAGGTGCCGCCCTCGTTGGCCATTCCGTACAGGACGTTCCCGGATATCACAAGGCCGCCTTGCAGGTAGCCGCCGTCGTTTTCGTAATCGAAGCTGTGCAGCAGCTGGAAGCCGCTGCCATCCGTGTTGACCTTGAAGACGGTCCCATAGTCATACAGGCCTGCCTCATTGGTTATCCCATAGAGGGTCGAACCGACGAGCAGCAGCTCGCCGTTGGGGTAGGCGCCGTCGGTGGAGCTATAATAGAATTCATGGAGAAGGGTGAAGCCGGTGCCGTCGGTGTTTATCCGATATATCGTGCCGCAACCGGTTGCTCCGCCGTTGTTCGCCATGCCGTATAACACAGTACCTGACGGGTCGAGGATCGGCCTGGACCTCGGGTAGGCGCCGTCTGCGTCATAATCGAAGGTGTGCAAAACCGTGAAACCTGTCCCGTCGGTGTTCATACTGTAAAGGCATCCATCGTCCACATTGCCCCCGTTATCGGTGACGCCGTAAATCGTGCCGCCCGAGATTGTAACGCCACTCGACGGATATGCGCCATTGGGCGAACCTGTCATGCTGTACATCGTGAAACCGGTTCCGTCCTTGTTGATCTTGTACACGGCGCCAAGGTTGCCTGTGCCTCCCGAATTGGATGCCCCGTATATCGTGTTGCCGTCCTGCGCGAGACTGCCCATCGGATAAGTACAATCATTCCTTACTTGGTTGAAATGGTGCCTCACAGCGAAGCTCGAACCGTCCGTTGTCATCCAGAATGCGGTTCCTCTGGAGAATGAGCCGCCGCTGTTCGTCATGCCGTAGAGCGCGCCGTCATACAGAAGGCTCCCGTAAGGATATATGCCATCGGCCAAGGCCAGATGCTTTATGACCGTGTGGGTCGAGGTCATCTTGTTGTAGGAGAAAACCGTGCCGTAAGTATTCGTTCCCCCGGAATAGGTCATGCCGTAGAGGTATGTCGCGTCTCCCACAAGTGAACCGTATGGGTACCGCCCTGTGGCCGAGGCAAAGCTGTGAAGGCGCTGGAAGCCCGAGCTGTCAGTGTTGACGCGGAACAGCACACCGTAGCTGTTCAGGCCTCCGCCATACGTCAATCCGTAAAGTGTGGAACCTTCCCTGTACAGGTCTCCATAAGGGTAACGGCCGGTCCATGTGCTGTTCATCGACAGTATGATGTTGAACCCGGAGCCGTCAGGGTTGATCCGGAATACTGTACCGTAGCTGCTGGCTGAGCCGCCTCCGTATGTCATCCCGTAGAGAGCCGCGCCGTCAGATATTAAACCCCCGCGTGGAGCGGAGCCGTCCGTTGCGCCTCCTTGGAAGCTTCTCAGTAAACTGAATCCGGTCCCGTCCGTGTTCATGCTGAATATGGTCCCGACACTGTACAGACCTCCGGCACTGGTCATTCCGTATAGAACTGTGCCAGTTCCGTCCACGAGCAAATTACCATAAGGACTGCGCCCGTCGGTCGTGGACCATATAAAATTGTGAATCACACTGTACCCGGAGCCGTCCGTGTTCATGCGGTAGACGCACCCGTAGTCAGCCGAGCCTCCAAGATATGTCATGCCGTACAGAACTGAACCGGATTGTGTCACCCCGCCATAAGGCGACCTTCCGTCGCTGGGCATGCCCAGGAAGGAGTGCAGGATGGTGTGGCCAGACCCGTCCTTGTTCATTTTGAACACTGTCCCGCGCCCGTATTGGCCGCCGGCTTGTGTAGTGCCGTAAAGGATGTTCGGGTCAACCGTGTCTTGTATGAAACGAGTGTAATATGGATTTAACCCGTCCGCATACCCAACCGTGAAGTCCCTTGTCTTCGTATAATTGGAACCGGAAATGTCCATCGTGAACAGGGCACCGCAGTCGTTGATCCCGCCCCGGTATGTGGAGGCGACGAGCTCCTTCGTCACCGGGCTGCTCTCGGTCTTCACGCCCACGCCGGCGTTGTTCCGGATATCGTTGTTCTTGATGATGTTGTTCGATGAGCCCGACAACACTATTCCGTCCCCGTTGCCCTCGACAGTGCAGTTCTCTATCCGGCAGTTGTCTGCCTCGTAGAGCATGATGCCAGTGTGAACAGAGCCGCCGGTGGCCTTGATGCCGGTGACAGTGACGCCGTCCGCGAGTATGAGCAGAGTTGTGCCGATGTTGCCGCCGTTGATGACGGTGTTTGCAGCCCCGTCGCCGCGGACCTGGAGGTTGGGAATGTCTATCACGACGTTCTCGTTGTATGTTCCGGGCTGGATGTGTATCTCGTTACCGGGGTCGGCTTCGTCTATCGCTTCCTGGATGGTGAAATAAGTTAAGCTCTTGTGCTCGTTCATTACAAGATTGACCGGCGCGACCGACGGGTCCGAGCCCTCCAGTATCGGATGCCACTTGTTGGACGGCTCGTTGTACAGCCAGGCGCTGGGGTCCTTGCCGTTGGTCTCGTTGCCGACAACTACACACTGTGTGCCTGTGGAGTCCCATGCAGAGTCGAGGGGCGTGAAACTGGTGGTCCATGGCGGGGTTATTGTGGTGCTGTCCACGAACTCCAGGGCTTCGGCCTCCGTGGAGACGAATACCGCGAATGTCGTTCCGACCATAATCATGGCCAGGAACACGCACAATGCCTTCCTTGCGCTTTCGTTGTTCATTTTCTCAGCTCCATAGCGTTATCGTGATGGTAGCCCTGTACACGCCTTCCTCTGTCCCGGGAGGCACTTCCACCCGCCAACTGACCTGGGTGACCTCGAAAGCTTGGCCGAGGTCCGCGGCTGTGTAATTCGTGTACCATGGCCCTGCCGAAACCGTACCATTCCCCGCAGGCGCTACGGATGTGCCGAACTCCTGCCCCCAGATGCACAACTGGTCGCCTGAGCCGAGGAAGGCAGTCCAATCCCAGATGTCCGAATAGGTGAAATCGACCGTCGAATGGATGTTCCGGACGTCAACATAGGTTGCGGGTATGTTTAATGCAGGATTCCCGATCTTCAGAAGGTTGGGTATTGAAACATTCAGTTTGTATATGCTGTTGGCCGAATATGTTATCGAGCTTGGCGTTGTCAGCTCGGCCTGTGCACCGGGCGGGATGCTGCCTGCCGGATTCCCCGATACGCTCAGCGCGCCGAACCGCTCGACCCCGAATTCGTTGTATGTGGCGTTATATGCTGCCGGGATTACTGTATCATAGAGAAGGGCCTTGCAGTCCCAGGTCCAGGGGTCGTTGAGTGTGTTCCTGTCCCAGATATTGCCCGAGTTCCAGGCTCCGTCCCCCGGTGCCATGTAGGTCTGCTCCCCGAAGGTCACATTGATGTACAGCCTGTGATGGCTGCTGTCCGGCCCGTAGGTATTGGGGTCCTCCCAGAGGCTGTGTATCTCGAATTCGTGGACGCCAAGCCCTGGATCGGGATAATTCAGAAGTGTTATCCCCAGAGAGGGTGTGTAGCTGATGTTGACTTGCCTTGTCCGGAGCGTTTTGGACCACCAGGTCATATCGGCCGGATCGGAATTGAAGCCGATGAACCCCGCGTCATACCACAGCTGGAGATAGATATTCATCGAGACATCCCAATAATCAGAGCCCTCTCTCGTGTAATTCCCTTCGATGAAGAAGGTGTACGTGGAATCGGCTGGCACCTGGGTGTTGAATGTGGACACCATCGCAGCGTCGGACTGTTTCCACATATCCATGTTGAAGATGTGGGGGAATTCCGTGGTGACTGTTATCGTGTGGCTCTCGTCCTTCTCCTCGGTGTTCACGCGTATGCCGCCGGAACCGCCGTACGGGATGAGAAGCCACTTGGGGCTGGACGGGGGCTTGAAAGCGCAGGTGTAATAGAAACCGGCCATGCCATTGTATCCTTCAATTATCTGCGGGTTGCTGTTGAAGTAGCGCCAGTACATCTTGGATGTCGAGTATGTGCCCACAATGGCAGCCTCGTTCCAACCGTCGGTGTCCCAGGATATATCCCAGAAATTATTCATGGGCGAAGAATCAACCTTCTTGTAGCGCATGGTCCCGTTGATGCTGTAATTGTATGACCATATCTTAAGGAACAGGCCCTCATCGCCCACGGCGAGACCGTAGTTGTAATATGGATTCCATGCGATTGCCCGCAGCGAGCAGTCCGAGGTCAGATCCGGTGACTGGTAGTGATGGCACGACGAATTCAAGGTCAGAGGCACCGGATCCGTGTAATAAACTACTGGCCTAGCCAAATTGCCATCATATCCGGCGATGTAGAACCTGCCGTCGTTGGGATTGAAGTCCACACCGCTGAAGTAGCAATAGTTCAGGTTAACCCCGCCGACGGTCAACCAGTTCTCGGCTTCCCTGTCGTAATAGTACTGGGCGGAAAGGCTTTCCCCGACAGCCATCGGATTGCCCGAATCATCGCATGAGATGGACTGCAATGGGTGTGCCAGGGTGAGGCCCATGTTCTGCAGGCTGAGGCTGGTCTTCGGCTCTATCTTGTAAACGCACGGCATCCCTGCGCCGGCATTGTCGCCGCAAACCCAGAAAGTCTCTGTGTAATTGGATCCGCCGGAGCCGCCTCCGCCACCGCCGGATGTAGCGTACCCGACTGTCAGTCGCGGCCAGGTTGTGGAATTGACGTTGTTCCTGCTGCGGAACCACTTCATGGTATTGCCCATGGTTTCATCGCCCAACAATATCCAGCCATGGTTCTGCGAAGGATTGTCAAGCCAGTTCTGGACATCGTTCACCATCTGGCTGGAGCCCCATGTGTACCACATGTTCGCCCATGAGACCTCGGTGTTTGCTGACCAGCCGCTGTAATTTCCGCCGGTCATGGAAAAGGTAATGTTGTCGTAAGAAGCATAGTACCATGTCGCATCCCCGATAAAAGCGGCTGTGCCATTACTTTCCGGATAAGGCGCGTCGGAACCTGCCTCGCCCCATTCCTGGGTAATGGGATGAAGGTAAATATTTCTTGGGTTGTTGTCAAACGATGCGCCGCAGAAAAGGCTCAGTCCCACGCTGGTAATGGTGGATTGGCTGGGTATCATTCCTGCTATGTCGAATTCCATCAGCGCCCGGCGCCTGCTGTTGGTCATTCCGGCCATGATGTACTCGCCTGCCCCGTTGCTGTTATACGGATAGTCTTCGTAAATCGTGTTGTCCTTCCCGGGATTCAGAGACAGGGACGATGGCGTCTCGCTCTCCGTTGCCGGGGAGAACCAATCTATCGTTCTAGCCATCAATTCCTGGGCATACATGGAATCAAGGACCTCAAAAGGAAATCCGAGGAACAGCGTCTTGAAGTTGGCTACCTCGTTTCTAAGGGCACTGTATTCAAACATATAGGTGTTATCCCAGTTCCTGAAACAGTGGTGGGAGGTCGCCGTGTTTACAACTGCATCGCAGGAAGAGGGCTGAATACCGCCCCAGTTACCTTGGTCCCAATATAAGGTTGAATTGCCCATGCCGCCATATATCGGGTCTGAGCCTATCGCTTCCACCCAGTCCTCGTATCCCAGCCAGGTATTGTACACCGAATCAATGCCGAGGCAGTCGTACGCGAAAACGCCGGGCGCGTAATATCCCTGGCTTCCGCCATTCCATTCAAGATATTCTGATACGTGAATGTTCGACATCATGAATGTTCCGCCCCCCGAAAGGTAGGCTTCGACCTCCCATTCATCCATCATGTCAAAGGGGTCGCCGGCCCCATACTGCGACCACATGTTGTAGCTGCAAATCCATATCACGACATCGTATGTATTCATATAAGTGGCATTCGGTTTTCCTTGCGCGAAGTAACCGGAAGCGTCGTAAACATCCCAGCGATACACGTTCGCCCCGGTGGGCATCAATGCATTCCAGTAAAAAGGCCAGATGACGTCGTATGCATCGGCGTCCACAAGCAGGACGCTCGGCGGGACGGATGGCTCGGAGGTATTTCCTCCCGTCGAGGCCATCTCGGCATAAAAGTCCACGCCGTACATGCTTTGCCCAGGAACGCAATTGGGTGCCGGGACGTAGGTATTGTTTGATAGCCAATAGAAATAGACGCTCGGCCCGTTGGATGAATCCGAGCCCGCCACCACGGCCATGGTTCCGGCTTCGTTCCATGCGGTATCACGGGGAGTGAACGACGAGGGCAGACCGATGCTGTTCAGCGGCTGTATGAAAGCGGCCTGCGCACTGTCGCTGGCCAACATCCCGAAGCTGACGCTAACGAGCGCCAGCACAATCAAGCTCACCGATAATTTCTTAATTATCAAGCTAAACCCTCCCGATATTGCGTTATAGATGTGATTGATAGTGTAACTCACGAATTCTATAAATACCTTATCCTATAATAGCACGCACACGTAGGCGGGTGCGAAGTTTCTTTAAAATCGCATATATCAAGTAGTGATTGACACGGTTATTTTCCCCCAGTACACACCCTCGGGAACTCCGGCCTGCACTGTAACCCACCAGTATAGGACCGTGTAATCCGCCAAGCCGAGGCCGGGGGCGTTGTAGTCCGTCACCCATGGCCCTGCCGAAACCGTCCCGTTGAGCGGGGAGCCGAGGAAGGTGCCATTCAACCCCCATATGTCCATTCCCGTGTCTGGAGTTTCAGGGAAATGCTTCTGAACAGGGATATATGAGTTTGTTGCATTGACTGTAGGCGCTGCGTTTATGACAGAAACATTTCCGGCCCCGATCATGTATGGGGATAGGATGTTGCCGTCCTTGTAAAGATGCGGGATTGAAACATTGACGCAATAGGGGGCATTGGAGGAATAGGTTATCTGGCTGGGCGTCACCATCGGTACATCGACAGCGCCCGGTGGTGCATTGCAGGAGGGATTCCCCTGAACAGAGACGGATACCCATTCGTTGACGCCGAACTCCTCATAACATTCGGCATATGCATTGGTCAAGAGCGTATCGTAAACATGGACGACGTAGTCCCAACTGTGAGGGTCGTTGAATGCCTGCGCCCGGTCGTAGCTGTCTGATGCCGAACCGTTGAGGAATCCGCGGCCGTCGGCAGCCCTGGTCTGGTTATGGAATGTTACATTGATGTAGACCCTGTGCCTGCTGCCAAGATAGATCATGGGGTCTTCCCAGAAGCTGTGCAATGTGAATTCCAGGTTCGGTGTGACCGGATATGAGACGACGGCAGCGCCCAGCCCGGCATCGTAATTGATTCCCAACTGCCTCGTCCTATTCACGGCTGAAACCCAGGAACCCTCGGGCATGGAAGCAAGGCCCACATGGCCCTCGTCATACCATGCTGCGATTGCTATGGAGGCGTCCGTCCAATGGTCGATGCCCCCGATGGTGTAATTGGCCTCGATGTAGAAGGTGTAATTGCCGTTGACATTGACCTGCTGGTTCTCACGGGAAATGCCGGTGGATTGCTCCCTGAAGTCTATGTCGAATATGTGGGGATACTCCGTGTGCACCATGAGACGGGTGCTGGAATCCGACATGAGCGGATGCATCATGAAAGCGCTGGCACCCAGCAGGACAACTTCGTCGGACCTGCTGTCCGGGTTGTATGCCAGGGAATACAGCTGATGCCCGGCCAATGTGTCGGAAGAGCCTGAAGCCAATGCCAGATAGTCATTGCCATAGTAGAAGGAGTAAACGACCGCATGGCTGGAGTTATGCCCGACGAACAGTGCGTTCTTGTTGTCATTGTTCCAAGCCACGGCGGTCAGGTTCTCGCCGTTCATCCCGACTGCCCGGTCCACGACATTCCCGTTCCAGGGGGAGCCCGCGACGCAGTACCAAGTGTCGTCGCTGTAATTGTGGTAATCCCCCCCGAAGAGCACGGTTTGGCCGTGAAGCGATGAATAGGCCATCTCAGAGCAACTTCTTGCAGCAGGTTTTCTCGCGGGAAACAGATTGACCCATTTATTGGCAGCCGTATCATATGCCCAGGTCTCGTCATTCGGCGAGCCGGTGTTGCCGCCGAAGAGGATGACCTTTCCGGATACAGCATCATAGACCATCGAATGCTGTGATCTTGCCGAAGGAGGTGCCGACGGATTCACATTGACCCACAAGTCCGCGACCGCATCATAGGTCCAGGTCTCGGCTACATTGAGGCCGATCTGATTCATGCCGCCGAACATTACCGTCCTCTTGTTGATCGGGTCGAAGGCCATCGCATGGCTGTTGCGCTGGCCGGGAGAGCTTCCGCCCGGGGTCCAGGTGTCTGAAGCATAGTTGTAAGCCCATGTGTCTCCAAGCGGCGCGGTGTCATAATATCCTCCGAACAGTATCGTTTTCCCAACGGCCTTGTCGAAGGCCATCGCATGGTAGCATCTGGCTCCGGGGCCGTTGGCCTTCTGTGTCCAGGTGTTCGCGAGATAATCGTATGCCCAGGTCTCGCCCGAATATGGGTATCCTCCGAACAGTATCACCACGCCGTTGTTGGGGTCATAGACCATCTCATGGTAACGCCTTGCCGAGGGGTGCTGGACGGGGAACACCTGTGTCCATGTCCTCATTGCCATGTTGTAAATCCAGGTGTCATCGAGACCAATACCGTTGAACCCTCCGAAAAGCACCACGACGTCATGGGCCGAATCATATGCCATGGCATGGCCCAGCCTGGCGGAAGGCGCAACAGCCGTGGGTATGTGATACCAGGTCTCGGGGTCGGATATGCTCATGGCAGTTCCTTCGGCCGCGACCGCGCCCATTCCGTAACCTCTAATCGTGGGATACTCGTTGTTCCAGGAAATGTCATTGAGCTTCCAGTCCGGGACATTCATGATCGGATGAAGGATGCTCTGGCCAGCATATATCTCGGCTTCATTGTAATAATATGCGACACCGTGGCCGCCGGAATCGTATCCGACAATGAAAAAGTGGGTGCCGTTGAAATCCACGCTTGTCAGGACATCGCCGGGCTTCGCGCCGGTAATCTCGTGCCACCCATATCCGTCGAAATAAAGAGCGGCGCCGCCGTCACCGACAGCCATGAACGAGAGGGGCATCTGCCCCCGCGCCACGCCGTTGAAATCATAGCCGTTCATGCCGAGGACAGTTTTGGCTGTGCCGTAGCCGTCAATTGCATAGGCAGAGTATCCGCTGACGCCAGGCTCTCCGACCGCTATGTACATTTCATTAGAGTATATCAGAAAATCGTCAATATGCCATCCTGCGTAATGATTTGCCTCGCCGTCCTGCGAGTCGAAAGTGAAATTCAATCGGATTTGGTTGCCCAGCCATCCTGATATCATAATCAATTCCTGTCTCCAGGCGGTGAAGGAACTGACTGAGCTGTCCCAGCGCTTGAGCTCGCACCAGCCTGAGTCAGAGACATTTTTTATTGAAACAATCATGCTGTCATAATTGCCCCCGCCCTCCACCTCGAACCAATGCCAGAAGACAATCGCGCCGGTGCTCGAAATGTCGGGCAAAGTGACCAGGGGCGAGTACATGCTACCCACGACCCTGTCCGTCCCGTCATCATAAGTGCCAGTCGTATCATTTCCGAACCACCATATTTTCTCTCCGTGATTGGCAGTCCCATGCGAGGTTCCGGAAACGGCAGCAGGGAGTGTAAGGGGGTTGACCTGATGCCAGCTCAGGTTTCCTTTCCAGGAGGTGGTCGACCAGCCATTCTGCCCGCCCTCCATCCCGTCGTACCACATGAGCGACTCGGTCTTCGCGATGTCATTGAAGGTTCCGCCGGATGAGGAATGGAGCGTCTCCCAAACGCCGTCCTCCGAATGATACCTGTCGACCACGCCGTTTCCGAGCGAATCATTCCCGACCGCAAGCATGAAAACACCGTCCTTCTGCCATTCCGCGCCCCGATAAGTGTGGTCCGGGGAAGCCATATCCACAATGAAACCCGAGACTGCTTCGGTCCGGCCCGGGATGAAATAGAGACCTCCCAGAACAGTAGCAATGACCAACGCACAGCTCAACAGCTTCGCGAAACGGATGTTCTCACCTGCCCGTATATGAAATAATAGAAGGCTTTCCAATTATAAATAATCATTGTTCTCAAAGCGTCCCGTACTCGTTCTTCACTTCGGCGTCAGTCCTCGGGCGGTTGTCCTGCTCCGGCTCGTCGTAGTCCTCTGAACCGAGTTCCTCCGGCTCTGGCTCCCTTTCCGGCTCACGCCGGCGCTCGGGCTCTCTCCTCTGCTCATGCAACGGCCTGTGGCATATCGGGCATTTGCTCGCGCCGCTCACGCAGTTGTGGCATAGGTACGCCCCGCAGGAATGCCTGGTCACAGCAAGGTGGCCGTGGCTCTGGCAGTATTTCCTTGCAACGCCCTGTTCCGCAGCCGGGGGTTCCGCCTCGCGGCGTTGTGCTGGCTCTCGGCGGGCCTGCTGGGGCTTCGGTTGGGGCTTCTCCTGCCTCTTGGTGCCGCCGTACTCGTCGCTCACCAGCGAGCCTATTTCCACCTCCGGCGCCACATACCCTTCCTTCCTGAATGTCGCCAGAAGGGACTGCAGCTGCTTGGCCTTCATCACGCCGAGCCCCAGGGATTCCACCAACCCTATCACGGTTCTGCGTTCCGGGGGAAGGCCCAGCGCCCTGTGGAGGAGTGTGTCCATCTCCGGGGACGGCTCGGGTGGGAATACCATCTGGTCCACCCGCTGGATGTAGCCCAAAACACGTTTTGCCTTCCACAGCGGATAGGCCGGGAAGTTGATGGCGATGTCCGATAGCCGCAGCCTTGTCTTCTGGGAGGAGACACCGCTCCCGATGGACCTCACCAGAACGTCCCTTGAGGCCTTCTCCATCTCGTCCCTTTCTGCCGGGGTCATGGCCTGTATCGGGTATTCGTCTATCTGGTTCAGGAAACCGAAGACCGTATCCAGGTTGGCGTAGGGCACTCCAGCGTCCCTGAAAGCCTCTTCCCGGGAAACCGGGCGGTTGCGCTCGTATTCCAGCGTGAGTATGGACCTTGCGAATTTCTCAATCTCCTGGGCGCCTATCCGCTCCTGGCATATTCGCACACCGTCCTGGGCGGCCGCGAATTCCGGGTCAATCTGCAGCGCGCGCTCGAACGAGCGAATGGCCACATCATGTTTGCCCATCTCCAGGAGTACCAGGCCTTTGCTGTTCCATGATATCTTGTCATTTGCATCCAGCCCGATTGCACGGTCGTAGCATTTGAGGGCTTCGTCCAGCTCCCGCAGCTTCTCCCGGACGAATCCCAGGTTGTACCATGCCTCTTTCGAATCTGGCTCCGCCGCGACCAGCTTCTCCAGCATCTCGGCCGCCGAACGGTAATCCCCGAATTTGGACTGGACCGTCGCAAGGCCAGAGAGGGTCTCCGTGTCCTCCCCTGTCTCGAGTGCTTTCCGGTACCAGTACCTTGCTTCCTCCAGGTTCTCCATCGCCTCATAAGCCTTGGCCTTGGCTACGAGTATGTCCCTGTTGGAGGGCTCAAGCTGGAGAGCGCGGTCCAGGAACCTCAGGGCGGTATCGTAATCCTTCAGTGCGAGCTTTAGCTGGCTCAGATTTATCAGTGTCCGCAGGTTTTCCGGCTCGAGTGCCACGGCCCGGTCGAAATCCGCGCCGGAAAGGTCGTACTTGGTCTGCTTCATGTAGGACATTGCCCTGGCGTTCAGCAGCCTCACGTCATTTTCTGATGTCTGAAGGCCGGCTGTGAAGCATTTCTCTGCCTCGTCGAACCTGCCCATGCCGTAGTAGGTCTTCCCTTTGCGGTAGAGGGCGTCAGGGTCCCCCGGCTTTGAGACTATGGCGCGGTCGTAGGATTCGAGGGCCTCGACATCCCTTTTCAGCTTCAGGAGTATCTCCGCCCTGATGACCCACAGCTCGCTGACCGCCGGGTTCACCTTGGCCCCGGCATCGGCTGCTGCCAGCGCTTCGTCGAACTTTCGCATCGAGCCGAGAGCTTTCGCCTTGTCGTGCCAAGCCCTGGCATTCACGGGATCCAGCTCGATTATCCTGGCCGCGGTCTCAACGATGCCCTCGACATCTTCCAATGCAAGGAGTGAATTCTTTCTGGCTTCGAGAAACCTGATGTTTTCCGGTTCCAGGTGGATGGCGCGGTCCAGGGATTTGATGGCCTGGACATGCTGGGCCAGCTTCTGCTCCGCGACTGCCCGGTCAAAGTAAGCCTCTGCGTTCTTCGGATCGAGTTTCGTTATCCGGTCGGCGGCCTCGATTATCCCCATCTGGTCGTCAAGGCTCTTCAAAGCGTCCTTCTTGATTATCAGCACTTCGAGGTCCATGTGGTTCATCGCGAGAAGATGGTTGCATGTAGCCACCGCATCCTGGTCACGGCCGGTCTTGTGCAATATCTCTGCCTTTTTCAGATAGGGGAACCTGTCGCTCGGGCCGTACCTTATCGAGGCATCCAGCGCGGCAATCGCATCATCGTTGTGCTCGAGCCATGCCAGGGCAAGGCCTTTGCTGTACCAGATGTTCTTGTCCTCGGGCTTCATGCGAAGTGCCCGGTCGAAGCAAGCCACCGCCTCCTCGTATGACTTGGCGCTTTCCAGGGCGAGGCCCTTGCTGTACCATAGCTCTGGGTCGCCCTGGTCTATCTGCAGGGCTTTGTCGAATTGGGCGATCGCTTCCGGGAACCTGCCCAGCCTGGAAAGGGAACGGCCTTTCATGTCCAGATAAGTCTTGACGCCGGGCTTCAGCGCAATGGCCTTGTCGAAGCTTTCTATCGCGCCCTCGTGTTTGTTCAGCATCGAGAGGGAATGGCC
This sequence comes from Methanomassiliicoccales archaeon UBA147, assembly GCA_002496385.1. Taxonomy (GTDB): domain Archaea; phylum Thermoplasmatota; class Thermoplasmata; order SG8-5; family SG8-5; genus UBA147. Next base: position 9,279 of record DAJR01000048.1, on the reverse strand, counting down.
TTTCATGTACCAGGCCTCAGGGTCGTCTTTGTACATTGAAAGGTAAGTCTCCAGGACCGCGACCGATTCCGGGTATCGCGGCAGGTTGAACAGGGCAACGGCCTTGTCCATCAGGGCGGCCTTGTCAGTCGGGGCGAGTTTCAGCATCGCGTCGGCGGTTTTGATGATCTCGAGGTGCCTCCCCAATATCTTGAGGCATTCGCGTTTTCGGTCCAGAGCCTCGATGTGCTCCGGGTTTATGGCCAGGAGCTTATCCAGCGGATGGAGGGCTTTCTCGTATGCCTGGAGCGCGAACAGGGCTGTGCCCTTGTCGAACATTGCCTCGGTGTTCCTGTGGTCCAGGTGGAGGATCAAATCGCAGGCGCTGTCGACTGCATCATGCCTTCCCAGATGCTTGAGCACTTCCTTCTTCCCGACCAGCACCTCGAGGTCCCTGGGATTGGATTGGAGCGCCTTGTCAAAGGTGAGGAGGGCATTGTCATGCTCCCCGAGGGCTGCCTGGGCTTGGGCCTTGTCCAATAGGGCGCTTCGATCGTCGGGCGTAATGGCCAGAAGGCGTTCCGCGGTGTCGATTATGTCCCGGTGCCGACCCAACCTCTTCAGGCTCTGCCTCTTGTTCGCCAGCGCGGAAATGTTCTCCGCTTCAAGGGTCAAAGCCATGTCATAGCTTCCGCACGCGGCCTCGAAATCCTCAGCCAGATGCAGGCTCATCCCTTTCATTATCCAAAGCTTGACATTGTCGGACTTGAGCCTGAGGGATTCGGTGTAGCTGTCCGCGGAATCCCTGAAACGCTTCATCCTGTAGAGGGAATGGCCCCTCTGCTCCCAGATGAAAGGGTCTTCCTTCCTCATCACCAGGGCTTTGTCGAAAGAGCTCACGGCTTCCTCATGTTTCTCCAACAGGGCATTGGACAGTGCCAGGTTCACCCAGGCATCCACGTATTTCGGGTCAAGGTCGAGCGCCTGCTGGAATGTATCGGCAGCCTCAGCATATCTGTTCAGCTTGTTGAGGGCCACGCCTTTCCTGAGCAATGCCTTCGGGTCCTTGGGCTGGAGAAGGATAATCCGGTCATGGTACTCGATGGCAAGCTCATTCATCTCCAGTATCTTAGTGTACGCGGCGACAGCATCCGCCGAGTTGCCCATGCTTTCCAGGGCATAGGCTTTGTTGGCGTATGCCGCGATGTTCTGCGGGTCCATCGAAAGGGCCAGGTCATATTGCTCTATCGCTTTCGGGGAGTGGCCGCTCTTGAACAGGAATATTCCCTTGTGGATGATTGCTTTGACATTGCCGGGGTCCATTGCCAGCGCACGTTCGATGTATTTGATGGCCTCGTCATCCTTCCGGAGATTGAAAAGGCCGTAGCCAATCGCATCGTAGAGCGTTGAGAATTCCCTGGGGGCCGAGCCCAGCAATTTTGCGTTGGCCTTCAGCATCTCGCTGGCCTTCTGGTAGTAAGCCAAAGCTCTGTCGGCCTGGCCTTTCTCGTAGGCCTGCCTGCCGCCATCGGCAAGTTTCTTCGCCTTGCTGAACAATCTCTTCTCCTTGCTCATCGAATCCATGAATCCCATCGCAATCACCGCCGGTTTGCCGCAAATCTGTCTGACAATAGCAGGGTCGTTATATTATGGTAAATATAACAGATAATTTAAAGTCTTTCATGTACAGAACCTAAAGTGGCATACAAAACGTCAGACAGACGAAAAACAGTGACTGTTGTAATTAAAAACACAGAATAAAATTCCGCTGGCTATTGAAAAATACCACATCCGAAAGACTTATATACCCCGAGCGACATATAGGTTTTGCGGCTGACAAATGTCAGACGAAATAAGGAAAAACGTCAGAAGGGATGCACTATGGTGGAATACATAAGACTGAAGAACAGAGATTGGAGAACCCTCCGGGGTATGGACAGTGAAATGATAGATTGGATGAAGTATCACTCGATACAGGACCTCAGGGACCTGGCCTTTGAGATGTACAACCGAGGCGAAGACATCTCCGAGATGGTCGAACTGATACACGAGATGGACGCAATGGCCATCAGCACCCATATGAACCATGACAGCGATGTCTACGCCAATGCCGAATACGACATACTGAGCTACGTGGAGGAGTGTGAGAGGGCAAATGTTTAACCTCATCCACTTCATCCGCAGACCCAAATTCGAACAGGCAAAGGAATCCGGGTTCGACATCGAAACCGTTGAGAGAGAAGTCATGCACAACGTGTGTGAGCTCAACGAGAAGAGCGATGTCACCTGGAATGCAGGCTTGAACCTGTAAACTACCAGCCCTTGAAAGGGATGGCATCTGTGTCGCGCTGGAAGTTTACCACAAGGCAGTTGCATACCTGATTATCGAAGCCAGCGGCTTCGATTTCATATGAATACATAAGCACGGTATGCAACGGTAGATCGACGGCATCCGCACAGTAATGAGGCAATGATACCAGACTGTCAAACGCAAAAGCCCGGCAGAACGATGCCGGGTGGAAGCAGTCTGAACAGTGCCCCATATCCGGTGCGAGCGCGGACCTGGCAATGGCGAATGCCAATAAACCGACCGGCCGCACCGGCAAAAGAATAGGGACATAATCGGCCCCCGACTCACGATCAAAGAGCCAAGTGTTCCCGAAACAAACAATGAATGGACCAGGTATAAAAGCCTGGCCCATTTTACCTACATTTTTATTATGGATTCAATCTTTGGCCAGCATCTCGTTGATTTCCTTTGCGTTCATGTGGCCTTCGATGGTGATGTTAACCTTGACGATGCCTTCAAGCTTCGCCAGCGCCTTCTTGATGCCGAAAGCAAGCTGGATCCCGAGAGGGCAGAAGGGGCTGGTGGGGATGAAAGTCAGGCTGATTGCCCCGCTTTCGAAACTCATATCGTGGATCAAGCCCATGTCCCAAACGCTCAGACCGGTGTGCGGGTCCAGCACGCCTTTCAATGTCTCGATGGCATTTTCCTGCATCTTCTCCATTCAATCACCTTTCCCGATCAGGACCAGCAGGTCGCTGACGCTGATGGATTTCACTTCTTTCCCGTCCAGCATCGGCGCCCTGATTATCTGGACCATGCTGCTGTCGATCTTCACAGTCTCGCCGTTCGCCAACCGGATGTCCAGTTCCCCCGACTCCAGGGCAAGGGCGACCTCGGCAGGGTCGACAGAGGCGAGTTTCTGCGCGATCTCCTTGGCATTCTGCTTGAATCTGGGGCCCAGGATGGCATGCACCGGTTTGAGCCCGGTCACCTTTTCAATGACATCCGCTTCCGTCTTGAGGAGCACATCTGTCGATTTCAGGGTGCCGGCAATGTCATTCTCGGAGCCCAATAACAGGCTCGCTTTCTCGCCGACTATCTCGATGACGCTCAGCCCGGCACTGAGAGCCATGCCGTTCTCCGACTTCCAATTTCTCACTGCTGCGATGACGTCCCTCAGAAGGTCGCCCCTTTCGAGGTCGTCCGCATCTTCATGCACGGGAGCCGGCCAGTCGGAAACCGTGATGCTCTTGGCCCCGTCGTACGGTTTGTAGATGCTCTCGTATATCTCGTCGCTGATATGCGGCATGACAACGGCCAGCATCTTGAGCGTCCCGAGGCCCACTTCGTGAAGCGTGTAGGCCAGGGCCCGGTCATCCGCTGACAACCTGTGCTTCACCATCTCGATATAATGGTCGGCGAAGACATGCCAGACGAACTGTTCCAGCTTTCTCATGGCTCTGTCGAAGTGGAATTCCCCGTAATCCTTGGTGACCCCCTTGACGAGCTGCGAATATTGTGTGAGAAGCCATCTGTCCGATGCCCTCAGTTCCTCTGCCGGGACTGCCTCGGGCTTCCTGATGGATTTGGAGAGAAATCTGTGGATGTTCCAGAGCTTCGAACAGAACCTCTGCCCGTGCACTACATCCTTGACGCGAATGGCACTGTCCTCGCCCAGGGACACGGTGGCGGAGTAATACCGCCAGGCGTCGGTACCGTACTGCTCCAGAAGCTCGATCGGGTCTATCACATTGCCGTCGGAGGCGTGCATCGGTCTGCCGTCCGGGCCAAGGATGAATCCGTCCACCATGATGTCGTTCCAGGGCTTGGAGCCGGCAAGGTAATGGCTTCTCAGGATAGTGTAGAATGCCCATGTCCGGATGATGTCATGGCTCTGAGGCCTTAGGCTTGCGGGCCACAGTTTGGCGTGAAGCTCCGGGTCGCGTTCCCAGAACGTGACGTAAAGCGGGGATATGCTGGAATCCATCCAGGTGTCGAACACGTCCGGGCAGCCTTCGAGGGGGGCGCCGCATTCCGGGCAGTCCGGGACAGGCGGTTCGTCCACGGTCGGATCGACATAACAGTCCTCCTCCCTGGCAAGCACGATATCGCCGCAGCTGTTGCATTCCCAGATGGGTATCGGGGTCGCGAAGTACCTCTGCCTGGATATCACCCAGTCCCTGTTGAGGGAGTTTACCCAATCCTGAAGCCTAATCTTCATGAACTCCGGGTGCCAGTTGACCTCGTCCGCTATCCTCAGGATGTCCTCTTTGGCATCCAGCGTCTTGAGGAACCATTGCGGCATCTGGAGGAATTCGATAGGCGTGTGGCAGCGCCAGCATGAGCCGACGTTCTGCGGGGTCGGTTCCTGTTTTTCGAGCAGCCCCTGGTTTTTCAGGTCCTCGATTATCGCGGCCCTGGCCTCCGTTATCCCGAGGCCTTTGTATTTGCCCGCGGTCTGGTTCATGACGCCCTCGCCGTCCATCGCGTTCTCGATCGGGAGCTTGTACTTGTACAGCCACTCGAGGTCGTCCTTGTCGCCTATGCTGCATATCATGACCAGGCCTGTGCCGAACTCCGGGTCAACTTTCTCGTCGGAGATTATCTCGACCTGCTTTCCGTAGATTGGCGTGACCAGCTTCTTCCCAATGAGATGGGCGAGCTTCGGGTCGGATGGGTGAACGGCAGCCATCTGGCAGGTGCAGATGAGCTCGGGCCTGGTCGTGGCGACCATTGCCCCCTCCTCCGAGCCGGATACCCCGAATCGGATGTAATTCAGAACGGATTCCCTGTCCGCATACTCGACCTCGGCGTCGGCCAGCGCCGTGCCGCACCTCGGGCACCAGTTGACAGGGGCCAGGCCCTTGTAGATGAGTCCGCGCCCGTACAGCCGTATGAAAGTTAGTTGTGTCAGCCGCCGGTAGGTCTCGGCGTCCGTCCGGTAGAATTGGGAGGAATCCATGCAGCAGCCCAGCATGCGGAACTGCATGCTGATGCGGTCGATGTTTGCATCCGCGAACTCCTTGCACAGCCTGATGAATTCCTGGCGGGGGGTGTCCCGCATGCGGATGTCGTGCGTCTTCTCGACATTCACCTCGATGGGCATGCCGTTGACGTCGACACACAGCGGAAACAGGACATTGTGACCGGTCTGCCATCTGAACCTCGCTGCGAAATCGATGTGGGTGTAATGCGTGGCATGGCCAACGTGAAGTGGGCCGGATGCATATCTGGGGGGGTTGTCGATGCTGAAGGCCGGAGCATCCGAGGCCTTGTCAAATTGATAGAGCTTCCACTCATCCCACAGCCCCTGCCATTTCTTCTCTATCGCCTTGGCGTCGTACTCGTCCATTCATTCACCCGACTGCGAAAATGCGGTCCCGCAGCCTGCCTTAACGCCAGATAAATTGATTCATAATAAGTCTTTCTGATAAGCCCGCTGGAGGTTGGCAGCGTCTCATTCCGAGGTGATCAGAGTGGTGGTGGACATTACCCCGGGAACGCTCCTCACCTTCTGAATGACCAGGCTTCGCAGTTCCTTGAGGTTCCGCGCCTCCATCCTGCATATCATGTCGTATTCCCCGAAGACCTCTCTAATCCCTTCGATCTCCTTTGTCTTGACCAGGCAGTCGTAGACCTGGTCCTCCTTCTTCGCCTCGACCCGGATCAATATGAAACATGTCAGCATTTTTTACCCCCTGCATTAGTATATGGTCAGTCTTTAATAATTTTTCGTAGGCATGTACGTTAAATGCCGAGCTCGACGAGCCAGGCATCGGCTTCGGCCAGGAACCTGATGAGGGTCCTGCCCAGGTGTTCCTTCTGCACTTTAAAGGCACCAGATGCCGATGTTATGTATTCATGAGGCCTGGCAATGCCTGCGTCCGATTGGGGAGATGCATCGTCGATGGACTGGGGCCTTCCCATTGCCCTGTAATGTTCCAGGATGGAGAAAGCCGGGTCCGACCGTGCCTTCCCAAGTACCTCGTCCAGGGTTGCCTGTTTTTGCTCTTCTGTAGCGGCCGATACTTTACTGGCCGCCTTCCTCAGGTACTTCCACAGCGCGAAGATGTCCGCGCATGATTTCTCCACAGCGTTCGGGTCCGGGGCCCCTATCACGGCCATGATCCTTGTCAGTGTCGCCATGTCGGACTCGAAAATCTCCTTCGCCCGGTTGCCTGCCACGTACTCGATGCGCACAATTCCGTCCTGAATCTTCTTGGTGCCCAGGATTGTGACCCTCACAGCCTCCGATGTATTTCGGAGATGCGTTCCGCCGCAGGCCTCCGTGTCCAGGTCGTCGATCCTCAGCACCCGCAAAGTGTGCCCCGGTATCGCGCCTCCCTGGTACAGCCTGAACCCGAACTGCCTCTCAGCCTCGTTCTTTGGGAGTATCATCGACTCCACGGGAACCGAATCCCCGATTATCTTGTTGGCCATTCCCTCTATCTCGACTATCTCGGCCTGGCTCAGCGAATCGAAATGGGTTATGTCCAGACGGCCTTTCTCCTCGGTCTTCTCCGCGCCTGCCTGCCAGATATGGTTGCCCAGAACCCGCCTGCAAACGCCGTTGATTATGTGGGTAACTGTGTGGTGCTGCGCCAGCTGCACCCTCCGGGCTTTGTCCACATGTCCTTTGACCCTGAGGCCCGGCTTCCATCCGGCCAAATCTCCCTCGACCCGGTGGATTATCACGCCGTCCTGCTTGAACGTGTCCAGCACCCTGAGGGATGTCGGGCCTTCGAGCGAACCGATATCATTCAGCTGGCCGCCAGAGGTCGGGTAGAATGCCGTTTCTCTCAGGACGATGTTGTTGCCAACGATAGCGAGAACTTCGCTCTCAAAATCAAGGGCAAGGTAATCCGAATAGTAAAGTATCCCTGTCTCGGGCTGAGAGCCAATCTCGATCCTCTCGGCCTTCTGGGTCTTGGCTGCCGCTTCGGATTTCTCGTGAAGAGCCGCGACCTGGGCGAAAAAGTCGCCGGGAACCTTCACATCCAGGCCTTCCGCGACCAGGAGGTCGGGAGTGATGCCTTTCGAATCGTAGAGCTTCAGGAGGTCGTCAACGGACACACGGGCCTCCTTCTCCTTGAGGCGTTTGACGGTGGCCAGGGCCATTTCCTTGGTCTGGATGTATTTCGACCTCTCGTTCTCCAGTATCTCGGCGACCTCATCGACGGCTTCCAGCATCTCCGGGAACTGCGGCTTGAGGTATTCGGCGTGCCATCTGCAGACCTCGGCCATATCGACATCCCATCCGTACTTCCTGATGAAGTCCATCGCCCGCCGGTAAATCAGCCGTAGGTTGTAGCCGCCTCCGGAATTGGATGGCAAGCCCCCGTCGGTGAGGGCGAACAATAATCCTCTGGAGTGGTCCGCGATGGAATACAGGCCGGCGCCCATCATGACCTGGCTCCTGAGTTTCAGGACATCGACATCTATCTTTCGGGCAATGTCCTCCCAGGCCTTGTCCAGGTCTGCCACATCGTCCATGTTGAGAAGGCCGGAATAGGGAAGGAACCTGGCCATGGTCTCCTTCTCCTCTCCGTTCCGGCTTATGCCCGCGATGCCGAACAGCTTCTCCATCACGGTGGGGAAGTTGGGCTCATATGCGGTGGGAGTGCCGTGGGAGAACCAGGCAGGGCGTTCCTGGCCCATGCCCATGTCCAGGACCTTTATCTCCAGTGGCTTCAGGCTGTCCCCGACGCGCTCATACATGGTGTAGACCTGGTTGCCGATCTCGAGACCTCCCGAAAAGAACTCAAGGGAGCACCCGAAATTTCCGCCGCCTGCCCAGGCGTCCTCATGATAGACTATGTCCTTCAGGGGGATGCCCATGCCCTCGACCAGCCACGCATGTATGTCCCTGAAATATTTCGGCTGGTCATAGGTCTTCTGGGACTCGAAGGCATGCTGGCCTATCATTATGAAACCGGTATTGTGGCGGCCGGTGATTCCCACGTTGTCAACGTCATTGAACCTGAGGCAGGTCTGGGGGACGACCAGGGGGTTCGCGGGGGGCTTGACCTCGCCCCGCACCACGTAAGGCTGAAAATCCGTGATGCTGGCCAACGTGAACTCGGAGGTCGGGTTCCACCGGGATATCGAGGGATAGCGGTTGATGGGTGTGTAACCCCTTTTCGAGAAAAGGTCGGAGAACCTCTTCCAGACCCCGATGAAATCCATCCTGTGCTCGCAGGCCTTCGTCCCTATGAAAGTGTAGCCGCCGATGCACATTGGCTCGCCGCAGACCTCGCGGTCAGGGTCTGCGGTCCAGAAGTAGGTGCCGCACTTGGGGCAGTGCCTCCGCTCCAGCCCGATCTCGCGCATGGTGGCTGTGGGGAAGAACCTATCCGGCTCCTTCGAGGCCTCGGCCTTCACATTCAGCTTCATTTCCTTTTCGGACAGCATCAATTCTGGGATGTGGAACGGCTATTTAGGTTTTCGGTGGTGTACAACTAGGTGAACACCAACCAGGGTTTATATCCTCATGATTACAATCACTGTTATGGAACTCGGCAGAGTTCCGGCCGATACCTTCGAACGGAGGCCGTCGGTGATCCGCCGTGCGCCGTCCATAAATGAAACAAAGAAACACGGAACGACCGGTTCCGTGAGGTCAGGCGCATGGCTGGCATGAACTATGGTTTTCGGCTGCAAGCCGATAACCAGAGGAGGCATAGGGCAGAATGAGAAAAAAAGGCTACGAGTATGAAATGAGCATACCGCGGGTCGACGCGGGAACAGCCGCCATAAACATGGACACACACAGCCTCGCTCACAGCGCCGGCGTGAGGGCCGGCGACGCCATGACAGTCTGCGGGGTCATGCTCTGCGCTATAAGAATGAAGCGCGAGATAAGGCTCAGCCAGACATTCTACGCGTGATATCAATTTCAGTCATCTCCTCTACAACCGCCCGGGTGGGGCCAGCCAGGGGCTTTCGCTCCTGGCCATTTTCCTTTTGAATTGACAAAAACACTTATACCGTAAACTACCAGCCCCTAAAGG
>DAJR01000044.1 GCA_002496385.1 Methanomassiliicoccales archaeon UBA147 | reverse complement strand
TTCCGGAATTCTACATCTACGACCACAACGGGACCCGGACTGCTTACAGGATGGAAAAGTAAACTTCCAGCCCCGCAACAAACGCCAGCCGCTTTAGGGGCTGGTAGTTTACTTTTCCATCCTGTAAGCAGTCCGGGTCCCGTTGTGGTCGTAGATGTAGAATTCCGGAAGGGTCTCGGTGATGGAGTACCCGGCCTTCCTGTACATGGATATCGCGGCCTTGTTCCCGGCCGAGACCTCCAGCCTGAACCGCTCCGCGCCTTTAGATATCATGATTTTCTCGGCTGCCTCCAGCAGCCGCCTTCCCACGCCCTGGCTCCGGTACCGGGGCAGGACTCCGATTGTCTCCAGGCATGCCATTTCCGAGTTCCGTCTGCAAAGCATGGAAATGTACCCGCGCATCGCGCCCCCGGAAACCTCCACGAGGGTCACGCTCCTGGACTTGAAGACGAGATACCTCATCTGTGCCCTGGAATAAGCCAGCTCCCCCGGGAAGCATGCGTTCTCTATCCTCATGATGCCCTCGAAGTCCTCCTCGCGGGCCAACCTGATACCGGCGCATGCTGTCAAACAATACCTGCCAGGCATTTGAAAGCCTGTACTTCAATCGCGGCGCATTATAAATAACCTCATGTTTAGATTGTTGTTCATAGCATGATGAGTTATCAATTCTTTTTGTAACGGGGTCTAGGGTCTTTGCTCACAAGATGGTGTAAAGGGTCTGGGGTCTTTGCATAGAAAATGGTATAAAGGGTCTAGGGCTGGCTGGCTGTTGTCGACAGCCAGCATAAAACAAATGTTAACAACCCTAGACCCTAGTCCCTAGACCCCAGTGCCTAGACCCAGACATATCAAATCGTTATATCGACACCATTCTGCTGACAACATGCATTCAGGCAATACCATTATCTGCCCTGGCATCTTTCTCAGTCCGATGTCACGCACTCTCATGGCCGGCATCTTCACGGCTCTGCTGGTGATGTCGACCCTCATGGGCGCCTATTCCATGCTCACCACGCCTGCGCTGGAAGGTTTCTCAGGCACGGATCTGGCCTCTCCCGGCGCTTATTCCCCCGAAGCCCTCCCGCCACTGCCTGCCAGCGTCGCGGGCAATACGACTGCGAGGCCCGATGTCAGCGTAATGATCTACCTAGGCGAGATATACGCCGGGTACGGCGGCAGCGTGAGGCTGGAGATATCCAACAACGATTCAAGGCCCATGTTCCTCGAGGAAGCCGCCTTCACCTGGACGAGCATTTCGGATGCATACTCCGTCCGGGTCAACGCTGCGATCCAGCCGGCGAATTCCCACGTGATAAAGGCTCTGGCCATTGGCGCGCCGGAATCGCCCAGCATCTGGGAGTACCAGATAAGCATACGCATGCTCCAGTATCGCAACGACCGCTGGTACCGGGTGCAGGGCCAGGGCGATGACTGGCTCAGGTTCTCCGCGCACAATGTCGAAGTGCATGAGCTCCCCGGCTCAGTGGCGAATGATTTCACTTTCAATCCCAGACAGTATTTCACAAAGATAAACAGAATCGTGGATTTCGGTTCGCCAGAAGTTGCCGATGCCACAAATGATGCCACGGCCAGTATGTCCGGCGGATTTAACATGGGGAAGGCATGCGCAATCTTCGACTGGCTGGATACCAATCTCGATTATACAGAGGATACCGGCGGGGGCGACGTATGGTACGCGCCGGACGAGACCCTGGGATCGATGACGGGGGACTGCGAGGACTACGCAATGCTCCTGGCCGCCATGGTGCACCACGCCGGGGGAAATTCGCGAATCTACCTCACGGTCGACCACGCATTCGCAGCGGTCTATGTCGGGAACACACTTTCCGACCTCGCCAATGCAACCGCCGGCATCCGGTCCTACTACCGGACCGACCTGGCAATTGTCTCCTTCTCCGACCCGCTGGGGCATTGGGTGGTCGCAGACCCGCTGGGCTCATTCCACATGGGCGGTTTCGCGGTGGGGCAGTCACCCGCGGAATTCTACAATGGCGCGTGGAACACCTCCTTCATCGAGACTGAAACCCTGTACGCAATAGACGTCACAGGCGTGGACATCAGCCGGCCGCTGTGGCTGGATGTGAATGTCTGGATGGGCATGATGCTGATAACCGGCTTCCTGGCGTTCGGTTCCCTGTTCACCGCCCAAACGCAGGCGCCCGCTGCAAAGACCCTCTGCCACATATGCGCCGGCGAGATAACCCAGGACCTGTATGTGTGTCCCCATTGCCAGACGACATATCATCGGGCGTGCGCATTCTCAAAAGCATACTGCATGACCTGCCAGAAGCCCATCCAGTACCCCCCGCCTCCTCCGCTAGCCTAGGTACGGACGGTTTCCTTTCTCACCCTGTGCCTGTAATAGCTCAGGATCAGATATATCAGTATCCCCAGCGTCAGCAGTATGCTGGTCGCCTTCCAGGAGGCATTGCCGAATATGTCTATCATAAATTCCTGGCCGATGGTGAACGAGGCCACCGCCAAAGCCAGCGAGCCGATTATCGAACCGAGCCACACTGCCAGCCAAATCCTTGCCTTCCTCATTCCCGCCAGCAACCCTATCAGCGTCGAGGCGGCGCCGTTCGTCCCCTGGAACGGGAGCGCGTCATAAGCCACGAGGCCGGCGAACATCCCGATTCGCCTCAGCCGGCTCCTTCTCAGCTTGGCCCTCCCGAACCTCTCGATTCCGTCTATCCAATTCCCCAGCCTCGGCACGAGCTTCAGCAGGTCAAGGTTCCAGAGCAGGAAGATGGAGCACATCACATCCACGAAGACCACCGTTGCCACTATCATGAATATGTCGGTCCCCATATGGCCGGCCCCGTGCAGTTCCAGCAGGGCTATCGTCGTCAGCGGGATGAGCACCTCCCTGCCGAAGGGCGAGATGAAGTAGCTGAGCAGGAACAGCCCCATGATTGCCATGAGGTCGTCGGGCAGCAGCCAAATCATGATTAGAATGTACGCCGCGCTCGCGATTATCGGGACGAAGAAGAGGGTCAGCCTCCTGGCAAGGCTCGCTTTCTCTGCCAATGGCTCACTCCTTCACGCCTTGCATGGCCTCGGCCAGCTTCGCGAAGGCCCTGCCCCTGTGGGATATCGTGTTCTTCCTTTCAAGGTCCAGTTCGGCAAAGGTTTTTATCTCATTTTCAGGCATGAACACCGGGTCGTAGCCGAACCCGCCGGTGCCCCGCATCTCCCCGATTATCGCGCCTCTGCACGCGCCTGACCGCATGGTGATTTTCCCGCTACTATCGATGTAGCCCGCGCAGCACCGGAACTCGGCCGAACGATCACTGGCGTTCTCCAGTAGCTTCAGTATCCCGGGGCATCCCAGCGTCCTGTACACATATGCCGAGTAAACGCCCGGGAACCCCTTCAGTGAATCGATGAATAGCCCGGAATCGTCGATGATGATTGGCGCATGGTGGCGCGCCCAAAGCCACTTCAGCCCGGCCTCGACTACCTCCTCGAGAGTGTCGGCCTGGACCTCAGGGTACTCGTCCTCCAGCTGTTCGACTTCATGCCCAAGGCCCGCGAATATCGCCCTGACCTCGAGCAACTTGCCCCTGTTGCCGGTCTCGAACAATATCTTCAATTGTACCTACCCCTCTTCTCGATCTCCCCGACCTGGCTCAGCACTCTCTCGCCCTCGGGGTATTCCTCCACGTAGCCGCAGGCGACCGCATCGAAGAGTTCCATGAATTCCGAATGGGCGCTGCTCAGCCCCTCCTTCAGCAGGTGCAGGTCCACGCCCTTCTTCTCAATCTCGCGGCTCTTCTCACCCAGGCCGAAGTCTATGAAGCACGGCTCCTGGCCCCTGAAGATGATGTTCGACGTGGTCAGGTCCCCGTGGACGATGTCGGCCCTGTGCAGCCTTCCCACCCGGCTGCCGATTATGCGGGCCAGCTCCATCCTGTTCGGGAGGTCCTGAAGCGCGGCCTTCGCCGTGATGCCCTCGAGGAATTCCATGGTGATGGTGCAGGAAGCCATGTCTATATCGAAGATGTACGGCGTCCTGACACCGGCCCTCCTGGCCTGCGCCATCAGCAGGGCTTCGGACCTGGTCCTCGCGCCTCTCAGCCTGTGGTCGAGCTCCCTGGCGCGGTATGCCTTGGAAATGCGTTCCTTGGTCACGACCGGCCTGGAGTGCCATGCGCCTCTGCGGATGATCGCCTCCGCTCCGCGGGCGATGACCTCATCGCTGGCCTCATGGCAATCGTGGTTCATAGCATGGCACAGGCGGTTAAGGTAAAAAAAGATTGCCATGGCTCTGGCACGGAATGCCTGGCAGCGGAAAACATCTGTTGGTCAAACCGCAAAGGTTGCAAAAGAATATCATTATATACAATGTGTACATTATACATATTGCTGATATTATGACGGACGTATATGTTTCCAAAGTGACTGCGGCGGGCCAGATATCTCTGCCGAAGGAACTGAGGATGGCTATGGGAATCGGAGAAGACTATCTCGTGATAGAACCGTTCGGCGATGCCCTGATAATCAGGAAGATCAAATCTATGAGGGACGAGATGTTCGAATATTTCGAGAGCGAGGCAAAAGCGAAAAGCCTTACCCCAGAACAGCTGCGGAAGGCCATAAGAAAATCCGGCAGGAAGATTCTGAAGGATGCATACAATGCCGACCCGTAGGTACTTCCTGGATGCGAACATTCTCGTTTCAGGTCTTGTATGGGACGGCAACGAGAGGGAATTGCTCAAGATGGGCGAACGGAAGGAACTTCAGCTTGTCAGTTCCATCTATGTTTTCAGAGAACTGCAGGATGTGTTCGAGGGATTCGGTTTCGAACGCCAGAAGATAGCTGAATCTATGGTGTATTTACGCAGTTTTTTGGAATTGGTCGATGCGACCGAAGAGGACGTCAAGGAGTACTGGGGCTGTCTCGGCGACAAAGGAGACGTTCCGGTGCTGGCGGCAGCCATCAGGTCAAAATGCATTCTTGTGACTGGCGACAAACAGCTCAAGAAAGTGGCACGCGGATACCTTCGCGTTGAGTCTGCCAGAGATATACTAGATTTGATGAGATGATTAACTCATTTAATCATCTTCGACTTGGCCAGGCCCTTGATTATGTCGGCCCTGGACACGATGCCGACGAGCTTGCCGGAATCCATGATTGGCAGTCTGTTTATTCCTTTCTTGCTCATGACCTCGACGACCGACGCAAGGTCCGTGCCCTTCTCGGCGAACAGGATGTCGGCAATCATGATGTCAGCAACTTTCATGTTGGCTATCTCGGTGAATGCCTCCATCGTCTCTTTGATGCTGTCCTTCTCAACAAAGGCCACGCTGAGAACCGAGAGCGACGGATAGACCATCTCGACGGTCTTGCTCTTCGTCTTCAGGGCGTTAAGGATGTCCTTCTCGGTTATCATCCCGACCATGTTGCCGCTGTCATCCACGACAGGCGCTCCGGATATACCGTGTTCGGCCAACTCTTCGACGGCTTCGGATATTGTCTGGCTCAATTTCAGGGTCACGACCTTCTTCGTCATCACTTCCTCGACTTTCATGTGATCACTGCTTCCTCAGGTCTATGACCCGCTTCGCCTTCCCCTCGGTCCTCGGCAGGGTGCCCGGCGCCATCAGTTCAATGTCGGCGCGCACCGTCATGACCGCGACCATCTCGTCGACCAGCTTCTTCTTGAATTTGGCCGGGTCGTACTTGCCCGAATTGTAGAACTTCTCCTCGACTTCCACCTTGACATGCAATCTGTCCAGGATGTCCCTGTCCACGATTATCTGGTACTGGTCGCCGACGCCCTCCATCTTCATGAGCACGGTCTCGACCTGGCTCGGGAATACGTTGACGCCTCCGATGATTAGCATGTCGTCGCTCCGCCCTTTGATTCTCATTATCCGGGGGTGGCACCGGCCGCACTCGCACTCCTCCCAGATGACCCTTGTCAGGTCCCGGGTCCTGTACCGCAGGAGCGGCATGGCCTCCCTTGTCAGCATCGTGAACACCATCTCCCCGGTCGAGCCCTCGGGAAGGACCTCGCCCGTGTCCGGGTTTATCATCTCGACAAGGAACTCGTCACCCCATATGTGCAGCCCGTTCTGGTGCACGCATTCGACAGCCACGCCTGGCCCGTAAAGCTCGCTCATGCCGTAGACGTCGTTCGCCCTCAGGCCGAAGGCGTTCTGTATCCTCTGGCGCGCCTCCTCGGACCAAGGCTCTGCTCCGAACATGCCAATCCTGAATTTGAAGTCCTTGCGAATGTCATAGCCTTCGCCGGCGCAGGCCTCTGCCAGGTACATCGCATACGAGGGCGTTGCCGCCAGTACCGTTGAGCCCATGTCCTTCGCCATCATGAGCTGGCGCTTGGTGTTGCCTGTTGCCGTGGGGATGACGGTGCATCCGAGTACTTCTGCCCCGTAATGGAATCCCAGGCCTCCGGTGAACAGACCATAGCCGTAGGCGTTCTGGACTATGTCCTCCTTGGTCACGCCGGCAGCGGCATAGGTCCTGGCCATCAGCCTGCTCCAGGTGTCCAGGTCGTTCTTGGTGTAAGAAACAACAGTGGGCTTGCCGGTGGTTCCCGATGAGGCGTGCAGCCTGTTTATCCTTTCCAGGGGAACCGCCCTGATGCCGTAGGGATAATGGTCCCTGAGGTCGTCCTTCTTGGTGAAGGGTATCTTCGAGTAATCCTCCAGATTTCGGACTTTATCCGGGTCCACGCCCGCTTCCTTCATGCGCTTCTTGTACATCGGCACGTTGTCGTAGGCATAGCGCACCATCTTCTTCAGGCGTTCAAGCTGCAGGCTCTGGAGTTTCTCCTTGGTCAGTTTTTCGATGTCTGGGTCGAACATGATATTGCCCCCGGCAGTCCGGGAATGGGGTCATGCGATTAAAGGCTTTGGGGTGTTTGGGGTGCGGGGCATTTTCGTTTCATAGGACAATGTCTAAATATCCGTGTTCTTATTTCCCCAAGAGAGGTTTTAGGGAGAATGAACATGAGGAAGACATTTGCAATTTGGATGTGCGCGATAGTGATTGTAGGGGGAATCGTCCCATCATTAACCTCAGCCGAGGGAGAAGTCATTCTGAGGATTGCCATGCAGGACGATATGAAAGGAACGAATCCCTTAACCGTCAGTGATGTGTGGTCATGGAATGTCCTGAAATACATTTATGATACGCCTATATACACGAATCCAACCACAGAGGAAATCATTCCGTACATTGCCGTCGGTTCTGCCAACCTTTCCTCCAAATCAGACGGCTGGACATGGGCAGATTGCACGATAGGCAACTTCGGTTTCAATCAGAGGAGCACATGGTCAAGCCCCATCGGGGAAATCATAATATTCTATGATTTTGAAAATGTGACATGGCACGACGGCCACCAGATGGATATCAGGGACGTGATGTTCTCCTTCCATATGGCTGGCCAGGTTCCGGAGTGGTCCATGTCCATGAACCCACTCAAGGACATGGGCGGAGGATCAGGCACCAATTATTCCTCAACAAGCTGGCTTCATATCTACAATGTATGGAACAGCCCCGATGGGCTTCAGTCTGCCCTGAAGTTCAAGCTTCAGGCGCCTTATGCAGGTTTCGTCAGGGATACGCTGTCCACATTTCTGATGCCCGAACATATATGGAATTCACCAATTTCCGGGCAGCCTGCTGGCACATTAATATGGTGCGACCCTAGTTACCTCACAAACCCATGGCGGCTGGCACCCGCTCAAATATATGAGAATGCGCTACCCATCGGCTGTGATATATTCAAGTTCGAATTCTGGGAAAAAGGCCAAATGATTAAATTAGCCACATTTCGTGAGCACTTCTTCGATGCCGATTATAAATACACTGCCTATGTCCTTGACGAACATGGAGACAGCCTCGCGAAACAGCCAGTTATAGATGGGGTTGTTTACAAAATATTCAAGACAGCAGAAGCCGCGGTGCTCGCGCTCAAGAGCGATGACATAGATTACATCGCATGGTCTGTGCCACCGCCTTTCGTTCAAGAGCTTGCAAGTGAGCCGGGCATTGCACTTCGGACCTCGCAGGACCAAGGATTTCATTACCTTGCCTACAACATGAGAAAGACCTCTTTTGGCTATATGAACGGAGATCCTCTGCAAGGCGATATTGGCAAGCCATTCAGGAAAGCGGTCGCACATTGCATTGACAAGAACTGGATTGTAAACCAACTTCTACTAACTCTAGGATATGCCGGACATGGCCCTGTCCCCTCTTTTAGTGAATGGTTCAACAATTCTATCTCAATGTACAATTTCGACCCAGCCGAAGCAAAAATAATATTGGCTAATGCCGGTTATAAGGTGAGGCTTGGTAATGGAACTCTGGTTGGGGGAGCTGACGCAATAGATGCTGCATGTGAATACACCTGGTGGGTGAACCCGGATGGCACCCCGATAGGCAGTTCCGCAGGCGGCGAGATTGAAATCCTGACGCCCGAGGCCAACTACGACCCGATAAGGGCCCAGGCAGGCCTAATGATTGCCCAGCAGCTTCGGGCTGTCGGCATTTACGCTGAATCAGTGGCCATGGATTTCGGATCTATCTTGGACCGTATCGACCAGAGGGACTTCGACGTGTACATCCTCGGATGGAGCATTGACAGCGAACCTACTGATTATATGCATGCATTCTTCCACTCCAGCATGGCCGTTATGGGGCAGAACTATCCCGGATACCAGAACTCATCAGACTATGCAACCACAATGGGGTACCCTAAAAGCTTCGATAGTATAATCGATGCAGCCCGGGTAACCGGGGACGGGACGGAGAGGAAAGCGCTGGTCCAGGAAGCCCAGGAATCAATCTGCTACGACCTCCCTTACGATGTTCTTTATTATAGGCTGAACATTGAAGCTTACCGTTCCGACAGGTTCACGGGATGGATTGTCGATTACGGAACGATATTCAACAGGCAATCATTGATCAATATTCATCCTCCCGGCCCTTGGAATGTTGTTGCGGATTTCGTCAGCCCGCCGTCCGCGTTGACCTCGGAAGCGACAACTCAGATAACAGTTTTCGTCATGGATCCGGACGGCAATCCGTTGGAAAATGCCCAAGTATGGCTTGAAACATCACTTGGTATATTATCAATTCAGACGGGAATCACAACCTCGGCCGGCAAATTAACTGTCACCTACACAGCACCTTGGGTGGACCCGACAAATTTGGATGGGGTGCAGGAAATCCTGAAAATCAAAGAGGCAAAATACACAAGTCCCGGTGGGATCAAGTACGATGACGCACCAAGCCGATTGGCTTTCCTTAGGATTTTTCCTGCAGGCGCAGAATACCTGTCTGTGTCGCTCTTGGCTGACCCAATCATCATCAACCCGGACATCGCCGGGAACGGAACTCTGGGTTCCACATCTGTTGAGGTCACCGTCCGGGATAACAACGGGGACCTGGTTCACGGTTCAGAAGTAACACTTACCGCATCGCCCGCAGATATCAGCATAATTCCAACCGAGCAGTTCACTGATGCGAACGGAAAGGCAACGTTCATGATCACAAGCATAGATCTGCCAAATGATGATGATTCTCTCGTCCAATATGCTCTTGAAGCCCATGCCATACACCCGGTCGATCCAGGTATACAGTCAGAAAACACAATGAACATATGGATTTTGGATTGGAAAAAATATGAGGTTGTTTCTCATCAGCCGATCCGGATAAACTCCAATGCAGATTTTCCGACCAATTCGAACGGCGGCGGTGACGGCACAGTTGGGAATCCATGGACAATTGAGAATTATGATATTGCAGGCAACGGAACCGGATATTGCATTTATATCGGAAATACAACGGATTATTTTGTTGTGAAACATTGTAACCTGCATGATGGTAACGACGACGGAAATTGGCCATATTCAGGGGGGCAAGGCCTAACATTGTACAATGCCAGTAATGGCCTGGTTCACACCAATACTCTGACAAATAACAACCGAGGAATATACCTTTATAATAATTCTCACAATAACACCGTGCACTCTAACACCGTAATTGGCAGCGCTCACACCGGCATTCATGTATCTACATATTCCCATGACTGTTTGGTGGAAAGCAATACCATCTCCAATACAGGAAATTGGGGCTTAATAACGGTATTATCCAACAATACTCGAATATTCAATAACTCAGTTGAAAACAGCGGTTCGCATGGAATATACAATTCAGAAGCATCTAACAACATCTACCATAACAATGTCGCGATGAACAATGGCGGAGATGGTATATACAATTTAGCCTCATATGGCAATGAGTACGAAAATACTATCACACATAACAATGGAGGCTATGGTTTCGAGCTTGTAGCTTCCCATGCAACCCTAATTGACGGTCTTACTGCATCAAATCATGGCACCGGTATTCAAATAATCAATTCAAATTCCAACACTTTGATGAATTTGGAATTGACCGACAGCCAGATAGGTATAAACCTTCAATCATCCCAACAGAATAATATTTCAAACTCGAACATAATCAATACCAACACTGGCATATATTTTATTTCCTCATCAATGAATGATGTCAACCATTGCATGATAGACGAATCCTCTTTTGGAATTCTCTCGGATAGTTCGGATAACAATACTGTTAATTCGTGCTATATTAGCACAAACATCGTAAACTCAACAGGTAGCCAGAACAATTCTTTCCTGAAGGACCTTCCAGTCTATCAGAACGACCCCGATTGGGCGGCCTATGCGTCATTCGAGGAACAGCTCGCTATAGGCGCCGGGGGAAATCCGCTGTTTACACACCCAATCAATGTTTCGGGTGTTTCATATCTCTCTGTTGCCATAGAAGGTAATATGACTGATGTCATCGACCTGGACCTGGGATTGTTCCTTGACGGACAGGGGGGGAACCCGGTGGATGGTCAGACGCAGGTCGGAGAACTTGTTTCGATGTGTGCCGACGCTGATGCTGCTGAATCCGTCGGGCTGTTTTACCCCGCTAATGGGATTTACATCGTCAGGGCTTTTGGTTATAGCGTAACAGGGAACCCAGGCCACTTCAATTTGTCAATATCGATGCTAGGGATTCAGAATGTTGGCGTATTGCAGATTAACTCAATATACAATAATTTCACACATAACATTATCGAGAAGAACTTTTTCGGTATCTGCCTCATATCCTCCAGCAACAATATTTTCGCTAACAACACCGTCTTAAATAATGGGTATGGGATTAATATTACGTTATCAGATAACAACACGTTCTATCATAATAATTTCATCGACAATGTCAATCAAGCCTGTGATGATGGTGGCAACCTGTGGGACGATGGCTACCCCTCTGGCGGCAATCACTGGAGCGATTATTCCGGTGCGGATGCCATGAACGGCGTGGCGCAGAACATCCCCGGTTCAGACGGCATAGGCGACACGCCTTATTTGGGCATTGTTGGCGGAACAGGCCAGGATTATTATCCGCTTATGGAGCCGGCCCACACGGATGCCATCATGCCACACCTCCCAATACACATAACATCCAACACTGAATTTGCCCCCTATGCCAACGGCGGCGGTGACGGTTCAATCGGCAATCCCTGGATACTGGAGAACTACGACATCAACGGAGCAGGGTATGGATACTGCATATTCATCGAAACGACGACTGATTATTTTGTGGTGCGGAACTGCAACCTCCATGATGCGAGCGGAGGTAGTGGCCCAGAATCCGGGATGATTCTCATCGCAGCTCAGAATGGCAATGTCACCGACAACATGATACATTCAAACGATATGATGGGCATTGTTGTATTGTCATCAAACAATAACATTATTGCGAACAACATAATTTCGGACAACCTACTGGTTGATATCTACCTCATAATGTCCTCCAACTGCATTCTTATGAACAATGAGATGGAATGCGGAGGTTTGTTAATATTCGGGGAGTCATTGGCCCAGTGGAACTCCCATTCCATAGACACATCCAACACAGTGAATGGCAAACCTATTTATTACTGGAAGGACAGGAATGGTGGCGCAGTTCCTCCGGGCGCGGGCCAGGTGTTCCTTGCCAATTGTATCAATGTTGTAGTGAGCAATCAGATATTGACCGATTCAGTGGTCGGCATCGAAATGGGATTTTCAAGCGCCAACACAGTGATGAATAACAACATCACAAATAACTACTTTGGAATATTATCACAGTCTGCCAGCAGCAACACGATATACCATAATAATTTTCTATTCAATGATGATCAGGCCTGGGAGGAAAGCTGCACTAACCAGTGGGACAATGGCTACCCCTCCGGCGGCAATTACTGGTCGGACTATTCTGGAACCGACACCATGAGCGGCGCAGGTCAGAACATTCCCGGCGCAGATGGCATCGGCGACACCCCCTACATCGGGGGCGATATGATGATAGGGCAGGACAATTATCCTCTTATGAGTCCTGTGAATATCAATGTGGGACCATACGTTCTATACGCCCAACCCGCACTTGGGGCATCCAATGTTCCCGTGGCGACAAACGTCGTTGTGATATTTTCCGAAAGCATGAACGCATCGGTCGTACCAACACTTACACAGACAGCCGGTGCGCCAGTGACCTATAACTTCGCGGGCTGGAGCCAGACCTATGTGGCAAATGATACCGCTGTTTGGACCCATGCGGGTTGGGCGCCGAACATTGCGGTAACGCTCAAGGTCTCCGGGTACGAGAATGTGAGCGGCGACACGGGCACTGACTATGCCTGGTCGTTTAAGACCCTGGATACTCTGCCGCCTGTTTCTTCGGTCAATCCAAGCTTCTATTACTGGCCCAGTACCGTTCCGTATAATCTCACTGCTGCCGCCACCGACGACAACACGGGCGTGAATTTCGTTGAACTGTGGTACCGGTACTCTACGAACAACGCAACCTGGGGAACCTGGACCAATTTTGGCAATGCCACTGGAAACTGGTATTCATCTTTCACCTTCCCTGCCGGCCAGGGCTACTACGAATTCTACTCCCGTGCAGGTGACAATGCCGGCAACTATGAAGCCGCTCCCGCCAACGCCGATGCAAGATGCGGGTTTGACGCAACCAACCCAAACGCCAACGCTGGCCCTGACCAGAATGTGAATCAGGGCGCTACCGTGACCTTCACCGGTTCGGCCAGTACCGATAATTTTGGCATTGCAAATTACACCTGGACCTTCACATACAACAGTACGGTCAACACCTTATATGGCGCCACTCCGTCATTCCGGTTCTGGTCAGTTGGAAATTACATAGTGACCCTGAATGTCCGCGACGCTGCTGGGAATAATGGCATGGACACCATCCGGGTCGGTGTCACACAGACCCCGCTGGTTGATGCAACACTCCCTACAGCCGATGCCGGCTCCGACCAAACAGTCGCCTCGGGAACCCTTGCCTCGTTCGATGGGTCCGGTTCAACTGACAATATAGGTATAACTAATTATACATGGACATTTACCCATAACAGCAGTGTCATAACCCTTTATGGTGTTTCTCCATGCTTTACCTTTTGGGCTATTGGGGATTGCACAGTCACCTTGAATGTCCTTGATGCCGCCGGAAATGCCGATGCTGATACCATGATTCTCATTGTGACAGCACCCGCCGATACAACGAAGCCCGTTGCAAACGCGGGACCGGACCAAACTATGAACGCGGGGATGCTCGTTACGTTCACTGGCTCTGGCTCCACCGACAACGTTGGGATAGTGAACTACACCTGGAGATTCAACCACAATCGGACTGCGATAACCCTTTACGGAGTTACCCCGACTTTCAGATTCTGGACTCCTGGAAATTACACGGTAACTCTGACAGCCTGGGATTCAGCCGGAAACTCAGACACTGACACTCTCATTGTCCACGTGAATTTCATATCGGTTCCGCCCATTGACTCTGACAGCGATGGCGTGCCAGATGACCAAGATGCCTTCCCCAGCAATCCCGATGAATCTGAGGATACTGACGGGGATGGTGTTGGCGACAATGCGGACGCCTTCCCTACAGATCCAGCCGCCAGTGCGGATACAGACGCGGACGGGTCTCCCGACGTATGGAACCCAGGTATGACTGCAGCCGACAGTACCGAGGGCCTTGTACTTGATGCCTTCCCCAATGACCCTGCCGAAACCCTGGATACGGATGGCGACGGCATAGGCAATATTGCTGATACCGACGACGATGGCGACGGAGTTTCCGATGCAGATGATGTCAATCCATTGGACCCAACAATCACAGGGAACGATGGCATCGGGGATTATTGGGCTCTGATACTGGCACTCATCGTAGTTGCAGCGATTGTTGGGTTGGCTGTGTTGAAAATGCGCGGAAAGAAGGCTGAACCTATTGTTTCAAAATTTCCAGAGCCAGCGCAAGAAATAATGCCACAAGAACCGAAAAAGGCGGAACCCAAAAAGCCCTTGCCCAGGCCACCGACAACCAACTCCCAGTCTTCGCGGTCGCCTGCAATTCAGGAGCCCAGGTCACCTGAGCAGAAGCGCCCGATGCAACTGACGAAGGAAGAGCGCATCGCCCGGTTGAAAAAATCATACACGGAAGGCAAAATCACTAAAGAGATGTACGAGATGAACCTGGAGAAGTTCACTAAAATGTGAAGTCACCGCTTCACCCATTCCCCGCCTTTCAGGACCCATTCGCCTTTGGAATGCTCGCCCAGGATGCTCATGATGCCGCCTCTGTAGATTTCCGGGATTTTGCCGAGGTCCGACGTTGATGGGTAGATGTGGATGCCCCCGGCATGGGGCTTTGGTCTTTGAATGTCAAACCCAGTCAGAAAAGCACATGAAATCGAATGTTCAAGCTCGTCCGGGTCCAGGCGCAGTTTGGTTTGTTTCAATCTGCCGGGGAAGGCCTCGATGTCGGCCTTCCGGTAGCCCATGGCCAGCGGATTGGCATTATTCGCCTTAAGGAACAGCATGACGCCCAGGCATTTGGTGCATCTCCCGCAGGGCACGATCTTCTCTTTCTCGAAATGGCATGAATGGCAGGACCTCTGGTATTTCGCAGCTTCGGGATACCGCTTGGTCAGGATCCGCTCGACTATGAGCCCGGATATCGGGCGCAGCGCGCTCCACTGGCGCATTCCCTTGATCCTGCAGGCATACCATTCCTCCATTCGCACATCGAAGTCCTGGTGCTGGTCGTAGATGCCGAAGTAATGTTTGATACCCGCATAGTCCCATTCCCCCCTCGGGTCGTCGAACTCGCTGCCTATGAGCAGGTTGCCTATTCTTCGGTCCAGGAACACCGGCAGGAGCTGGAACAGGTAGACCGGGAATATGCACAGCCTTATCGGGTACGTGTCCCCCGGGATACTGCGATGGTCCTCCTTCACGATCCTCAGGTTGTCCAGCATGAATAAATAAAACCTGTCCACGTTGGTCCAGACCCGGCAGGTGTTTGGCTCGGTCCTTGTGTGCCACCTGTAAGCGGTCAGCGCGGTCCTCCAGTGTCCCCCGCTCTCGTTGACGTAGATGGGATGGACGTCCGCGCCCAGCTCCTTCAGCATCGAGTAGGTGGTGAGCGCCTCTTTGCCGCCGCTGGACAGTATCCCGCACTTTCCGGGCTCGGCGCCTGAAAAGAGGAACCTGTCCGGGGAAATGGCTCTTGCCCCGATGACAGCCCCGGGCCTGGCGTTTTCCGGGCTGATGTCATCTCCTTTCGGCAGGAATTTTTCAATGAGGTGACCTGTCCTCCTTCTGACCAGCTTGTTGACGAATATGTCCCTGGAGAATATGCCGAGCAGGTCGTCCAGCAAATCCCTGTCCGCCTTTGATATCGGAAAGCCGAGGTCGACTGAATTGGCGAATAGGCCGTAATTCATCATCGGCATCGCCATGGCCATGCGGTAGATTTCCATGTATTTTTCATCGGCCGGCCCCTCGTACCTGACCTTCAAATCGAAGCTCGCCTTCTTCCCGTCCAGATGCCGAAGGGTTATTTTGGAAGTGACAGTATTCTTCCGGACAGTCGGTTCGGATACCGTTATGGACTCAAGGCAGAGGATGTCCATGTCTCATCTCCTGTTCTTGATGTGCGGCCTCAGCGCATCCACCAGGACGTCCGCGCCCTGGGTGAGGGGGTCGCAGGCCGGAAGATTCACGGACTCGGATGTTTCATTGACGATGCTGGGCACATCCTTCGGGGCTATGTCCTCGTGATTTATTGCTACGGCCACCACTGGCTTCCCGCCGAGAAGCTCGACAGCCTCAATCTGGGTCTTCAGAGGGTGCATCTTGTAGCCCGGAAAACCATCGTACTCCTTCCTGGCTGGCACGCATTGCATGATGACGACGTCCGGCCTTCCCGCCGCCAGTATCTCGAACCCGCCCGGGTAGGCGGGGTTCATCAGGCTGCCCTGGCCCTCGATGACGATGACATCCGGTTTCATTTCCTTCCACGCGGACCACACTGCATGCTCAATCTCGCCGCTCACGAAATCGTTTATCAGGGAATCCAGGATTATTCCGTATCGCGCGCCTTGCATCCAGGCGGTCTGCCCTGTGCCTATCATCTCGGCGGAGTACCCGGCCTTCTCCAGGGCATCGACCAGTATCCAGGCCGTGGTCCTCTTCCCGGAGGCTGAGTCAGTCCCGAGCATCGCGACCTTGAGGCATTTCACTTCCTCTATCTTCCCGGAAAAGAAATGCAGATCCTGCCTCGGCGGGGTCTTTCTCACGTCCCTGATGGCAAGCCCCTTTCTTGCGGCCAGCTTCGCAATTTCAGGGTCGTCCGAGAGAAAATCATGGGCTCCCGAATCCACGTTCAGGCCAAGCTCCAGCGCCCTTTTCGCCGCCTTCCTGGTCTCCGGGCTCACCGAACCGCCGTCTGGCGTGATTCCGTTGACGAAATATTTTGCAGGTTCAGCCAGCTTAGCCGAGGCCTTGACAGCCTCATCCAGACTGGCATACACAGGGATGCCGGAATTTCTCCCATCCAGTACCATGCCTGCGTCCTTGCCGGCATGCCGCGAATCCACCAGGCTGACCACGTCATACCGCCCGGTCCTGCGCACAAGGCCGTGGGCTGTCTTTCCATTGGTGGTCCCGAAGAATCCCTCGCAGTACACGATGGCGCATCCATCCAAGACCATCAGGTCTTCCTCCCGGTGAGGATAACGACGTATCTGTCGCCGGGCAGGTGGCTCTCCTTGTGCTTCTCGAGCAGCGCTATGAGTCCGGCGGTCGAGGCAGGGAGGACGTTCATCCCCTCCTTCTCACGGATGAGTTTGGCATAGTGGAGCATCTCCTTGTCGGTCGCGTCAGCGGCCCAGCCCTTCGAGGCGCGTATAGCCTCCAATGCCAGGTCCCCGTCGATGGAATGCCAGTTGATGAGGGGCTCGTTTATCTCGGTCTCCTTCACAGCCTGGGGCTTCAGGTCCTCGCACTTGGCCTTGTTCTTCAGGAATGCCTGGACTATCGGATTCTTGCCGTAGGAGGAGCCGGCCACTATCCTCGGTATCCTGGAGGTCTTGCCGCGCCTGTAGAGGCTGACGAAACCTCTGTGGATGCCTGCCAGTGTGGTGCCGTTCGAGACAGGGACAGCCACCGCATATGGTGCATCCCTCAGTTCATCGTATATCTCGAAGGCAATCTGGGCATATCCCCTGAGCTGGATGGGCGTGTTTATCCCTCCCGGGTTGGCGTCGTACATGTCCTCGCTCTGCGCCGCCTCGACCGATATCTTCACCGAATCCTCGTAATTCCCGGGCACCCTGCGGATGATGGCGCCCATGTCCTCCATGTCCTTGATGCGCTTCGTGTGATATGTCTCGGGAATGTAGATGATGCACTTTAAACCGGCAACCGACGCGGCCAGCGCAATGGCAGCGCCGTAGTTCCCGCAGGTCGCGACAGTCATCGAGTCATAACCCCTTCGCAGGGCGTCCATCGCCTGCGTGAAGGCGATCCTGTCCTTCTGGGTGCCGGTCGGGTTCCCCCCGTCGAATTTGAGATATATCTGCCTGAGGCCTACCTGGTGCTCGACATTCCTGGCCCGCGCCATGTTCGTGTCGCCTATCTCGGAGTCCTTGATGTCCTCGAACGCCTCGAGCCGCACATCCAGGGTCTTCGTCGGGTCAGCGGCCACGCTTCTCTGGTAATCGAGCTCTACCTGTATCGCCGGATAGTAAGGTGTGGCACCATCCACAAGGGAAAATGAATCGATATCCTTCTGAATGGCTTCAGGGTCCTTTGGTTTCTCTCCGTTCTTCTTTGGCTTTGACGCGAAGTTGTTTTCTTGCCCGGGCATCTGTTTAAGTCCCTCGAGTTAGGAAATTAACGGGCGTCAGATGTGAATCGATTATATAATCATATTGCAAATATGCCAGTCATGACCAGTCGTCAATCCGACATTGCATTCCGCACATACATTGTCAAAGCAAATCGAAGCTGCTTGCTTCGGTAAATCGGGGGTGCAAATGGCTGATGTGGAATCTTTTGTAGAGGGGCTAGGGGCTTTGTTTACAAAATGGAATAAAGGGGCTAGGGTCTTTGCATGGAAAATGAAATTAAGGGTCTAGGGATTGCTGGCTGTCATGAACAGCCAGCACAAAACAAATGTCAGCAACCCTAGCCCCTAGCCCCTAGACCCCTGGAATCATAAATATATCAGACCGGCTTCAATAAATCACGCATGCAACGACCCTATGGTAAACTTCCAGCCCGGTGCAAACGCTAACTCCTTTAGTGTAAAATATGCCGAGAACCCTCNNCAAAGAAAATCGAAGCCTTCCAGCTTCGATAAATCAGGCATGCAACAGCTCTGTGGTAAACATACAGCCCCGAATCCACTGGCATTGATGCAAACCAAAAACGCCAGCCACTTTCGCTAACCATACTTGGTTAGCGTTAAGACGAGGCTGTGCCTCGCCTGTTTAGGGGCTGGTAGTTTACGGCTGGTAGTTCACTCAGCCCTGTCTGGCAATGTACTCCTTTCCCCCGGCCGACATCAGGACGCACACCCTCGAGCCATGGCCCTTGATGCCCAGGTTGCGGCAGCCCGTGCGCTTGAGTTCGAGTAGCCCCTTTTCCTGAAGGCGTTTGAGGTAGGAGGTGAACTGGGTCTGTCCCTTGGGCTTTAGCCCGAGCCTTCCGCATTCGGTGAAATACACCTCTCGGACCTCCTCGGCCAGCACATTGCCCCGCACGGCTGCGAGCGCGGAAACGGCCTTCAGGACGAGGAATGTGTGGTCGGTCTTCTTCGGGGCTTTCGCCGTGCCCCGGGCGGCAACCGGGGCGGGCGACTGGTTCATCATGTGGTCGATCTTGTCATGGAGGGACCTGACATCGTCGGAGAGCGTCTTCATTGCGGCCTGGAGGTTCCGGACGATATCCGCCAGTTCATTTGGCGGAGCCCTGTACTGCTCGTTCCTGTCCGGGGGCCTGTCCCAATGTCTGGATGGCTGGGGCGAAGGCCTGAACGGTCTGGGCGCGGGCTCGTCAGAGCCGGTGACCCTGATGGCTCCGGCCTGAACCTTTTCCAGCACCTCGAGGCCCTTCATGGTTATCCTGTAAACGTCCAATTCCACGACCGAGCCATTGCGGAAAGAGCTCCGGGGTATCTTCTCCATGAGTTCCTGGCCTATCAGAGTTTCCATCGCCATGTTTATGGCGCGGTAGCTGTACTCGGTCTCCTTCCTGACGAGCCCGGGGGTGATGGCCCCGCCCGAATAGCCCTTCTCGAACTGAATCTTGCCCAGGCCGAGTATCTTCGATTCCATGAGGGTGAGCCTGGTGATGTCGTCTGCCATGGAATCGGAGGAAATGGTTTGCGGATATAAATGTATTGGCGGAATTTGACAATTAACTAATAATTGGTAGTAATATATTAATAGAATTATATTTACTGCACAGAAGCCGAGATAATGCCGAATCAAGATTCGGCTCAGTCGCAACGAAGCATCGTTGCTCCTAACGCCTAATCGCGGATTAGGCTAAGTCATGGCCATTTATGGCCATTCCACGCTCCGTCCTTCAGGGCTGAGATGAATCGGCATGACCAGTCGTCGATCTACCGTTGCATGCTGTACTCATGCAATCAAAGCCCTTCCAGCTTCGATAAATCAGGCATGCTCCATTTTGAGTTTTCAAAATGGGTTTGCCGAATCTCTGATTCGGCNNAACTGCCCTATGGTAAACATACAGCCCCGAATCCACTGGCATTGATGCAAACCAGAAACGCCAGCCACTTTCGCTAACCATACTTGGTTAGCGTTAAGACGAGGCTGTGCCTCGCCTGTTTAGGGGCTGGTAGTTTACGATATATGCAATTCGAAGGATGAGAAAGACGCTCCAGTGAGGTATCGCCAAACAGACTTCGAAACAATATGCAGCTATGCGTCTGTTTGGCGGCACGGGCTAATCCCTGCGGGGATTGGCCCTGCCAACAAACTTTTTCTGGATGAGAACTTATTGTAACTTAAGAAAAAGTTTGATGGGCCCATCCAGATTCGAACTGGAGATCTTCTCCATGTCAAGGAGACGTCCTTTGCAGTGCCGCCAGGTACATTTCATCCCTGGCCGCATAACCAACTAGACCATGAGCCCATTGGACAGGCTCATGAATGTTATAAAGTTGATATACTTTTGCGTCTTTTCACCCAAAGTATATATAATACAATTCCATTCACGCGAATACACACAGCGTGGGGGCATCATTTGGACATACTGGATGCAGAATCGGCAGAACGGATATACCGTGAATTGTACAAGACTCTGGGAAAAGCGATAGGACCCCAGATGGCCAGGAACATACTTAAAATGGGCGAGAGCGATTTCGACAAGGCCAATCCCTCGAAGTCCCTCAAGACCCTGAACACCTCGCTGGTCACGGCCTTCGGAAAGGCGACGGCCCAGGTCATGTTATCCACCTCGGTCAAAAGTTGCTTCGAGGGGGAGAGAGCGCAGCTGATTCTGGGCGAGCTCAGCAGATTGGGCATCCTGGGCGATTGAGATGAATGAGCTCGGCACGAATGTGTTGAAAGTGATGGAGAGCAGCTCGCTGGGACGGATGAGCAAATATGTGCTCTCCAAGCAGAGCATGGATCTGGGCATTGACCTGGAAGAACTCGACCACGGGGACCTGGGAAAGCTGTCCGACCGGCTGAGGAACGTACTACCGTTCTTCCTGGGCGAGGAAACCGACGGGGTGGTCTCCCAGATTCGCAGATTAGGCAATAACAGGATAGGTGGCAGAACATGATAAAGAGCAGAGTACCAACAGGAATTCCGGGGCTGGATGAGTTGATGAGCGGCGGCTTTGCCGAGAACACCGTGAACCTGGTCAGCGGGCCTGCCGGAAGCGCGAAGAGCCTGATGGCCCTTCATTACATATACAACGGCGTGAAGGACAAGGACGAGACCGGAATCTACCTGACCCTCGAAGAGCCCAGGGAGAACATCCTGCGGGCGATGAGCGCATATGGCATGGACATTACCAAATACGAGGAGGATGGCAAATTCATCCTGCTCGACCTTGGCGAGGTGAGGCGCAGGGTCAACGCCTCCGAGGAGGAGGGCGTCATCGGCTTCGGAGCCCTGATAGAATTGCTAAAGAACCTCATGGACTTCACCGGCGCTAAAAGATTCGCCCTTGACTCCATCACCGCGGTCGGCCTCTACTATGAGGACTCCCCGGGCCTGCTCAGAAGGGAGCTGTTCAAGTTCGCCGGCTTCCTGAAGGAGAGGGACATCACATCGCTGCTGATAACCGAATCCATCGAGGGGGGGCAGCTGACCAGGTACGGCATAGAGCAATTCATCGCTGATTCGTTCATCGTCTTCGGCCTGGAGGACATGAAGGGCGAGCTGAGAAGGACCGTGACCGTCAGGAAGATGAGGTTCACCAAGCACGATACCATGAAACATCCGATGCTCATCACCACCGGCGGAATCAACGTGTCGGCCGAATCCAAGGTTTTCTGAACCACAGGGTGACCGGCGGGGGACATGATGGCGGGTGCGTCTAACGTGGGCCCACTTGCGGCCCTCCTGGAAACTGTCCTTCAGGACAACAGGGAACTGTTCCTGGAGATCAACGTCATCAATGTCGTCTCCCGTTTCAAGCGGGAGAACCCGGTCCTTGCCAAATTGGAGATTTCAGATGACCTCCGCCTGGACCGTTCAAAGGTGCCAGATAGTTCGGAGGCCGCTCTCGCGCTGTCTCTTCTCGTCTTCACGATCAAGGAGTTCCTGGAGATTTTCGTTGGCTCTGCGGATTCAGAGAAACGTATCGGCGGTTCTGTCGCGCGGTTCACGCAGCGGGTCGGAGAACCCGAATGGGCATCCGTCGCCATGGCGTTTCCCGAGCTTTTCCGGATAGGTGTGGCAAGCCCCGAGGCGAACATCGAGGACCTCGATGAATTGGAAAAGGCGAAGGCAATATTCATCCATCTGTTCCTGAAAGCGGCCGAGGAGGCCGGCACCACGGCCTCCATATTACCCGAGCTGAAGAAATGCCCATGTATAAAAAAGGTCTCGGACGATCTTGCCAGCCTTGAATTCTCCGAAGGCGTCAAGACTGTGGACGCCATCGGGCAACTTGCCGTTGTGGTGGAGAGATCCGGGCTGCCGCTGTCCATGCTTGAGGCCGAGCTGTCCGGATTCGGCCGCATACCTGATGAGCTTGGCCTGCTGGAGAGGCTCTTCGGCGGGGCACTGTCCCGGACCACGAAATTCGGCTGCGAACCGATTGACGCGCTCCTCAGGAACGGCATCGGCAGGGACGAGACCATTTTGTTGGAAGGCCCCAGCGGTGTCGAGAAGGAGACATTGGCCGGCCTGTTCCTCAGGGAGGGGCTCGAGAGGGACGGTTGCGTAATCGTCGTGAGCTCGGCATGCTCGTTCCAGTGCCTGAAAAAGAAGTTGGAGGCACTTTCCGGAGACATGGCCTCGGACAGCGTCAAGGACCGGCTCATCTTCGTCGATTGGCATTCAAGGCACACCGAGCGCATCACCAGCATAGACGCTGACGATAATATCATCAAAGTGTCCAACGACCTGACAAACCTGGCGGTCGGCATAGACATGGCGCTGCGCAAAGCCAAGGCCCACACCCAGATACGCCTCATGATGGACATTGTCTCCCCGACCTGTGTTATAGAGGGATTCGACAGGGTGCACGATTTCCTCAACTCGCTGAGAGCCAAGCTGAAGAACGCCGGCTGCACCGGGCTCATACTCATCAACCAGAGCATGCACCCCTCCGACCAGCTGGGCATCCTGGAGGATATCTTCGACGGGACGGTTTGCATCGAAAGGGCTGTGGAGCATGGGAAGGTGAGGTCCACGGTCAGGGTGACTGCTTATTCCGGAGGGGCTTTCAGCGCTGCCAGGGTATCTATGTCAGTATCGGGCAGGGGCCTGGAGATAGCCAATCCGGAAACCGGAAAAGGGCCGGACATCATACATTTCGACCATGACGAGGAGAAGGCACCGATGGGCCTCCCCGGGATTGAATCCATCTCTGCCGACGGCCTGCCGCTGGGAAGCTCATTCCTTGTCTGGATGCCCAGCTCGATGATGCCCGCCGATTATGTGAAGCCTGTGGTCATGGAGGCGCAGAAGGAGGGACACGCGATGCTGCTGGCACTGTCCTCGGTGGACTCTGACGCCATTGGGGAATGGATGTCGGAGAACAACCTAAGCAGAAAAGGCCTCATCGACCGCGGGATGCTTCAGATAGTGGACTGGTACGGCCAGAAGAGCTCGAAGGTGCTGGGCATGGAGATCGACGAGGGCATCATCCGGACCTCGAAGGACCTCACGCATCTGGGTGTCGGCATCGACCTGTCCCTCAGGAAGATAAGCGAACAGATGAGCTCGCTGGCTGTCCTTGAGGTACTCTCGCCCGCGCTGCGGCTGTTCGATATAAGGACAGTATATTCATTCGCCCAGTCAATGAACGCCAAGCTTGCGAACCGCGGTTTCACTTCATTCACCCTGATGGAAAGGGATGCGCACGACCCGATGACGAATGCGGCCATGGAGGAACTTTTCGACGGAATAATCGACATCAGGAGCAGCGGCGGAGGGATGGAACTCGGCATAATCAGCATCCGTGGCAGCCATTTCCAGCAGGAATACCGCCTTCTGACCAAGATGAGGGACCGCCTGAACGTGGACATTGCCAGGAATCTGCCTGACGCGGAGATCGCCGAAACAATAGCCGCCCACGGTCTCACTGCCCGCCTGAAGAACCTCGAGAAGGAACTTGACGAGGCGCTGAAGGCGAAAGGCGTGCTGGAGACGCGCCTGAAAGAGCTTGCCGTGAAGGAATCGGAATACGACAGACGCCACGCAGAAATGCTTGTGACCCTCAGCCTGGTGGAGGACAAACTGAAGAAGCAGTCCGAGATGATGGAGGATAACCGATTCATCCTGGACCCGAAGCACCGGGAGGAAATGGCGCGCCTGCTCCAGACCATGGACGGGATGCTTGAGAGCCTTCCGGAGGATGTCATACAGAGCTTTGCGAGAAGCGATGACTTCAAGCTGTATGAGAAGATACTCACGCTCTACCTGGAGGAAGGAAAATGATGCATCCCCTGGAATCGAAAGTGCTCGATATCAACTCGGAAGCACTCGGAATACCCGCAGGCCAACTGATGGAAAATGCCGGGAGGGCGGTGGCGGAGGCGGTGCAGTCCGGGTTCCCGTCGGGCAAGATACTGGTGGTATGCGGTGGCGGCAACAACGGCGGGGACGGCGCGGTCGCCGCGAGATATCTGGCGGAGGCGCAGAGGGATGTGTCCCTGGCATTGGTCGTTCCCCTGGAAAACTCGGGAAGCGCGCTCCTCCGGGAGAACATGGGGAAGCTGCCAGATTCCGTCAAAGTGATACAGGAGCCCACGCCGGCGATTGTCACCGAATTCAGTGTAATAGTCGATGCCATGATAGGGATTGGCCTCAGGTCCGAGCCCCGGGAACCATATGCTTCATGGATAGAAAGCATCGGACATTCGAAAGCCCGCGTCATCTCGGTCGATGTCCCCAGCGGATTCGGGACCGGGCAAGCGATTGTTCCTGCCATGACCGTGACGTTCCATGATTCCAAGGAAGGAATGAATTCGGAGAACTGCGGAAAGGTTTTGATAGCGGACATCGGCATTCCCCCCCAAGCCGCGGAATACACCGGCCCCGGCGAGTTCGTCCATTACCCCTTTCCAGCGAAGGATTCCCACAAGGGCCAGAACGGCCGGCTTCTGATAATCGGGGGCGGCGCCTACACCGGCGCTCCGGCCCTTGCTGCGTTCGCATCGCAGGCTATCGGCGTTGATCTGGTCACGATAGCCACCCCCGAGTCCTGCGCATCCGTGATCGCATCCTACAGTCCCAACTTCATAGTCAGGGCGCTCGAGGGAAAGGCGCTTGCGCCAGGCCACATGAAAATGCTTCAGGAGCTGTGCAAGGAAAGCGAAACTGTGCTGATCGGCCCCGGCCTGGGACGCGAGGAGGGCACTGTCCAGGCTGTCCGCGAGTTCCTCACGGGCTTGAAGATACCGGTCGTGGTGGATGCCGACGGCCTTTTTGCGATGTCAGGGGAGAAGATGCCGGCTTTCACGGTCCCGGCGGCGCTCACACCCCATGCCAGGGAATTCACCAGGCTCGGAGGCTCCAAACAGCTCACACCGGAGGCCGTGGACGCTGTTGCAAAAAAGTATCATGCCACCGTCCTCCTGAAACAGCCGGTGGACATAATCTCCGACGGCGGGCGCCACAAGCTGAACCGCACCGGGAACCCGAAGATGACGGTGGGCGGCACCGGGGATGTGCTTGCCGGAGTAGTGGCCGGGCTCATGGCCAAGGGTGTATCCCCGTTCGATGCCGCAAGGATGGGCGCGTACCTGAACGGCGCGGCGGGCGACATGGCTTTCGGCAGGGTGGGCCAATCCATGACAGCGACCGATGTCATAGCCTGCATGCCCGGGGTTCTGGAACGGTGCCTGAGGCGGACTTGAGCCTGGATATCGACACACTTTTTGTCCCAAACCGAAAATTAAACCTCATCAACACCGAACAACCATCCCCATCTTCAGTTCCAGCCAACGCCACCATGCCTCGCCTGTTTAGGGGCTGGTAGTTTACTTGAACCGAGACTAAATTGGAATCGGCGCAACCCTTTTTTATCGGAATCCCCTATCTTGTCTCATGGAAGAGTCCCTGTTGGCGCAACCGGAATTGATAGGCAGAGACGCCGAAATGGTAAGTCTCGGGAGTGTGATGGAAGCAGCCCTGATTGGCAAGGGTTCCACGATATTCATATCGGGCGAGGCAGGGGTGGGCAAGACCAGGTTGGTGTCCGAGCTCATAAGGAAAGTCGATGCCCATGGCTTCAGGGTAATAGAAGGTCGGTGCCTGGCTGAAAGCCTTGAGCCGCTGATGCCCATAAGGAACGCATTGAAGAATGCGGGATTGCTGCATCTGGCCTCCGGGGACCCGCCCCCATTGCTGATATCATCCTACCTTTTCGACAATTCTGGCATTCTGATAGCAGGGTCAGAGAACAATGAGATGGGGCTTGACATGGACATATTCTCCTCGATGCTCAAGGCGGTTGGGGATTTCGTCAAGGACTCCATGCGATTGATGGACGGCACCGAGAGAACAGGCGGTCTGAACACGCTAGGTTACGGCGAATTCAAGATAATTATCGAGGAAGAGCAGGGATTGCATCTTGCATGTATTACAAAGGGCGGGTTCAACGAACAGCTGGTAACAGACATGAGGGACGTGCTGAAAGAAATATGGGCGACCCACAGGGATATGCTTGAGAACTGGAGCGGAGACACGGATGGGACCTCGGGCATCGAGCAGTTCGTGTCGAGACTGGTCGGGAGCGGGAAATACACTGGCCAATTTCTGGTGGCCGACCCGAAACTGAAACAGGAGAATCTCTTCGACAACGTGCTCCTGGGGCTGCAGAGGGCCTCGTCCGAGGCTCCGTTGATGATATTTTTGGATGACCTTCAATGGGCCGACCCCACCACCTTGAAACTCCTGCATTTTCTTTCCAGGAACATCAGGGCGAACAACATCATCATGATATGCGCATACCGGCCAGAAGATGTCACCAGTCCCGAACATGGGAAGGCACACCCCCTTGAAAGAGCCATGCAAGACATGGGCAGGGAGGGCCTGTTCGAGGAGATGAAACTCGACAGGTTGGATGCGGAATGCACCGGAAGGATGATATGCTCAGCATTGCATGATTTGACCCTTGACAGAGAGTTCCTGGCTCTGGTCCACACCGAGACCGGGGGCACCCCGCTCTTTGTGATGGAGGTCTTAAAATTGCTGGCCGACGAGGGAGTCATAGCCAGGTCCGGGTCCGGAAGATGGGAGATAATGAAGGAACTTGACGGGTTGGAACTCCCGACCAAGGTGTTCGATGTCGTGAAAAGGCGGTTGGACAGGCTCAACCGGGACGAGCGGGGAGTACTGGAATGCGCGTCCGTGATGGGAGATGAATTCACTCTTGAGATTTTATTGCATATGACCGGCATGGACAAGGTCGCGCTTCTGAGAACCGTCGCTTATATAGAGAGTGCTCACAAGCTGATACACTCATCGGGAAAGCTCTGCAGGTTCGACCACACCAATATCAGAGAGATACTTTATCAGGGTATAATGGAGGAACTCAGGGGGGAATATCACAGGATGGTGGCCGATGCCCTTTCAGGTTCCACGCCCCAACCGGTGAACGAATTGGCCCATCATTATCATAGGGCAAGGGACCCCAGGGCTGGGAAATACCTTCTCAGGGCTGGCGACATGGCCAGGGAGCGCTATTCCAACCAGGAGGCGATAAATGCCTACACGGATGCGCTCAGCTACATTGCAGAGGGAGAGCGATTCACTCTCCTGGAGACACTCGGCGACCTTTTGGCTCTTGTGGGCAATTATGATAGTTCCCTCGAGTCCTTCGATGAAGCAATGAAATCCGCCCGGACCACGGAAGCCAGGTCCAGAACATTGAGAAAGATAGGGGAGATCCACATGAACAGGGGCGAGTTCAACAAGGCTCTGAACACCCTCGACAGTGCCGATTCCCGTGTTGGCGAAGAGACCGGGGAACATGCAAAGATACTTTTCACCCGGGGTTGCGTACATCAGAGAAAGGGCGAGAATGAAAAGGCTCTGGAGGTCATCAATGATTCACTATCCATATTCGAGAGATTCGGCGATTTTAAAGGGATAGGGG
This sequence comes from Methanomassiliicoccales archaeon UBA147, assembly GCA_002496385.1. Classification (GTDB taxonomy): domain Archaea; phylum Thermoplasmatota; class Thermoplasmata; order SG8-5; family SG8-5; genus UBA147. Next base: position 17,395 of record DAJR01000044.1, on the reverse strand, counting down.
ATGCTTACAGGATAATAGGTACCATTTACTGGAACAACGGCGATTACGAACAGGCCATGCTCTATTTCGGGAAAAGCCTGACAATGATGGAGGAGATGCGGGACGATGTCGGAATCGCTTCCGCGTTGGGCAATATGGGCATAGTGCACTGGAATCGGGGCGAGCTTGACAGGGCCCTTGAATGCTACGGGCGCAGTCTCGGGATATCCGAGAAGATAGGCAACAGATCCGGCACCGGGGCAAACTTGGCCAATCTGGGCCTTCTCTACTGGGAGAAGGGCGAACTGCAGCGCTCGCTTGAATTTCAGGAGAGAAGTCTGAGATTATTCGAATTGATGGGGGACCAACGGGGAATCGCGACCGTGCTTGGCAATATCAGTCTGCTCCACCGGGACAATGGCGACCTTGAACTTGCCCTTGAGAATCAGAAACTCAGCTTTGGAATGCGGGAGCGAATGGGCGACCGGGCGGGAATGGCCTTGGCACTGGGGAGCCTGGCCGAACTGCAAGCGGACCTTGGCAATCTGGAAGGTGCGACGGAGCATTTTAAACATAGCCAGGAAATTTGCCAGGGGATAGGCGACAGGCGCGTTTCCATACACAACCTATGCGGAATGGCAGAGGTATCTCTTTTCAAATCCGATATCGAGAGTGCGCTGTCCAATGCCCAAATAGCGTTGAAATTATCCATAGAATTGGGCGCCAGGTCGGAAGAGGTGATGAGCCACAGGATTCTGGGAATGTCCCTCAGGGAGATGGGGCGCCACGATGAGGCCGGGTCGGAGTTCGAACTTGCGGAGAATGTCCTGAAAGAGATAGGCGACAGAAAGGAAATGGCGAGGCTGCTTTATGAGCAGGCTCTGCTTTGCAGGGCAAAGAATGATATGGCCGGTGCCAACAGGCACATGGAAGCCGCGGTATCCGAATTCGACAGGATGGGAATGAAGCTCTGGGCGGAGAGAAGCCGCAGGGAAATGGAGCGTTTTAGCTCACCGAAGTAACGTAATCACACTACGCTGGCAACCATCTGATATCGGATAAAGCTAAGTATGTTAGTTATGAAATTGGTGCACTCATTCTTTGAAATGCTTGTCCCATTTTCCATCCTTTATCAGGAACTGGGCCTGTTTCGCGTCCTCGCCGTTTATGGTGACGCCCATCGAAACGCAGGTGCCCGCCACCTCGAGGCAGCGGTTCTTGAGAGTCTTGCCCAGAACTGCGGATTCCTTCATGTTGGCTATCCTGACGACCTGTTCCATGGTCAGGTCCCCGACCTTGGTCGCGTTGTTGGACCCGGAGCCCTTCTCTATCTTCAGTTCCTTGATGATGAGGGCGCTCGTGGGCGGGGTTCCGACCGAAATATCGAAGGCCTTGGTCTTCGGGTCGATGGTTATTTTGACTGGCACCTTCATCCCGGCAAAAGCCTTTGTCTTCTCGTTGATGACTTTGACAATCTCGACGATGTTCACCTGCATCGGCCCGAGGACCGGTCCGAGCGGCGGGCCCGGCGTGGCCTTTCCTCCGTCAACTAGCACTTCTACAACTTCTGGCATGTGTTCACTTCTCCTTTCCGATTACTCTGACGCTGTCGCCCTTCACGGTGACCGGTATCGGCACCAGGGCTTCGAACAGCTCGACTGTGATCTCTTCCTTTCCTTCGTCGATATGTTGGACCCTTGCCTTCTCTCCCTTGAAAGGCCCTGCGATGAGCTCGACGATGTCCCCTTCCACTATGCCCGAGACCAGTGCTTTTGGCGTGAGGTAATGCTCGACCTCCTCCAGTTTCATTTCGCCCCCGACGATGCCCCTTGCACGCTTGATGCCGCGGACAACTTCCTCGAGCCTGTCTGAGTTCATGGCTTCGACCAGGACATAGCCCCTGAGCGGTGCCGGCGAAAGTATCGAGAGCACGCCGAGGTCCTGGGCTCTCACGCTGAGGGTGTCGGCAACCGTCTTCTCGTGGCCTATCTGGGTTTTCACAGCCAGTACCGACTGCCGCGCTGTTGTCCTCGTGGTGAGCGAGTCCGACATCGCGGGGTCGGAGATCGAGCTCACATTGATGACGACGTTTATCGCATCACCGTATCTGGCTCCTTTCGGGGCCGTCACCTTCAGAACTAGCGGGATGGTCTGGTTCGGGGATACCTCCAGCTCTCTGTCCATCAATCCTGTCCTGGTGACTTCCCAGGGTTTCTGGTCCTTCAGGTTGATGACCACGACCCATTCGGCGCCGTGCTCCCCGAGGCTCGAATCGTGGATGGCGCTCACGGCAAACCTCAGCCTGTCCGGTTTGGCGCTCTCATATGTTATCTTCAGATTGTAATCCGAGGTGATGCCGGTCGTGATGGCCCTCTTCTCCTCGCCCTCGCAGATGATCTTGATCTTCCTGTATTCCTGGGCTGGCTGCGGGGTTTCAGCCGGTTTTTGCGTCTGTTCGTTTTCTTTCTTGTCCATACCTTCGAGAAGCGACATGTTATGACCTCAAATCTAAAAATATGAAGGAAGCTGGGTCCAAATCCAGTATATCAGGAATCCCAGGCCGCCCATCAGGGTGAGGCCGATCCCGGTTATTTGGATGACCTTGAGGTACTCGTCGTTCTCCGGTTTCCTGGCCATTTTCAGGACGCGGCCGTATTTTCCCTTACCGAAGTTCTTGAACCGGTTCTCGATATAACCTTGTGCATTCCATGATTCCTCGACGATGTCCACCATTAGCTCACCCGAATTAAAAGTGCCGGCCTATTTGATGAGGTCCACACCTATGTCCTTGCCCCTCCTGGTGTCCTGTTTTGCATACATCTGGTTTGATTTCACACCAGTGATTACAATCATGACCCTGATCATACCCTCGAGCTCCGGATCGACTGCGGCGCCCCAGATGATTCTCGCGTTCGAGCTGATCCTGGACTGCACTATCTCCGCGACCTGCTCGGCCTCTGCGATGGTCATGTCGGCCCCGCCGGTGACGTTGATGAGAGCGCCTGTCGCGTCTGTGATGTCCACATCGATGAGCGGGGAATCTATAGCTTCGTTCACTGCCTCGATGGCCCTTTCCTCTCCGTCGCTCTCTCCGAGGCCAATCATGGCCACGCCGCCGCCTCTCATGATGGTCTTGATGTCGTTGAAATCAAGGTTCACCAGTCCGGGCTTGGTCACGACCTCGGTGATTCCCTTTATCGACCTCATCAGGACCTCGTCCGCGACCTTGAATGCGGCGTTGATTGATAGTTTGGGAACGAGCTCGATGAGCTTGTCGTTCGGGATAACTATAACCGTGTCGGCGACCGAGCGAAGCTTTTCGAGACCGTACTCGGCATTCTCCATTCTGATGCTGCCCTCTGCTTTGAACGGGGATGTGCAGATTGCGATCGCAAGCGCGCCCATCTCTTTGGCCAGCGCTGCGACGAAAGGCGCTGAGCCTGTGCCTGTTCCCCCGCCCAGCCCGCAGGTGACGAAGACGATGTCGGCTCCCGTGAGGGCTGCCCTAATCTCTTCCTCCGCCTCCCTGGCCGCTTCCTCGCCGATCTGCGGCAATGCGCCGGCGCCCAGGCCCTTGGTGGACCTCTTGCCGATCAGTATCTTGTGTGGTGAATGAATCGTGAGAAGATGCTGGGCATCGGTGTTGAGTGCATAAAGGTCCGCGCCTAGAATGCCTGATTCCACCAGCCTGTTGACGGTATTGCTGCCGCCACCGCCGCAACCAACGATCTTGATGTTGGTCTTCAGACCTGCCAGTATGCGCTCTAATTCCTCGTCCTCCGCGCTCTGTCCTCCTACGCGATACTCGGCCGGAGCCTCCTGATGGGTTATCTCCGGGACCGAACGGGCCAATACCTCTTTTACAATGGAACTCATCCATTCACACTCCATGAACAAACTTGCAGGCATTTGCATGTCCGCAATATGTCACCCTAAACATATACAAATATATAAAAAGTTATGTAGGCTTCGGACAGGCCTTGGTGCGCCAAATCCCCCTTCCTTGCCACCGAAGTTGATTACGCCAGCATTCGACGGGAATCCACAATGCTTATATAACCTGATGTACTTTACGTAACTCTGACCTAAGGGGGCAGTACATGACTATAGTTGCTGAACTGAACAGGGAACTTGAGAAGCTCGATAGCGAGTATGGCATTGAGATTTCCGCCGTCGTCACCCGAAGCGGAACTCCCATTGCTTGGCATCTTCCGTCCGGAATGTCGGCCGAGACAATAGCCACGCTCTCTGCAACCATATTCGGGGCGTCCGAAGTAATATTCACCGGCAGCGGCTGGGAGAAGCCCAACAAAGTGGTCGTCGAGACTGGCCCTATGAGTTCCATGATCATCCGCAGCCTCGGCAGAAAGGCAATATTTGTCCTCATGAGCAGCAAATTGGACATCAGCGAACTCGACAAGAAGGCCAGCGAGGCTGAGATCAAGATTCGCGAGGCGATGCAGAATGAATAAGCCGCATTCAAATCATATATCCATTCCCAGCGAGATACGCACATTCTTCGGGAAGCCCGGGGGCCGCTCGCTCCTGGTCAAGGGCAGTGCCGGGTCTGGAAAGACCACGATGGCCCTCCAACTCCTGGAAGATTTAGCTGACCCTCAGAAGAGCATATATCTGTCCAGCAGGGTCTCCGACGATGCCCTCTTCAGGCAATTCCCTTGGCTGGAAAAGGAGGAGATGAAGAACAGGATCATCGATTCCAGCAGGATACTGCTTCAGCATCTGGTACAGGAAGATGGCGACGATGAGGATGCGCCCGATGCGGAGGCTCTGCAGAGGTTGAGCCATGCAAGGGATTTTCTGAGGACCGTGAGCGACGAGCCGCTTGCCCCCCCGTCAAAGGTGGACAGGACCAGGCTGTCGGTTCTGCTCGAAAGGAACAGGATGCCGGAGATAGAGCGAATCTACGAACGTGTTGAGGGCAACCTTCCTGACAAGTCCATGATAATCATCGACAGCGTCGAGGGGATCACCAACAAGTACAGCCTCGAGGGCGAGGAATTCGTTACTTGCATACAGAAAGACCTAGTGGAGGGCTCGAATGCGGATGTCGTATTCGTTCTCGAGAACCAGGAAGCCAATAACCTCGAGTACCTGGTTGACGGTGTCATCAAGCACACATTCGAATCTAGGGAAGGCCGCCGCGTCAGGAACCTCCGGATTGAGAAGCTCAGGGGCACGCAGATACTCCAGCCATCATACCTGATGACGCTAAACGGGGGCCGATTCAACAGCTTCGACCCTTTCAAGATGTATCTGGGAGACATATCGCAATGGCAGAGCATACCCGACTCCGGAGACCGGTACAGCACCGGCACCAGGGACCTTGACGCCCTTCTCGGCGGGGGGTACAAGGCAGGCAGCTATAATGTCATAGAAGTCGATGAGAATGTCTCGAACGAGGAGTATCACTCGATAGTGGTTCCCATCCTCCTCAACTTCATCTCCCAGAACAAGGGCATCTTCGCAGTGCTCTCGGGCGGCGACCACGCGGAGACCATCAAGAAGGACCTCGACAAATTCCTGCCCGAGGGCCAATTCGAGAATTACATCCGGATAGCGGATTACTTCACAACGAAGAGCGAATCACCATACATCATGGCGCTGGGCACCCGGAACAAGGATGACGCGCTCCGGACATGGAAGAGCAATGTCGAATTCCTCAGGAGTCCCGAAGGAAAGCCCATAATGGATTTCACCGGGTTCGACACCCTGGAGTACCTCAGGGGCGGCGAGGTCGCCATCCAGCACCTCCTCGATGCCGTGGCCAAGATCAAGATATCCAAGGACCTCGGAATCGGGATACTGAAACCCGGGCTGAGGCTGACCCAGGAAATAATGAACATGGCCGACACATATTTCAAGATAATCACCATCGACAGATGTCCCTGCATCTACGGGGTAAAGCCAAAGACCATCATTTATGGCATAGTCAACGACCTTGAGCGCGGGACGCCCAATATCAAGCTCATACCGATAATCTAATCTCGACGGTTCTGTTAAAATAAATACATAATACCAAACATTATCGTAACATCGATAGGTAACTCTATAAACCATTCAGACCTATCATTTTACCGGTGGAAAGATGGAGCGAAAGGTTCGCGGCAGCATTTTGAATTCGTACATGGGTTTCGTCACCAAGAAATGGGGCCGTGATGGTTATCGCCTGTGCATGAGCGACATCGGCCTTTGGGGTGAGTTCAGGGACGGAAATTATTACCAGGATGCGATACGGGAGAACATCCTCCGATGGATCTCCAGAGAAAAGGGGGAGGAGTACCTGAAGGAATGCGGCAAATTCATCGCGACCAACCTCGGCATTCTTTCCTGGCTCGTGAGATTCTCCGATCCGAAGACCATAGCGAACAGGGTTCCCAAGAACTTCAGCGAGATATACTCCTATGGCCGCATAGAGACCAACACCGACAAGGACGGCGAGATCGTCGTTCGGCTGTTCGATGTGTGCCGCATCAGGGAGAGCTGCGAGGTGTGGTTCGGAGTGTGCGAGGGGATACTGGAGGCGACCAAGACCAACGGCTCTGTCGAAGAGACAAAATGCGCACTCAAGGGAGATTCCTACTGTGAGTTCAAGATAACCTACTGACGGGGTCTGTAATCAATCCATCCTGGCGTTTTCATTTTTGAAATAATTGTAGAGGGTCTGGGGTCTTTGTTCGAAAAATGGTATAAAGGGTCTAGGGGCTCTGTTTGCAAAATGGAATTAAGGGTCTAGGGTGTGCTGGCTGACTTTAACAGCCAGCACAAAACATATGGTAGCAACCCTAGNNCCCTAGTCCCTAGACCCCTAGATTTACAAAGATATCAGACAGGCCTCGATAAATCAGGTATGCAACTAACCTGTGGTAAGTGAATTCGCGAGCGAAACGCTGGCTAAATAGCCAGTAATATGGGGAGACCGGGCGAAAGGGTAATAAGGAGAAAAGGCGATACAATGACCATGGGAAAGACGGGGTGGAATGAATGAGAAAGGTCCTGGCGGTGTGGGTGTGCCTCGCGTTGATGGGCGGTGCTTTCCTGGGCTTGAACTGGCCGGGTTCAATGATTATTTCAGGGCTGGATATCGAGCGAAGTGGCCCCACATACATAATGTCCACTCCATTCCGCATTAACTCGAACGCGGATTTTCCCGCATATGCCAACGGCAGCGGCAATGGCACTGCAGACAACCCGTGGATAATCGAGAATTATGAGATAGATGGGACCGGGTATGGGTATTGTATGTTCATCGGGAACACCACCGAACATTTCATCGTTAGGGACTGCTACATGCACGATGCCAGCGGCGGCGGTATCATGGGATACGAAAATCTCGGGATTTATGTCTATAGTAGTGAGAACTTTTCGATAATTAACTGTACGTTCGAGAGAAATGAGGATGCCATGTTCCTGAGTTATTCCGTGAATTTCGCTGTACTCTTTAACACATTAGCCGATAACATTAACGGTATTAGTGTGCTTGACTGTGAGCATAACATAGTTTCCTCTAACTATCTCGCCAACTCTGGCGGTATAGGCATTTTTCATTCCCGGGACAGCCATATTCAAAACAACACAATCTCTAATGCAGCGTACAGTTGCTTAATTATTCAAGCATCAACGGATAGCATGATACTCAACAATGACATAAGTGGAAGTTTTATAGGCATGAATGTATATGAATCAACCAACAATACCTTCAGATCGAACGAATGCCGAAACAATACATATGGCATACAGGTTTGGTTCTCCGAATCAAACATATTCGAGAATAACCAATTGTATAATAACGCAGAGAATGGTCTGGAACTTAGGTACTCGGGCAACAATAGCATAATGAACAATACTGTGACCGGAAACAAATACGGCATTCACCTTTCTGATTCCAGCCACAACACACTGATTAACAACACTGCGACATCTAATATCGCCGGTGTGTGGGTGGAATATTCTTCTCATAACACCCTAGCCAGTAACAGTTTCCAGTGCAATGCCTTTGGTTTTTATTATGCATTTTCCGACGTCAATATTTTCATGAACAATGATGTGTCGTTGAATGACGACGGAGGATATCTGTACGAGTCCAGGAATATCAGTGTACACCAAAACATCGTGAGCCACAACGTGCGTATTGGACTTGTTTCAATATATTCGAGTGCATGCAACATAATCAATAATACTATAAACAACAATGAAGAGGGCATCTGTGTCGATTATTCGAATTCGCTGGTAATCAAGCAAAACATTGTGGATGGTAATACTTATTTTGGAATGTCTTTACACCAAACTACCAATTGTGTCATAAATTACAATCACATTTCAAACAATAGTTTTGGTTTGGCAGTGTACACATCTAACTCAAATTTGATTTTTCACAACACATTCGCATCGAATGTTTATCAGGGAATAAACTATAATTCCCCCAATCAATGGCACAACGGCTACCCCTCCGGCGGCAACTACTGGGGCGATTACACTGGCGTGGACAATCGCAACGGGCCCGCCCAGAACAATCCCGGCTCCGACGGAATAGGGGACACGCCCTACACCGCCATACATGGCGATTCCGGCGCCAGGGACAATTATCCGCTCATGAGAGATTCTAGCTTCGGAACTTTGCCCACCTCCTTCATTGGGGATACCGGGGCGTACTGGCACAGAACTGGGACCGTGAACATATCAGTGGCTGCGATAAAGACCGTCGATGGCCAGGTGGCAAACGTCGCTCTTCTTTACGAGTACAGTGCGGACAACGTCACTTGGTCTCCCTTGACGGACTTCGAGGTCATGCACGAGGAACCATGGAATTATACATTTGACTTCCCGGATGGCGAGGGACATTACAAGTTGTACAGCATCGCCTGCGATTCCATCGGGAACGTGGAACCTTTGCCCGACAATGCGGATGAGATTTGCGGATTCGACAAGACCCCTCCGGAGATAGAGGATTACAGCTTGGCCGAGGCCACGACAGGAGACGCCTACACATTCCATTGCCTTGTCACCGACAACATAGCCTTTTCGGAAGTCAGAGTGATATTCCGCATCGGCCGGGAACTTGAGATGAACCTCAGTTTCGTACAATCGTCAGGCGGTTACGGCAACAGGACGATAACCATGCCATCGGACGAATTGACGGTATTGGAATATTCCATCGCCGTCACAGACAAGGCTGGGAACTGGAATGTCAGTGCGGTAAGAGCTATACCAATCATTGACAACGACCCGCCTGTCGCGGATGCCAGCGAGAACCAGACTGTGAATTGGGGAGACCCGGTGAATTTCAATGGCAAGGCCAGCACAGACAACATCGGCATCACTAATTACACATGGATGTTTCAGTATGACGGGGGAACCATAACACTTTACGGACCCATGCCCACATTTGTATTTTTGACCCCCGGCAATTTTACTGTGGTACTCACCGTCTCCGATGCAGCCGGCAACTCGGCGAACGACACCGTGGCCGTCAGATCCTTGCCTGCCCCAGATTCTGACGAGGACGGAGTGCCGAACCACGAAGACGCATTCCCCACCGACCCTGCCGCTAGCGTGGACAGTGATGGCGACGGATACCCGGATGCCTGGAACCCGGGCATGACCGTGGACGACAGCACCACAGACCTGATTCTTGATGCCTTCCCGGACGACCCGGACCGATGGGCCGAAGAAGATGACAATGACGACACGACCCCCGAGCAGGACGGCCTCCTGACGAGATTCTGGTGGCTGTGGATCCTCATAGTCATGCTGGCCATAATAGGGATGCTGGTCGCGTTCCGGGGCAACGCCGCATCGGTAGAACAGGCCGCCGGGATTCCCGCTGAGGCTTCAGAGGCTGTAGAACCAACCGCTCGGCAGGAACCCGCCCTGGAGACTGAAATCTGCCCCAACTGCGGCCTCGACATCGAGAAGGGCGCACCGTGCCCGTTCTGCGCCCCCGAACCCGCGCCTGAATCCATTCCGGAATCCGAACCCCAGAAGGTCGAGCCTCCGAAGTCCGGACTCACCAACGAGGATAAACTGGAGCGCATCGAGAAGGCGTACAAAGAAGGGAAGATGAGCGAGGAACAGTATCTGAGGAATAAAGAAAAATTCCAATAATTTTCTTTTTCCGGTGAATCCGTCTGTTATTTGATTTAAGCAGAGGATTCACCAATGGCGCGGAAACATTGTGATACTTAATAGCACCATCTGGCTTGCGACATTCTGACAGCAATCGATGAACGCCGGAACAGAATGAGGCAAAAAGAGGCTTTCGCCATGGGATAGAGGGTCTGGGGTCTTTGTTTACAAGATGGTATAAAGGGTCTAGGGGCTCTGTTTGCAAAATGGAATTAAGGGTCTAGGGTGTGCTGGCTGACTTGAACAGCCAGCACAAAACATATGTTATCAACCCTAGCCCCTAGCCCCTAGTCCCTAGCCCCCTAGAATCATAAAGACAAACAACCCCTATCAATGGTCGGCAGTTTACTCATCCAGTATCTTGAAATTGGCATTTAGCTTCATCAGGAGTTTCTTGAAGCTCTGGCGTTCCGACCTGGTGAGGTGGCACTCGATGACGATGCTGACTTTGCCGTTGTGTGCTTCCATCTCGATGATGTTGAATTTTGTAGACGCATGTTTCGTCGCCTCCTGGAATTCCGCCACAGCAGCCAGGTCCATCACTGCCCTGAACCTGTGATGCCTTCTTCCCTTGAGGCCGAGGGCCCTCTCCGCCTTTCCCAGCAAGATCAGGGAGAGCACGACCAGCAGCGTGACTATCATCGCGAACAGGTGCATGTCCAGGCCGATGGTGAGGCCGATTGCTGCGGACGTCCATATGGCCGCGGCGCTGGTGAGCCCGCTGATGTGGCCCTTGGCGAACATTATTGTTCCCGCGCCCAGAAATCCTACGCCGGTGACGATCTGCGCGGCGACCCTGAGCGGGTCGGAATTCCCCTCCCACTGTTCAACGAAATAAATGCTCACCATGGTGAAGAGCGTCGCTCCGGTGGATATGAGCATGTAGGTCCTCATGCCGGCGGGCTTCTCCCTGAGCTCCCTCTCCAGGCCGATGAGGCTGCCACAGAATATCGAGAGCAGGATCTTGGGCAGGAAATCGTACAGCATTACGTCCAGGTCGAGCAGGCTTTCACCATGACGAGGATGAGGCTGTACCTATTTATATCTTTCTGAATTGATAAAACTCATGGGCCAGTATCTTTCCTTGATTTTTTAAATCGCCTGAGAACCGTCCTCTTCCACAGATTCATCTTTCCCGTGATGCGAAGGAGCCTGATTTCCAGCCTCGGATACTTCCCCGGGTTGTCCAGGACGAAGTAAGAGAATGCGGTCAGGCCGCTGAGCACGGTCAAGCCTGCGAGAATGTAGGCTGGCCAGAGCGGGATGTCCTTCCTGACAGAGAATGCGGAGTCCGGAATTATCCCGTCGTACCCGAGTTCATGCAGGTAGGTCTGGTTTATCTCCCCTGCGCCGGTGTTCCCGGATTTCAGCGCTTCCCACTCTTCATCAGTGAAGTGTCCCCTGGAGGCCATGGTGTAGTTCTGTCCCAGGTATTCGAAGGACAGCATGAACCTCACGAAGTAGCTGCTCTGGGAGAAATATGAGCCGTGCGGTGTGTCCCTGTCCGTGATTATAGTCAGCGGGATTGGGAACTCTCCGCCCGGGGGGATGCTGCCGCAATAGATCTGGGTCGACGTCGTGCCGTTGCCGGAGAATACAGGCGGGTTGGTGATCTGGCCTATCGGCAGGGATTCCTCCAGGGTCGCATAGTGGTATATAGAAACAGAGATGACGGCGTTTTCCATCCGGCCGGTGAGGTTGAACGGGTCCGGGTTGTTGACGCTGAAATAGAACTGGCCTGCTTCCCCCGGCTCGATGGAGGGCGTGCTGAAATCCCCGAGCATCCTGTTGACGAACCTGGGTTCGTCTATCGACTGGGCACGGGCAATCGGGAGCAGCAGCATGGCGACAACGGCCAGCGCAAAGATTGTGTGGGCTTTCATGGCGGTGATGCCATGCCGCTGATTGTTAAATAGGTTTTGCAAGGTCAGCGGGCTTTTCCATCAAATATATTAGAAAGCATACCTTTCACCCAACGCAGGGGGCGGAACCTGGTCGAAGACACACCCATGATGCAGCAGTACAACCGCATGAAGGCCGATTACCCGGGTACCATCCTGTTCTTCAGGATGGGTGATTTCTACGAGACGTTCGGGGATGACGCCAAGATTACCTCCAAAGTCCTGGACATCACGCTTACCACCCGGGGCAAGGTGAGAGGGGAGAAGATGCCGCTCGCGGGCATCCCCTACCATGCGCTGGACGCTTACCTGCACAAGATGGTCAAGGCCGGCTACAAGGTCGCGATATGCGAACAGGTCGAGGACCCGAAGACGGCCAAGGGCCTTGTCAAGAGGGAGGTGGTGAGGATAGTCTCGCCCGGGACAGTCATGGAGGAGTCGATGCTCCGGGGAAAGGCCAACAACTTCCTGGTGGCAGTGTCCTGCCACAAGTCCGGGTACGGCCTGGCTGCTGTGGACATATCCACAGGCGAGTTCATGGTGACACAGTTGGGGGGCGAGAATGCCGAGAGGCAGCTGCGGAACGAGATTGCGCGCTACTCCCCCTCCGAGTGCCTGGTCTCCCCCGATATCGGGCCGAAAGGCCTGGAGCGGATCATGGAAGGGGACCTCTCCTGCTCGGTCACCGTGGGGACCGCCTCCCAATTCTCGAAGGAGAATGCCTGGCAGACGCTCTGCAGCCATGTCGAGGATACGTCGGGAACCGCCGATTCGGTTCCCGCGATAACGGCGGCCGGTGCGGTGCTTGCCTACCTCCTTGAAATGCAGAAAGGCAGCGTCGCCCAGATCAAGGCCGTCAAACTCTACGAGATAAAGGACTTCATGATGCTGGACTCGGTCACCATGCGGAACCTCGAGCTTTTTTCGAACATCCGCGACGGGGGCAAGGCCGGCACGCTCTTCGGCCTGCTGGACCGCACCCTTACGCCGATGGGCAGCCGCACCCTGAGGAACTGGATTGCCAAGCCGCTCATGGACCCGAAGACGATAGATGCGCGCCTGGACTCGATCGCCCTTCTGTTCGGCGATCGAGCTATGAAGTCGGAGATCCGGGAGTATCTGGAGAACATAAGGGACCTTGAGAGGCTGCTGGCCCGCAGCATCTACGGAAGCGCCAATGCCAGGGACATCTCCGCCATCGGCGAGACCTTGGCCGCGGTCGCCCCCATGGTGGGCGCGCTGGGCGGCAAGGTGCCGGACCTGCTGAGAACAATACGCGGGAACCTGGACCCCTGCCAGGACCTCACCGATGAGATTTCAAAGGCCATCGCCGACGAACCGCCAATCGGCGTGAGGGACGGCGGGATGATACGCGAAGGATACGATGCCCGGCTGGACGAGCTCAGGGAGATGGCGCGGACCGGCGGAAAGTGGATGTCCGGGCTCGAGGAATCCGAGAGGGCCAGGACCGGCATCAAGACCCTCAAGATAAAGTACAATCGCGTGTTCGGCTACTTCATCGAGATTCCCCAGAGCCAGGCGGACAAGGTTCCAGCGGATTACACCAAGAAGCAGACCCTGGCCAACGCGGACCGGTACATCACCCCCGAGCTCAAGGAGAAGGAGCTCCAGATACTGTCGGCGAACGAGCGCTCGACCGCACTGGAATACGAGATATTCTGCCGCGTCAGGGAGGCTGTATCGGCCCAATCAGTGCGGCTCCAGGCAACCGCGAAGGCGCTGGGCGAGCTGGACGCATTGGCCTCCCTTGCCGAGATTGCCATCCTTCAGAACTATGTCCGCCCGAAATTCGACGATGACAATGCCATAGCCATCACCGAGGGCAGGCATCCGGTGGTGGAGAGCCTGCTTTCTGAGAGCTTCATTCCCAACGACACCCTTCTGGACATGAAGCGCAACCGCGTGATAATCCTCACCGGGCCCAACATGGCAGGCAAATCCACCTACATGCGGCAGATAGCGCTGATTTCCGTGATGGCGCAGGCAGGCAGCTTCGTCCCTGCAAGGTCCGCCAGGATGAGCATCGTGGACAGGATTTTCACGCGGGTCGGGGCCTTCGACGACCTTTCCAGGGGCCAGAGCACGTTCATGGTCGAGATGACCCAGGTGTCCGAGATACTGAAGAACGCGACAAACCGCAGCCTCATCCTGCTGGACGAGCTGGGCAGGGGCACCAGCACATTCGACGGACTCAGCATCGCCTGGGCGGTGGCCGAGTACGTGCATTCCCGCAAGGTCGGCGCCAAAACTATATTTGCCACCCATTACCACCAGCTCAACGAGCTGGAGGACCTTCTGGACGGTGTCGTGAACTGCAACATCGCGGTGAAGGAGGAGAAGGACGACATCATATTCCTCAGAAAGGTCATCCCTGGCAGCACCAACAGGAGCTACGGGGTCCAGGTGGCCAAGCTTGCAGGCATGCCCCAGGAGGTCGTGGAGCGGGCCAAGAAACTGCTCAAGGACATCGAGGACCGCACAGTAATGGACCTCTCGGACGGCGCGAAGCCGAAGAAGAGCAGGACATACACCCAGCTCGTGATGTTCCAGGACGCTGTCCAGGCCATTCACCCACTCGAGGCCGAGCTGGATAAGCTGGACGTGGACCACATGACCCCGATGCAGGCGCTCCAGAAGCTCCATGAGCTGAAATCCAAGTTGAGGGAGGGAAGATGAGCCCCATCCGGATACTGGACGATGCCACCGTCAACAAGATTGCCGCGGGCGAGGTGATAGAGCGTCCGGCCAGCGTGGTCAAGGAGCTGGTGGAGAACTCCCTGGACGCAGGCGCAAGGGACATACGCGTGAGGATTGGCGGCGCCGGAAAGGAGCTAATCGAGGTGACGGACGACGGGTGCGGCATTTCCAAAGACGACTTGGAGCTGGCTTTTGTCCAGCATGCGACCAGCAAGCTGAACGTCATTGGTGACCTTGAAACACTGGCCACGATGGGATTCAGGGGGGAAGCGCTATCCAGCATCGCCTCGGTCGCCGACGTGGACATATCCACCCGCGAGAAGGGAGCGGATGTCGGCCATTCACTGTCCTACCGCAGGGGCAAGCCTGGTGAGATCAAGAAAACAGGCCGCACGGTCGGCACCACGGTAACGGTCAGGAACCTCTTCAGCGGCCACCCGGCCAGGCTGAAGTACCTGAAAAGCGACAGGGTCGAGGTGGGCCATATCATCGAAGCAGTCACCGAGAGGGCGCTCGCCAATCCGGGGACGGCGTTCAGTCTCCGGAACGACAATGTCGAGGTTCTGAACCTCCCCAGGGCAGAGAACACTCCCGACCGCATCAGCGATGTCATGGGCAGGAGGGTGGCGAAGGAGCTGGTGTCCTTCGATATTTCGGCCGGGGGCATACGCGCGAGGGGGCACCTGGCCAAACCCACGGTCACCAGGTCCACAAGGGACGGCCTTTACCTGTTCATCAACTCGAGACCTGTGTCCAGTTCCGCGATTTTCGAGGCCGTCGAGGCGGGCTATGCCGGGCTTCTCATGAGGAACCGGCACCCTGTCGGTGTGCTGATTCTTGACATCGACCCGCAGAAGCTGGATGTCAATGTCCATCCCACGAAAAGGAAAGTGAGATTTGCCGACGAGAAAGCGGTGGCCAACCTGGTGACGAATGCCGTGGCAGAAGCCCTGGGGAACATCCGGCATATCCCTGAAACCTCGCCCAGATTGAGGGAGCTGTTCCCACTCGAACCGGCCGCCCCTGCGCCGCCGGCCGGCCCCACTGCAGGCACCCATCCAGCCAAGGCCGAACCTGTGAGATTCACTGAACAGAAAGAGTTGTTCGCGGGGAAAGAGGAATCTCCCGAGATTGCCGAGAGTGCAATGCTCCCCCACATGAAGGTCATCGGCCAGATACTGGACACCTACATCCTCGCCCAGAGCGGCGCCGACCTGATGATAATTGATCAGCATGCTGCCCACGAGCGGATAATGCTGGACAGGCTGAGGAACAGGCCGGAAAAACGCTCGGCCCAGAACCTCATAGCGCCGGTATTGCTGGAACTCGGGAAGAGGGAGAGCCAGCTAATCGAACATTTCCGCCCTGTCATCGAGGAGCTGGGGTTCAGGATCGAGCCGTTCGGGAAGGACACGTACCTGGTCCGCGCTGTGCCGGCGATAGGCGGGCACATCGAGACAGAGCAGGGGCTAATGGACCTGATTGGCGAGATGGCCGAGCTCGGCAGGGCGAAATCTATATCGGAAAAGAAGGACGACATAATGCACCTGGTGGCCTGCCATTCCGCCATCCGGGCGGGCGAAAAACTGAGCCACGAGAGGATGGCCAGGCTGATAGAGGAGATGCACGGGCTGGACAATCCTTACACCTGCGCGCACGGGCGGCCGACGATAATCAGGATAACGAATTCCGAGCTGGAGAGGATGTTCAAAAGGACCGTGTAGCCATGGATGTGTTCCAGCCGGACCGAAACTTCATCACCATCTCCCTCACCGGCGAGCAATGCGCGCTCCAGTGCCCCCACTGCAGGGGCCGGTTCCTGAAGCACATGGCTCCGGCCCTTACCCCGAAAGAACTTTATGCCCTTGCCAAGAAATCGGCCAATGCAGGTGTGAAAGGGATGCTCATCAGCGGGGGCTGCGATGCGTCCGGCCAGGTTCCGATATTTGATTATTTAAATATAATTAATAATATAAAAGAAAATATAGATATATCAATAAATATTCATACAGGCTTCATCCGGCTGGACAGCATCCCTAAGCTCCGGGACAAAGGTGTCGATATCGTCTCTTTCGACGTGATAGGCTCCCCGGAGGTTGTCAAGAAAATATACGGGCTTGACCTTGAACCGGGGTATTTCGGCAAGGCCCTGGATGCCTTCAAAAAGGCAGGGCTGAGGGCTGTGCCCCATATCACCGCCGGCCTTGACATGGGTCGGGATTCCGGGGAAGAAAAGGCACTGGAAATCATCGCCGGGCATCCCCCTCGATTCGTGGTTCTCAACGCACTAATGGCCCGGGGCGTAGATGACAGGTCCTCTGCAAGGCTTGTCGAGGTCCTGCGCATGGCCAGGAAAATCCTTCCCCAGGAAACCGCCATCGGGATAGGGTGCATGCGGCCCAGGGGCGATATAATCCCCGCGGAACTGCTTGCGGAGCTGGGCATTGCCTCGGTTGCCATGCCCTCGAAAAAGTTGGTCAGGGAATTGAAGGGCATGGGTGTGGACATTGTCGAGAAGGGCGGGTGCTGCGCGTTCTGGGAAAAACCATAACTGATTTGATATTTATTGTAGAGGGTCTGGGGTATTTGCTCACAAAATGAAATAAAGGGTCTAGGGTCTTTGTTTACCAAATGTGATAAAGGGTCTAGGGATT
>DAJR01000036.1:35652-90690 GCA_002496385.1 Methanomassiliicoccales archaeon UBA147 | reverse complement strand
CGAATCAGATATTCGGCAAACCCATTTTGAAATCTCAAAATGGAGCATGCCTGATTTCTCGAAGCTGGAAGGCTTCGATTTTCTTTGAACATATTAGGACGGCATGCAACGGCATATCCCACGTTACTGCTCATGCCGATTCGCACTGCTCCTTCGAATCCGAGTTGATGTGGTCGGAGCAGTTCTCTCGATGAAATATGGTTGGACATTGATTCTGTCTTAATTCATCGATTCATCCCAGCCCTGGAGGGGGGAGCGTGGAGCAACCATACTTGGTTGCGACTTAGCCGAATCTTGATTCGGCACTATCTCGGCATTTAGGCAGTAATTATCGGCATCCGAAGCCTGCGTGCGTTTTTGTCGGTATCCGAACCCTTCGGGATTCGGAAACGAGGAACGTGTGGGCAGTATTCAAACTGGGAGGCGCATTCAACTTGCGTTGGGAAAAACCATTTTGTATTGCCGGTGAATGTGCATCCGGGTGTGAGATTGACCTACAAAAGCATCGAGGCCGAGACGAAAGACGGGATAGCGACGCTGACCCTGGCGACGCCGGACAACATGAACGCGCTGGACGCACAAATGTCCGAGGAACTGGAGGATGCGCTCCTGGAATGCCAGGAAGATGAGGAAATCAAAGTCATCATCATCACAGGGAAGGGAAAAGGATTCTGCGCCGGAGGCAATGTCAAGGCCATGGCGGATGCCCCTGACCCGGAGAAATTCCTAGCGGAGCTTTCGGGCTGGATCCACAAGCCGGTACACAGGATTTACACCATGGAGAAGGCGGTCATCGCGGCGGTCAACGGCCATGCCGTGGGCGCCGGCGCCGCACTTGCGATGGCCTGCGACCTTCGGTACGCCTCGAAAAAAGCAAAATTCAACATGGGGTTCATGAAGATAGGACTGGCGCCTGGGTGCGGCACCTATTTCCTGCCCAGGCTGGTGGGCACTGCCAAGGCCAGGGAACTGATATTCCTGAGCGAGACAATCGACGCGGAAACGGCCGAGCATCTTGGGCTCATCAACCAAGCCGTCGAACCTGAAAAACTCATGGAGACGGTCCTCGGTGTGGCTGAAAAGATTGGAAAAGGTCCGGGCCTGGCAATAGGCCGCGCCAAGACACTTCTCAGGCTGAGCGAGAACAGCCGGCTGGAGGAACATCTTGCGGCGGAACGGCACATGATTTCCATTTCTGGCGCGACTGAGGACTTCCGGGAAGGGGTCACGGCCTTCGCGGAGAAACGCGAGCCGAAGTTCGTCGGGAAATAGCGGATTCCCGGCCCGTAGCTCCGGCACCCATTCAACCCGATCATGCCTCGCCTGAATTTCGCATTATGCTAGCTGGAGGGCGGGGTCATAATGCCAGATTTTGAAAATCTGGCTGTTGTGATGCACAGCGTGCATTTCTCCTCTAGCCCTGCCTGTACGAGCATCGTAGCTCCGCTTCAACCTGTGAACATCGATGCGAGCGAGACTAATGGCCCCAAACAAACATAATTCGGCCATTAGTTGCGAGGGCAGTGGTATGGGGCCTTACCCAACGTTCACTGTGGCCCCCCGATGTACCAACTCTTGCACAGACAGCGATTCTCTCATCCTTTTATGTGCGCTTGCCCGGGCATCGGGCAATGGGCATGGCCGAAGAAACTCAGTACCCCAACTTCTTCGCCTCGTCCTCGGCCTGCTTGACCATGCGCTCGATCAGGTTCAGGCCGTTCTGCCAGAACTTCGCATTGTTTATGTTGAAGCCCATGTTCTTCATCAGGTTCTTCGGGTAGTCGGAGCCGCCGGCCGCCAGCATATCCAGGTATCTCGGCACGAACTCCTGGCCCGTCTTTCTGTACTGCTCGTACAGGGACATGACCATCAGCTCCCCGAAAGAGTAAGCGTAAGTGTAGAACGGGTAATGGACGAAGTGCAGGACATAGGACCACCAGCACCCGTATTCCGAGGTCATTTCCACTGAGTCGCCGAACATCCAGCGGTTCTCCTCCAGCCATATCCTGTCTATCTCCTCTGTCTTGAGCTCGCCATTCTCCCTGCGGGCCTTGTGGAGGCGGGTCTCGAACCTGTTCATCATTATCTGGCGCTGGACCGAGGCGAAGATGCTCTCGATCTTGCCGCACAGAAGGTTGAGGCGCCTCTTGGGGTCCGGCTCCTTGGCCACCAGGTCGTTGAACAGTATCATCTCGCCGAATATGGATGCCGTTTCCGCCATGCACAGCGACGTGTCCATGAGCAGGTCCCCCTGCTTCCTCGCCAGGTACTGGTGTATCCCGTGCCCCAGCTCGTGGGCCATGGTCATCGCGTCGGTGAGCTCGTCGGTGAAGTTGAGCATGATGTAGGGGTGGTGGTCGGATGACGTGCTCGCGGAGAAAGCGCCAGACTCCTTGCCCTGCCTGGGGTCTGCATCTATCCAGCCCTTGTCGAAGAATTCCTTCACTATTTCCCCTGACACGGGGCTGAAACCGGAGTATGCCGCCAGGACCATTGACTTGGCTGTCCCGTACTCGCAGGGGATGGTGTCCTGGGTGATGGGCGCGTATCTGTCGTAGTCCTTCAGGTCGCTAATTCCCAGGATCCTGGACTTCAGCTTGTAGTACCTGGCCACCATGGCTATGTTCCTGTCCACTGCCTCCTTCAGGCTTTCAACTGTCTCGTCGTCCACCTCGTTGGCCAGGTTCCGCCTCTTCGCGGGGTGGGGGATTTTCCTGAACTCGTCCTCCGTTGCATGGTTCTGAACCAGGGTGTTGAATATGTATGTCAGCAGGTCGATGTTGTTGCGTAGCGCCGCCGTGAGGCCTTTTTGGGCCGCAACCCTCTTCTCCCTGTCAGGATTGTACAGGAGCGTGAGCGCAATTTCCATCGGCACGGTCTGTTTCTCGCCCTTGATTATCACATCGACCTGGATCTTCCCGATGGTCTCGTCGAACAGCCTTATGAACGCCTTTCGCCCGGACAGGTCGAATGCGCTGATCAGCTTCTCCTCCGGTTCGGAAAGCTGGTGGGGCTTCATGAGCCGCTTCACCTCAAGAAGGTGCTTGTACTTGGCCAGTTCCGGGGACTTCATCAATCTCTTGGCCTCGGCCTCGGATATGTGACACCATGCCAGCTCCACGAATATCAGCGGGCGCTCCGCTTTGACGTAGAGTTCGGATATCGCCTGCTTCAATGCGCCGGCTTCCTTTGATTGGGTGTTCTGGGTATAACTGAGATGCGCATAATAGTAGGGCTTCCTGACGTCCCGGGTTATGGCCTCGAACTCGTCCAGGGCTTCCTTGAGCAGTGCGGGCTGGATGCCCCGTTTCAGGACCGGGCGGTACTTTGCCTCGAAAGCTTCTGCCCGTTTCACGGCATTCTGCATGTCCGCCTTGATTTTCGGGTCGTCCAGTGACCTGTAGAGCCCTTCAAAATTCCATTCAATTCCCTTTGCGCTTGATTGTTGTTCGCCCATGTTATCTTCCTTCACGGGACAATTCCGCTCTCGTATAATATTTTGACCATTGCGCTAGATAAGAATGCATATATCGGTTCGGGCATAGATGCCGGACGCCTTGGCGGGTTTTATTTTGACATCGCATCTGCCCATTCCGAGAGAAGTCTTACGGCCTCCACCCTCCGGGCCGGGTAAACGCCGACCTTCATCCTGACGTCGATGACATCGCGTCCGGAGGCGATCTCCAGCTTCCCTGCGTATGCTTCCTGCTTGCCCAGCCTGAAATGGAATACGCCGCCTTCATCGGTCCTGGCTTCTATCTGGTTTCTGAGCCGGGGCAAAATGCCGGATCCCACCAGGCTGTCGGTGAACCTTCGTATTTCGGCCGCTTTCTTCAGCTCTGCCTCGAACACTGCAATGGAGTTGCCGAAATGGCCCTGGGTGATTGTCCTGTTTATATCATCCGAGCCGGAGGCGAAAGCAATTGCCTGGAGTACGCGTTCCTCGCTCTCTGTCGCCTGCGCCATGGCCCTGAGCCTGACACTCAGGAACCTTATGTTCCGAACCATCGCGGGCATAACGCCGCCCCCGATAAAAAAACTATCCATTCTGAGGATAATGGCGATTATAATTAATAATTGAAGTTCATTCTCCGCCCGGTGCTTTGAATGATCGAAGTAAGATTTCACGGCAGGGGGGGGCAGGGCGCGGTCATTGCCTCGAACATACTTGCCGAAGCAGCGTTTATTGAGGGCAAGGAGGTATCCGCTTTTCCGTTCTTCGGAGTCGAGAGAAGGGGAGCCCCCGTCACTGCGTACACCAGGATTGCGGAGACCAAGATTCGCAACAAGTCAGGCATCTATGCGCCTGACTTCGTCGTGGTCATGGACCCCTCGCTCATCGAGGCGGTGAACATCGTGGAAGGCCTAAAAACGGGGGGCCTCATCCTGGTGAATACAAAAATTGACCCAGTGAAACTGAGGAAGAGCCTGAAGCTCCCCGATGACAGAAAACTCGTCACGGTCAGCGCCACGGACATCGCGATAAAGCACAAGCTGGGTAGCAAGGCCGCGCCCATAGTGAACAGCTCGCTCCTTGGTGCATTCGCAAAGGCCTCGGGAGTGGTTGGCATCGATTCCCTCATCGAGGCGGTGAAGAACAACGTTCCGGTGCGGGTCGAGGAGAATGCCGCCGCAGCCAGGGAGGCTTTCGATTCGGTGGTGGTGCAATGACCAAAGAACAGCTCAAAGGCGTTTACAAGACCTATAAGGATCTTCCGCTCACTCCGATCACCAGCGTCAACTCATCGGCCAACCAGACAGGTTTCTGGAAGACGTTCAAGCCTGTGCTGGACAGCTCCAAGTGCATCAAATGCGCCATATGCTGGAAGTTCTGCCCGGATGTGGCCGTTCAAATGAAGGAGGACGAGTTCCCCGAGTTCGACCTCAGGCACTGCAAAGGATGCGGGATATGCGCCAAAGAGTGCCCCAAGCAGGCCATAACAATGGTCATGGAAGGTGATTCAGAATGAAGATGGTCATGACAGGGAATTACGCGTCGGCCTACGGGGCCAAGGTCTGCAGGGCAGAGGTCATTTCGGCCTACCCTATCACGCCCCAGACATCAATAGTTGAGAAGATTGCCACGCTGGTTTCGTCCGGTGAGATGAATGCGAAGTTCGTCAAGGTGGAGAGCGAGCACAGCGCCATGGCTGCGCTGATATCGGCTTCGATGGCAGGTGCCAGGACCTATACCGCAACGTCTTCTCACGGGCTTCTCCTCATGCATGAACTGCTGATCTGGGCGGCAGGGGCCAGAACCCCGGTGGTGATGAGCAATGTCTGCAGGGCCAACGGCCCGCCGTGGTCCGTATGGGTGGACCATCACGACGCAATCGCACAGCGCGACACGGGATGGATGCAGGTGTTCTGCGAGGGCAATCAGGAGGTTTTGGATTCCATCATCATGGCCTACAGGCTCGGAGAGAAAGAGGATATCCGCCTTCCCACGATGATCAACGAAGATGCTTTCATCCTATCCCATACAGTAGAGCCCGTGGACGTCCCGGAGCTGGAGGAAGTTGACAGATTCCTGCCCCCCTTCAACCCGCGTTTCAAGCTGGACGTTGACGAACCATACGGCTTCGGCTCGCTGGTCATGCCGGACATGTACATGGAGTTCAGGTACAAGCTGAACGAGGCGATGGAGGCCGCCCGCCAGGGCTGGCGCGATGTCGAGAGGGACTTCGAGAAGCACTTCGGCCGCGGCTACGGCGGCATGGTCGAGTTCTACCAGTGCGAAGGTGCCGATGCTATCCTGATAATGGCCGGCTCGATAGCCAGCACGGCAAAGGATGTCGTCGACAAGCTCCGTTCCGAGGGTAAGAAAGTGGGACTGGCCAGAATCAGGGTGTTCAGGCCGTTCCCCGTGGAGGAGATTCGCAAGCTTGCTGGGATGACGAACATACTGGCCATGTGCGATCACTCCTACACGTTCGGGCACTGGGGGCCGATGGCGCAGGAGGTGAGGGGCGCCCTGTACGACATGAAGGATAGACCTCTCCTGAAGAATTACATCGTCGGCCTGGGAGGCAAGGACATGACCCCCGAGGTAATCGAGAAGATATACCTGAAAACATTGGCATTGAAGGGCGGCCTGGATACCGATATTGAATGGATCGGCGTCAAGGGACTGGGGGGGTGGTAGGATGAAAATGCGAAGCTTTTTCAGACTTAGCCTGCTGCGGAGCAGGAGGCGGTAAGATGGCAAAGTTCACAATACCGACCGAGGAATACATGAACCCGGGTCACGTGGGCTGCCTTGGGTGCGGAGCTTGCCACGCGATGCGATATACGCTGAAGGCGCTTGGCCCCAAGACAATCGTCAGCATTCCGGCCTGCTGCTGGGCTGTGATGCCCGGGCCGTTTCCGCTGAAGTGCCTGGAAGTGCCTTTAATCAACACGGCCTTCGAGGTCACGGGCGCGTCAATTTCGGGCATCAAGGCCGCGCTGGAGGCGAAAGGAATTTCCGATGTCACCGTGGTGGGATTCGCCGGCGATGGCGGCACGGCGGACATCGGAATCCAGGCTTTGTCCGGCATGGTGGAAAGAGGCACGGATGTGATTTACATCATGTATGACAACGAGGCCTACATGAACACGGGCATCCAGAGAAGCTCCTCGACGCCGGTGGGCGCGTGGACCACCACGACACCGGTGGGCACGACGAAGGACTGGAAGAAGCAGCCCAAGAAGAACATGATGGAAATCATGGTGGCGCACAAGATTCCGTATGCCGCGACATGCAGCGTCGGGTTCCCCGAGGACATGATAAAGAAGCTTCGCAAAGCCCAGTCCATCAGGGGGCCGAAATTCATACAGATATATGCTCCGTGCCCGACCGGCTGGCGAATGCAGCCCGAGAACACGATAGAGGTCTGCAGGCTAGCGGTATCGACCGCGGCCTACCCGCTCTATGAGGTCGAGAACGGCGTTTACACCATCACCAGGAAACCGTCGGAGCTCAAACCGATAAAGGACTACATGGCCATCCAGGGCAGGTTCAGGCACCTGCCGCAGGAGGAGATCGAGGCGGTCCAGAAGGTCGTCTCGTGGGAGTGGAAGCGGCTGCTCAAGCTGGAGGAATTCACCAAGGGGTTGGTTGAGGAATGAGCCGGCTCCTGGACAGGGAGAAGGGCAAGAAACTATTCCTGCTGGGCAACGAGGCCATAGTCCGCGGTTCGCTCGAGGCCGGCCTTGATTTCGCCGCGACATATCCTGGCACCCCTTCCTCCGAGATAGGCAACACCTTCTACGAGATCGGGAAAGAGGCAAAGGTCTATTTCGAGTTCTCGGTCAATGAGAAGGTCGCGACGGAAGTGGCGGCCGCGGCTTCGGCCTGCGGGCTCAGGGCCATGACCTTCATGAAACATGTCGGCCTGAACGTGGCGGCAGACCCGTTCATGACCATCGCGTACACGGGCGTGCGCGGGGGATTTCTCATCATAACGGCGGATGACCCGGGCTGCCATTCTAGCCAGAACGAACAGGACAATAGATATTACGCGAGGATTGCCAAGGTCCCCATGTTGGAGCCTGCAAACGCCCAGGAGGCCAAGGACATGACTTTCGCAGCCTTCGGGCTCTCGGAGGATCTGGGCCACCCGGTTCTCCTGCGCACCACCACCCGCCTGAACCATGTGAGGGGCGCGGTGGAAACTGGAGAATTGGGACCGCAGCGCGGAAAGGGGCATTTCGACAAGGACCCGAAGAAGTTCGTGACCATCCCGGCGCATGCCAGAATTGACCATGCGCTGCTCCTTGAGCGCATGGCCAAAGCCCTGGAGATCTCGGAGAAATCTGAATTCAACAGGGTCGTCGACATGGGGGGTTCAGAGTACGGCATCATAACCTCGGGCGTCGCATACAACTATGTGGTCGACACAATGGCATCGGCCGGGATAAAGGGCAAGATACTGAAACTCGGGATGACCTGGCCGTTGCCCGAGAAGATGATAGTGAATTTCATCAAATCCTCTGACAAGCTGGTAATCGCCGAGGAAGGCGAACCGCTGCTGGAAAACGAGGTCCTGGCGCTGGCCAAGGAGGCGAAGCCGGGTGTGATGGTTTACGGCAAGCGTTCAGGCCATTTCTCGGTGATGGGCGAATACAGTCCGGATGTCATGAAGGCGGCTTTCTCCAAAATTACAGGGAAGAGCCTGATGCCTGAGAGCGTGCATAAGCCCGAGATGCAGCTGCCACCCAGGCCCCCGTCCCTCTGCCCCGGTTGCCCCCACAGATCAACATATTATGCGGCCAAGAAGGCACTGAAACAGAATTTCAAGGATGCAATATTTTCGTCTGATATCGGCTGCTACACCCTGGGGATACAGGATCCGCTGAACACAGCCGACTTTCTGCTGTGCATGGGCTCCAGCGTTGATGCGGCAGGGGGATTCTCGAAAGCGACAGACCAGCCTGTGCTCGCGTTCCTGGGGGACTCGACATTCTTCCATTCCGGAATACCCGGCGTTGTGAATGCCGTGTACAACAGGCACAGGTTCGTGTACACCATCCTTGACAACAGGACCACGGCCATGACGGGACACCAGCCGAATCCCGGGATGGGTGTTGACGGCCGGGGAAACCCCGCGCCTATGATTTCAATCGAAGAGGTCGTGAAAGGCTGCGGCGTGGATTTCGTCCGGACCGTTGACACCAGCGACATAAAGGCCATGCAGAAAGCCTACGAGGATGCGCTGGCCCACGACAAGCTGGCAGTGATAGTGGCCAAGAGGGAGTGCGTGCTTCTCGAGGCCAGGGCCAGGAAGAAGGCCGGGACATTCCTCACATGGCAGATAAATCAGGAGGAATGCAAGAAATGCCAGGTCTGCATAAAGACCTGGGGCTGTCCCGCGATTTACCTGGCCGAGGACGGCACGGTGCACATCAATGAGGGCATCTGCAACGGCTGCGGCATTTGCGCTAAGGTATGCCCATTCGGTGCCATCCACGAGAACACGGAGGCGAGGAAATGACCCGCATAGTCGTGGTCGGTGTGGGCGGCCAGGGAGTCCTGTTCGCCTCGAAGGTGCTTTCCGAGGCCGCGCTTGCCGAGGGCAAGAACGCCGTCATGAGCGAGGTCCACGGGATGGCCCAGAGAGGCGGCGTGGTCATGTGCAATATCTGCGTCGGGTGCATCGAGAGCTCGCTTGTCGGCGATGCCGAAGCGGACATAATATTCGCGTTCGAGCCGATGGAGGCGTACCGCGCCCTGCCAAAGGCCAATGCGGGGACAAGGTTCGTGACGAGCACTTCCCCGGTCGTGCCGGTCGTCGTGTCAATCGGCAAGCAGAAGTACCCCGACATCAAGGCCATGTTCGCCGAGATAAAGACAGTCACGCCGAAGCTCACCGCGGTGGACGCGGATGCCCTGGCAATGCAGGCCGGCTCCTATGTCACAGCCAACTCAGTTCTGCTGGGCGCGCTGGCCGGGACACCGGAGTGCCCGGTCTCGAAAGAAAAGCTTGTCGATGCGCTGAAGAATTCTGTGCCCCCGAAGACCGTGGAGATGAACCTGAAGGCGTTCGAGCTTGGGCTGGAGTTCGCGAGGCACCATTAGTATCCGCAGCTAGTCAATGATTGTCCAGGCATTGAACTCCGGGTAGATGTTCTCGTTATATTCCACCATACGGTTCTTTACCATTATGATGTCACCTTCAGAGTATGCCGCCGTATGGTTTCCATCCAATACAACATTGACCGGCGGTAGCATAATGTATTTGCTGAAATACTGGAGAACAAAATAAGTCTTGTTCTCGCTTGGCTCATACCACACTGAGTGGATTCTGTCCCTGATCACCACCTTGTCGCCAAGCCCGTATGAGTGCCAGGCAATAGGGGTATCAGACCCGTTTATCACGCCATCGTCGTTCCTGTCCACCATGTCGTCCCAGAATTCGTTCACTGTCACGGCTGAGTACATGTCGTTCTGGCCCCAGCAGTACGCAAACAGAGGCGCGAGGAGGAGCGCCGCGATTGCCACCGCCGCCAATACTTTATGGTGGGCAAGCCCCCGCCCCCTGTCGTTCTTCCGTGCCCAAAGGGCAAATGCCAGCACCAGAATGCAAGCAACAGATATTGCTGCCAGCATGTAAATGGCCCGGTTGTCCTGGAGCGGCTCCACCGGTTCGGGCGGCACAACAGGCAATTGCACTACCGTCACATCGCCCAGGTCGATGACCGCCCTTTCGGTGACATTTACGAACACCGGGTGGGTCAGTCTGTACCCGCTGCCCGCTTCCAGGGTGTAATTTCCCGGCTCGGGTTGGAAGGAGAATGTCCTGTCGATATAACGAAAGTCCGCGGAATAGTTATTCGGCCCGTTGATTTCCTTTAGATAAATGTTTGACCAGGTGTCGCCAGCCATTCTTCCCGTGACATCTCCGGTATCATCATACAGTTCGCCGTAAACTGAGTATCTGTTCCACATCCTGGCGGTTTTCCATGTCTGGTTGCCGAATGCGCCGTCCGGGGCGAACGCGCTGTCCCAATCCTCGGGAAGATATTCCTGAAGGATGCTGGAAGACCGTGACATGAATCCCTGGGAGGCATACGTCTCATTGTATTGGCTGTCATCATGAAGGCCGATACCGATGCAGTGACCGATTTCATGCATTACAACATGGCGGGTCTCATTGAAATATTCGGTCAATTCCACGTTGATTATCCCGCCCAATACAGGACTTGCTTCTCCGTAATTTCCGCCTGCCTGCTTGGCTATGATAAAATGAATATGCGTCGAAGGCCGGTCATGGAATCGGCGATGCAGGGTTCTCCATTCATTATCGTCAATGTAGGGGTTTCCAGGTATGATGTTATTCGTGCTGTTGAAATCCACCTCAACCGGTATTCCGCGGGCCTCGAAGTACGATTCGAGGAAGGCGAAGGCATCGATGACTTCCGGCCACAGCAGCCCCTCGAAATAGTCCACCTCGATGTTCAGTTCATATGCGGCCCTGGTCCCGGAAACCGGGGCGAGGTGGGAAGGTGCAGCGGCTGCAGGCATGACCGCCCAACACGTACTTCCCAGAAGGAGGATGATGACCATTGTTGTTGAAATAAATAATCTGCCTCTCGGAGCGTTCTCGTCGTCTTCCACCATCGTCACCGGGATTCATATCCCAATGTTGACAGCGGGGTTTCAGCATTTATAATTTTCGTGGGATTGCCCACCGAATAGATTATCGAAAATATTCACTTTCGCCCATCCCCGGCCCAGGTATTTATATCACGAAGGTGTGAAAAAATATTGATTAAACTAGAGGTGAGTGAACGATTGAGCAAGAAAACAGAGATAAACGGCCGTGAGTTGGCAATGGTAGTAGACATCCAGGACAAAATATACACTTTCAGGGGCGCCCAGGTGATGCTGGACAGGGACCTGGCAGCGCTTTACAACGTGGAGACTAGGGTGTTGAACCAGGCTGTGAAAAGAAACAATACGAGATTCCCTGATGAATTCTGTTTCCAACTGACTGAATCCGAAGCCAGTCTTTTGAAATCACAATTTGTGATGTCAAACAACGGATTAAATTCTGAATTACCCACTGCAGGCCGTGGCGGCAGAAGAACCAGGCCGTACGCCTTCACCGAACAGGGCGTGGCCATGCTTTCGGCGGTATTGAAAAGCGATGCGGCAATTGATGTCAGCGTCAAATTAATCAGGGCCTTTGTAGCCATGCGCCGCTTCATAACATCCAACTCGGACATATTCCGGCGAGTGGACAATCTGGAACTGAGGATGATGGAAACCGACAGGAGGATGGAAAGTGTGCTGAACGCGATGGAGACCGGGGAGGTTCAGCCAAAACAGGGAATATTCTTCGACGGCCAAGTGTTCGACGCGCACATATTCATCTCGGACCTGTTCAGAAACGCGGAAAGGTCGATAATCATCATTGATAACTACCTGGATGATTCGGTTCTAACTCACCTGACCAAGAGGAAACCAGGGGTCGGCGTTATGCTTCTGACCAGAAACATCAGTGAGGCATTGTTCCAAGATGTGGAGAAATTCAATCGCCAATACCCGCCAATAGATATCAGGGTATTCAAGAACGCCCACGACAGGTTCATCATTATCGACAATGCGTGTGTGTATCATTTCGGAGCATCTCTCAAAGACCTGGGCAAGAAATGGTTCGCATTCTCGAAGATTGACATCGGGGCTATGGAGATGTTGGCGAAACTGAAACAGTCAGAGGGTTAGCCCAGAAGCGCCTTGTACTCGGCCGGCGAGACAAGGTCGGGCGAGTCCGCAGATTTGACCTCGATGACAGCCAGCCAGCCCTTTCCGTAGGGGTCTGCATTTATGTCGCCCGGAGAGTTCTCAAGACCTGAATTTACTTCGACTACCTTTCCTGACACCGGAGAATAAACATCGCTGGTGCTCTTGACGGACTCCACGGTCGCGATCTCGCCGCCGGCCTGGACTTCCTGGCCCACCTTGGGAAGCTCGATGTACACGATGTCGGTAAGCTCTTCCTGCGCGTGGTCTGTTATGCCGACGGTGACGCGGTTGCCCTCTATCCTGGCCCATTCGTGCTTCTTGGTGTATTTCAGATTGTCCGGAACGTTGCTCATGGTCTCGACCTTCTGTTCCCGCAATGCGATATTGATATTAATTTGTTGGTTTCGGATAAGTGTTCTGTGAAATGAAGTACAATAACGATTTTAGATTTAGGGATTGTAGATTTTAGATTTACGGACGGACTGGCTGTTGTCGACAGCCAGGCTGTAAGACCCTAGACCCTTAATCCCATTTTGTGAGCAAAGACCCTAGCCCCAGTTACCTAAAAAGAATTGATAACCTATCATGCCGTGAACAACAATCTAAAATCGAAAATCTACAATGTAAACTACCAGCCCCTAAAGTGGCTGGCGTTTTTGGTTTGCATCAATGCCAGTGGATTCGGGGCTGTATGTTTACCACAGAGCTGTTGCATGCCTGATTTATCGAAGCTGGAAGGCTTCGATTTTCTTTGNNGGACTGAGGGTTCTCGGCATATTTACACTAAAATTCCAGATTGAGGCAGCTTCAGACCCTTGACCTCATATCAGCAAAATCAGAACCATGAATCCAGCGACTTCTGCGCCCGCGCCTTCTGCCCCTCGGAAATCTTGTCCAGCGTTGACTGCAGACGCTGGCTGGAGAACTCGAAGTCGTCGCAGAGCAACTTCTCAACCTTCTCCCGGTCCATGGCCTTCCATTCCAGCTTGTATTCGTCCGTGACCTTTGGTTCGAGAAATATCTTTCTGACATTGTGGAATGCCGGCACATCCAACTTCTTCTCCTTTATTGCGGCCTCCCCGCTGCCATATTCCTTGATCAGCTTCAACCCTTTCTTCGGGCCGATGCCTTTCACTCCATCATTGAAATCGGTGCCCATGATGACGCCCAGATCCACAAGCTGCTCCCTGGTTATGCCCAGCGATGAAAGAACATCGCCCAGCCTGAGGAGTTCGGGAACGACATCGACGTAGACATTGCGCCGGGGCATCTTCCGCCGGCCCGAGAGGGTCATGTTCCGGACAAGTATCGGGGCCCCGAAAAGCAGGGAATCGTAGTCCTGGGATGCTGCTGCGTACACGTCACCCTTGCCGGCCATGTATGATGCCTGGGCCTCGCCGTCCTGGGGCGCATCCACCCAGGGCACGCCCATGTAATCAAGCAGGTCCTTGGCCTGCTGCGCCATGTCCTTTGTGAGCCTGGAGGTCTGCTGCGCCTTCACACGGGCTGTCTCCATGTCGCCCGCCTCAAGCGCCTCGTCCCATTCCGCCTGGGCCTTTTCCTTGCGCTGGCGCCGCTCGCGGAGCGTTTGGGCCTTCATCGGGTTGGGCGCGCCGTCGAAAACATAGACTGGCCTTATGCCTTGCTCCAGAAGGTTGGCAGTCCTCTGGAACGTGCCTGAAAGGTGAGATGTTATCCGCCCCCTGGAGTCCATCAGCGGGGTGCCGTCTGCCTGCCTGATGCTCGAAAGGAACTGGTACAGCGCATTGTAGCCGTCGATGGCTATGGCCCTGCCCTTGAAATCCTTGAGCGCGCATGGTGCAGCTTGGACAATGTCGGAAAGGTCTATTCCCATTGCCGGGCGCCATGCCTTTGGGCTTTATGGATTTTGCCTCAGAACACCATCTTTTCCCTGGCTATGATGATGACCGCGACCACCACGACTATGATTATTATTATTATCAATATCCAGAGCCAGGGAATGTCGCCGCCCGGAGATATAGTCTTCGAGTCGAAATGGGGCGTGCCATCCACCGTGTCCATGTATCCGGATATGATGGTCACGTCCTCGCCTTCGATGAATTCGGGCACCATGAAGCTTGCCTCGTACTTTCCTGACTCTGTCCTGTCCAGCCTGAGCTGGTTGCCGGCCGGCACCCAGCTCATCCATGCCGGGTCATGTGTGTCTGCGGTCTCGAGCGAGCCCTCGCCGATGCCCCAGAGCGCGATTATCGGGTCGCCTGTTATGGCTGAAAGCTCAACTACAACGGTCCCGGCCTTGCCTGGCCTGAAGCTGCCGCCGCTGATTGCAACCTCGCCGTCGCCGTCCAGTTTCCCCTCGTAGGCAAAGAATCGGAAGCCCTCGGGGTTCCATTCATTCTGGGGCCACGCCTCGTAATACTTGCCGTCGTCATGGTCGAATAGATCGCCGCTGGCCGGGAAGTCCGCCGGGTCGAGGGGCACCTCGATGCGCACGTGGATTGCGCACTGGGTGTCAGGAGCTTTGAAGCCGAGCGTGAATTTGCCCAGGCTGTCTGTCGTCACTGTGCCGGCTGCCAGCACCTCCCTTGCGCCGTCCACGTGGTAGCCGCCGTCGAACAGCATGTCGAAATCTGTTCCTGTCGCAGTCACATAGTAATAGAGGAATCTTGAAGCCGCCGGCACCCTGGAAACGTAAGCCCCGTAGGGAATTGACACGTCCTTGCCGGGCCGGAATATAGTCTCGGTGCCTTCCCAGACTATGTCGAACCCATTGTGATTGGGACTCTCGGCGACCGGGTTGAACACAGCGCCGGAAATGGTCTGATTGAGGCCGCCCGCCAGCACGAAACCGGTGAAACCGACCGAGCCTTCCACGTCCGGCACATGCACCAGCGCCTTTCCGCTGGCGTTCGTGATTCCGGTGAACTCGTCGTTCGGCCATGCGGCTCTTCTAATGTAGAAATTCGCCCCGTCGATAGGCTTGCCCAGAAGGTCGGCCACGCATACTTCGAAGGAGATGGTGTTGCCCGAAGTCGAAATCTTGTGGTACCACACATCCATGACATTCACATAAACCAGGGCTGAATCGCGGCCCATGCCCATGGGCTGTGCCATAATAATGTATTCGCCGCTCACCGATACCTGCGGCGCCGTGAACTCCACGAGGTAAATGCCTGTCTGGGAGGTTGTGTAGGTGAGGTTCACCACAGTGCCGTCAGGCGCTTCAACGTAAAGGTTGGTGAAGCCCGTGATCGGTATCGGGGAACCCCCGGTCCTCGTCAGTATGGTCGCCGTGAGGATGTCCCCCGGCTTCGCGGGCACGACCTTCTGGCCGTCGAAGCTGACATCGACCGTGTCCTGGATCGAATAGACCGGGATTACGAGGGCGTCGTTATGGCTGGTTATCTCCTCGTGGTCGTTGCCGAAGGTGACCTCGTAGAAGAAGTACAGGTTCCGGTTGTTGTCGCTGGCTTTTACCGTGTATGACCCGGAGAAGATGCCTGTTCCCTGCTTGGTAAGGGAAACATTCGTCGGATTGTTGAAATTATGCTGGGTGCTGACACCGAGATAAATGTCAGTGAGTGCAATGTCTGCCGGGGCGCCTTGGTTGTATACCCTCAGCTGAACGCTTATCGTGTCCCCCGCACTGTATCGCCTGTCCTCGACCGTCAATATGACGTGAAGCGAGTCGTTCTCTCCCAGGGCCAGCGGCGAAAGCATGCCGGCTAACAGGATAATTGCCATTCCCATAATTATGAACTTGTTTCCCTTCATACCTATCGCGGATTATATAAGAGCGCGACTATAATAAAGTTGCCGATTAGCAAAGTCTATTTACGGATTTCCCGATGGGGTGCCCTTGACCGAAACAGAGAAAGAGCGCATGGAAAAGGCGAAACTGCCTGGCAAGAGGGCAATGAGCTGGCACCCGTTCTACAGGGGAAAGATGGAGGTCATCGGCAAGTGCCGCGTGAAGGATTTCTCGGATTTCGGGGTGTGGTACACACCCGGGGTCGCGGAGCCCTGTAAAGCGATCGCGGCAGAGCCGATGCTGGCCTACGAGCATACCAACAAGTGGAACTACATCGCGGTCGCCTCCAACGGGACAAGGGTGCTGGGCCTCGGGGACATCGGGCCTCTGGCCGGCTACCCTGTCATGGAAGGCAAATCCCTGTTGTTCAAGTACCTGGGAGGTGTGGATTCCACAGCCCTGATGATTGACATGAAGGACCCGGATAAATTCGTCGAAACCGTGAAGATGGTGGCGCCCACGTTCGGCGGAATCAACCTGGAGGATATTCGAACTCCTGATTGCTTCTACATTCTCGAGAGGCTCAGAAAAGAGCTGAATATCCCGGTCTGGCATGACGATCAGCAGGGCACGGCCGCCATCACGCTCGCGGGCATAATCAACGGCCTGAAGGTCGCCGGCAAGAAATTCGCGGAATCGCGCATCACGCTTGTCGGCGCCGGGGCCGCCAACATATGCCTGGCCTTCACGCTCATGAAGGCGGGCGCAGTGCCGGGAAAAATTGTCATAGTCGACAGCAAAGGGGCACTCCACTCCGGAAGGGAAGACCTGGAGAAGGACGGAAATAATCCGAAAAAATGGCAGCTGGCCCAGAAGACAAATTCCGAATCTGTCACAGGGGACATCGCGGCCGCCCTGAAAGGCGCGGATGTGCTGGTCAGCGCCTCGAAGCCCGGCCCGGGCACAATCAGGAAAGAGTGGCTGAAAGGAATGGCCCACAACCCGGTGGTATTTGCCGAGGCCAACCCTGTTCCTGAGATATGGCCCTGGGAGGCAAAGGAAGTCGGTGTCAGGATTTTCGGGACCGGGAGGAGCGACTTCCCCAACCAGGTCAACAATTCAATCGGTTTTCCCGGCATCTTCAGAGGCACTCTGGATGTACGGGCCAGCACCATCACGGATGAGATGCACATCGCCGCGGCCCACTCAATTGCCAAGACCGCGGAGGATAACGGCCTCCGTGAGGATTATCTCGTGCCCACAATGGATGAAACAAATGTGTTCATAAACACCGCCGTTGCAGTGGCAGAGAAAGCCATGGAGCAAGGCATAGCGCGGCAGAAGCGAACACGCCAGTACCTCAGGGAGACGGCGGAATTTTTAATTACTTCTTCCAGGGAGAAGACCAAGCTGATGATGGAGAAAGGGTTCATCCGGGAGCCGCCGGAAGTTCTTTAGCGACATTCTAGGACTTTTTCTTGTGGTGGATAATGACCGCGAGGGCAAAGACAATCAGAAATGCTGAGCCTATAGCGATGGCCAGTTCTGTTATCGGGAAATGGACTGGTGGCGGGGCACCAATCATGGCGTCCACGATGCTGATGGACATGAGGTTTTCCCCCCGGAGATTGACATCCGTCGGATGGATGGCAATCGCCCTCAACACGTATTCTTTAATGGAGCCATCGTCGTTCGAGAGATTGCCCGATGTCACTCTGAACCGCGCCTTCCCATCGGCATCCGTAAGCTGATCAATCGGCTCAATACTTGGAACAGCCGGAATGGCAGCCAGCGCGACCGACACGCCCTGCACCGGCAGCCTATCCTGGTCTGTCACAATCACATCCACATAGGTGAAGCCCAGAGTGCCGTCCTCCGCAACATCCGGGTCTATTATGTCCGGGTCCGCAGACATGGAAACCGAGAGGAACACCGCGCTCTCGGGGAATATCTTGATGACGGTGAGGCGGCTGGGCGCGGGGTCGTAGCGCGTTCCTTCGGGTGAAATATAACTTGCGAAAACAATCTGGATGATGGCCGATGTGCCATTTGCTAAGACTTCGGGGTCGAACGGATTGGCATATGGCGCGGTGTAGGTCGTGGTGAACTTGCCGGTTGACGAGGTGTTGCCGATTTCTGCGGCTAACTTGCCGACTGACGCATTGAGTTTCACTCTCGCGCCTTGCAGCGGATTGCCATCCTGGTCCTTCACAAACACGGTAATTTGGGTCGTGGAATTGGCCACAATTGCGGATGGAGGGCTGACGAACTGGGCAATCACCTTGAATGGGCTGGGAGCCTGTATATTCAGTATCGATTCCCAGCAGAATATCGAGCCGGCATCTCCCACAACCCAGCCGGTGAATCTGTCTGAGCGGTAGGTCTCGGTGTTGGTCTTGTAATACAGGACATCGTAGGGTAGGTCATAGCAAATGGCGGCCTGGGCATCGAATATGGCTTTCTTTTTAACAACTGGGTCTTCGGTGCTCCGCGCCAGGTCGATTATTTCATCAAAACTATTATTTTGGTATCCGGCATAGTTTTGACCGATTTCAGATTGACTAGAATGGAAGAATGCATGAAGAAATTCGGATGGCTCATCGCCGATGCGCCACGACAAAAGAAACATATCAAAATTATGCTCGCCTGGTGTTGTGTATTGCTCGGCCCCAATCAAACCAATTAACGACCCAAAATCTAATGCAACAGATTCTGCATATATCCCGATGTCTCTGAGTTGTTGGGCAATCATATTACATGCTATTACGGGAGGTTCCAAGGTATATGAGCCTGCAGGGACATATATTTTAATTAAACCATCTGGCCTACTTCCAATAGGAGTGCCGTTCGGATTCACCCACCAGTGACCAGACCAACCGTTCACAGCTGCGAGTGCATCTTCGCCCGAGAGGAGTGTTCCATCCACATCCACCTTGTAACCGGCATCAGCCAGTATCTGTTTGGCCTCATCGGGGTCAAAACTATATGCGGGTACCGATTCGTTGTACCAATCACTCACCGAGGAAATCGGTCCTGTCCCGACGATTCCCAGCTGAATGAGCCTTGTCATAATTCGGTACTTGTCGATACAATGAGCCACAGCCTGTCTGAACGGTTTACCGACATCCTCACCTGTTGCATTATACCCGAAAGAGGGTCGCCTCATGTTAAAGGCAAGATGGGTGAATCCATTTTCCGGCGATTGCTGTAGCGCAACCCCGGGCTCGTTGGCCAGTTCCTGAACGAACGTAGGCGGCACCGACCAAGCGATGTAATCAATGTCATCGCTCTTCAGTGCCAGGACCGCCGCCTCAGCTGTCTTGAATATCTTGTAGGTGATGGCATCAATATTGGGCTGCCTGGCAAGTGATTCACCAAATTCATTCTGAACATAGGATGTATATTTGTAATCCTCCCGGAAGAAATGCTCCCGCCAAGTTGATGTTTTGCTCATCTGGCCCTTTTCCCAGAACTCGAACTTGAATGGGCCGCTGCCGATCGGTGGGTTGTTCTCATAGGACTGGGCAGCCGCAACTTGCCAGGGGTTGGATGCGTAATCCGGGTCGCACCATATTTTGGCGTCGGATGGTTGGCCTGCGGGAATAGAATTCCAGATGTGCTCCGGAAGCAGGAATGTGGCCAATGTCGATTTGAAGAAATCCGCGAACGGCTCCTGGAGCTGGAACCGTAGTGCGGCCTGCATGCCGTCGGGGCTTTCCCAGACCTTGTAAACGTGAAGCCAGCTTGTCGTTGAATAGTTGGAACCGTCGCGTCCGCCTTTGTCCTTGAGCGGGTTCACGGAGCTGGACCACTCAGGCACCTGGCCGGCAAGATGCATGGAGAAAAGAATGTCGCGAACGTCCATCTGGTGGCCATCATGCCACTTCACATTCTCGAAGTCGTAGAAAATGATTGTTTCCTGCTTCGTGGAATTTGCCCAGGCGGATTCGGGGGAATAGCCAAAGTTGCCGATGGCGCAATCTGCCCAGCCGTCCGCTTTTCCCGATATGGCAGCGGAACCGATCGCGATGTAGGGGGTGAATTTATCGGTTTCTTTGTCGAAGTTCATGGGGCTGTCGAACAGGAAGCCCAGCACGTTCCAGGACCAGACGTCGCTGACGGTGATGGGGTTGGTCCCTTTCATGTCGTCCTGCACCGCGACCCTCAGGACCAGCTCATTTTCCTGTGCCTGTTCCGAGGGAAAAAAAGAAGGGAGGATAATCATGAATGCGACCAATATCGCCAAGATTCTCAATTTCATCTTCACCGAATAAGAATTCCTTTTGAGAGTATATAATAACATTTGTACGGTGTTTTGTAGAATATATAAATTGATTGGTACGGTGCTTTGTTTACCTTCCCCGCTTCCGCACCCTGTAGACCATGGCAACCAGGATGAACAGTAGGATGACCAAGGCGGCCGGCACAGCATAATCCGCGAGAGCCAAGCGTTCGACAAGCTCGACCTCTGCCGTGCGCGGCAGAACAGTGAATGTGATCTCCTGGCTGGCATTGATGAACCCGCCCTTGGTCGCGTTGATTGTTATGTTGTATTCTGTGACTGAATCGACGTCCGGCGCGAAGACCGTGACCGTCGCGCTGCCGCCCGAGTCAGTCCGCACCGTCATGTCGCTGAATGTCAGATTCGCATCTGCCGACATGATTCTGAGGGCGGCGCCGCCCAGCGGGATGCTGCTCATGTCCTTGACCCGGAGGGTCAGGTGCATGAACCCCGGGTTGCCTTGGGTGTCCAGGTCTGTCACCACGTCAGGCTCTCCTGTTGCCTCGATGAACATGGACCTCATTATCTCGGGGAATACTGTCACCGTGAATTCCATGGACTGGGCAGGCCTGTAGCCGCTCATCGTGGCTGTCTTTATCCTGAGTTTCACCGCCTCCATGTTGTTGTACGTTTCCACAAGTGGGACATAGGGCGCTGTGAAGTTGGTGGAGAACTGGCCGTTCTGGTCTGTCATGCCCGTGGTGTTCAGCAGGCGGCCGGAGCTCGCTTCCAGCGTCACCTCCGCGCCGCTCACAAGGTTGTTCCTCTGGTCCGTCACCCTGACGGTGATCTGCCGTGTCGAGTTGGATTGGACCGTGAGGGGGATGCCCATGAACCTGGCCTTGAGGGCGGCCTTCTCCTGCCAGCGCGCGCCCGCCATCGACCTGGCGTTGAGAAGGCTTCCCGAGCCGTCGTCCACCAGGCCTTCGAAATTGGATGCCCTGTGAACCTCGACGTTGATCTCGCAGTAAAGCGCGGCGATGGGCACATCGTATGCAATGGAGGACTCTGAGTCCTGGACATACTTGCGCTCGGCCTCGGCGCCGGCCCGGCTCATAGCCAGAAGGACGTTCGCGTCGAATGATGAATTCTTGTAACCATAGTAATTGGGGCCCTGCTGCCGGGTGGCCGAGTGGAAGTTGCCGTAATAGTAGATTTCCGGCCTGGACCTCTGCTGCGGGATGATTTCCTGCCTGGCGATGCAGACATCGAACTCCCGGTTGTCCAGCAGGGTCTGCAGCAGCCCAATCTCGCGGGGCGCTAGCTCGGCGTTTATCCCTGTCGCGCGCAACCTGCTCACGAGAGCCGTGGCGATGTTGTATCTCGTCGGATCGTAGTCAGGCTCGGTTGTCAGTATCTCGATCTTTCCGCCGGGAGAGCTGCCTATCGGGCCGCCGTCAGGGTTGGACCACCAGTTTCCAACCCCCGGAGGCTGGGCTGGGTCGTTGAGGATGTACCCGGCCTTCAGAAGGATGCTAATGGCCTCGGCAGGGTCGAATGGGTAGGACGGCGCCGAGGAGTTCTTCCATTCCCGGAATACGTCCAGCAGGTCAGGGCGGGGTGTCATCGAATTCGCCATGGCGTTGATCGTGCCGACGTCGATGCAGTGGGCTATCGCCTTCCTGAGGGGCTTCCCGTAGTCGGTGTCGGTGTACCCCGCGCCATCATAGGTGCGGTCATATCCGAAGGATCTCCTCCTCATGTTGAATCCCATGTAGACCATGGAAGTGGATTGCAGCGAGGTGTAGACGATGTCGGGATGATTGACGAAACGGCCGACGTCGGACGGCGAGAGCGCCCATGCGATGTAATCCAGCCTGTCAGCCTCCAAATCCATGATCGCCTGCTCCTCGGATGAATAAAACCTCAGCGAAAGAATGCCTATCTGCGGTTGAACCGCCAGTGCCGGGTCGTAAGAGTAATACTTGAACCCCGGCTTGTAGAAATGGTTCCACCAGGCATTGAGGGTTATCCTGTTGCCGCTCAGCCCGCCCCAGGAGAACGGCCCGCTTCCTATGGGCCATGGGTTGGACCACTTTGCCGCGAAATAGGATTTCCATGAGAACTCGTCCGAGCGGTTGTACCCGGCATCGCACCATATCTTCGTGTTGTTCATTGTCTGGTTGGACGCCTCCCCGCCCCAAATATGGTATGGCATTATGTAGGAAGAAAAATAGGTGTCGAACACGCCGAACAGGGGTTTCTGAAGCACGAACTTAAGGGCGGCTCTGGTGCCGTCCTGGCTCTCATATACCTTGTAGATATGGAGCCAATTTGTGTATGTGTAGTTGCTGTAAGTTCCGCCGGCCTTGTCCGCGAGCGGGTGGCCGAGCCACGGTACCTGGGCGCCGGCCTGGACGTGGAATGAGAACATTATGTCGCGGATGCCCATTCTGACACCGTCATGCCAATACACGTCCTCGAAATCATAGAAAACCGTGATCTCGGGTTTGCCTGGGTCTTCCCAAATTTCCTTCGGGGAGTAGCCGAAATTGCCCACCGAGCAATCGCCCCAGTTCAGCGAGTGGGTCTTGTGCGACCCGTTGGCCGTGCCGACGGCTATGTAAGGGACGCGTTCGCCTGTCCCAGGATGGGTTTTCGTCGCACCCTCGTAAATCAGATTCAATATCTGCCAGTCGTCTTCGTCTGCATTTAGCGGATTCGTTTGGGCCAGGGCCTTTACGGCGCATCTCAGGATTATCTGCTGGTCTGGTGTCACCGCCTGCGCTTCATTGAGGCAAAACTGCATCCCGGAGAGGAGCAGGGCGGCTACAACCAGGGAACATAAGGCGATTTTGACTGTGCGGGCCAGTGATATTCTGCGGGGCGCAGCCATCAGGATTCCTCCTTCTCGCGAGGTTCTTCCCTGACAGAATCTTCGGCATGCGCCTTCCTTTTGCTCCTGACCAGTGCCGCCGAAAATGTCAGCAGAGCGAGAATGAAAATGATGATGCCGGTCATTGTGACCGGCCCCACCTCCTTATGGATCTCCGGTTGGGATACCGTTACTGCCAGAAGGTTCGAGTCTTCGTTCCCGGCTGCGTCCGCGACAGTCAGGGTCACGATTGTGATCCCGGGGGACCAGAACCGGAAGGCGGGCACGGGGCCGTACAGGGCCGTTGCTGTGCCGTTATGGGTGAAGTTCCATGTGTAATTGACAATGCCCACATCGTCGGTCGAGGCGGTCCCGTTAAATGCCGCCAGGCCGCCGTAGGAGACGGCTGTGCAGGAACTTGGCAATGCGCACGGGCTTTGGTTATCGGACACTGTCACGGAGAGAGTGTCCGTGTCCTGGTTGGAGTCCGAATCATGAACTGTCAGCAGCACCTCGTAAGTCCCGGGGCGCGTGAATGTCCAGACCGGCGCCGGGTCGGATACTATGATGTTGCCGTTCACGCCATCGCTGAAGGTCCAGTAATACTCGGTGATCCCCACATTGTCACGGCTTGCGGTGCCGTCGAACCGGAGGGGCTCGCTCAGGTTGGCTTGGCGGTCGGGCCCGGCTTCAGCGACGGGAATGGGATTCACCAGGATGGTCAGGTCCATCAGGTCGACAGCCCTGTTCCCAACCGCATCTGTAACGATGAGGGCCACCCAGTACACACCCGGGATGCCGAAGAAATGCGTCATGGAGGCGCCTGTGAGATTGTGGTAGGCGGCTCCGTCGAAGAAGGTCCATGTGTAATTCTCTATCCCAACATTGTCATGGCTGAAGCTGGCGTCGAATG
Source organism: Methanomassiliicoccales archaeon UBA147 (assembly GCA_002496385.1). Classification (GTDB taxonomy): domain Archaea; phylum Thermoplasmatota; class Thermoplasmata; order SG8-5; family SG8-5; genus UBA147. Next base: position 66,718 of record DAJR01000036.1, on the reverse strand, counting down.
TCACGTCCGAGCTCTCGTTGACAGCCCGGTCCGGTCCGGCAATGGCGACGGGGGGGATTATGTCCAGCTTTGCCACGAATATGTCCTGTTGCCCGCCGCTGACTTTGCCGGGCACAGCCGGCGTTGTTGGAATATCCTGGGACCAGGTGCAACCGGCGACATGGACACAATCGTCCGCAGACAGTGATATGCCCAGCCCCCCATCGTCCGAGGAGCCGCCCAGGTATGTCGAGTATTCAAGTTTACTTCCGGAGCCGGCAAGCTTCAAGACGAATGCGTCGGAGCCGCCTGTTTTGAACAGAGATATGGCGTTCGCTGTGGTTGGAAAATTGGTGGAATCCGTGCTGCCGGTCAGGTGGGCGCAGCCGTCTGAATCGACAGCCAGGCTTCCCGCGATATCGTCGAGCCCGCCCCCCAGATAGGTTGCGTAGCCGAGAGAATCCCCTGCGGGGTCCAGCTTGGCTGCGAAGATGTCCCTGCCGCCGTTGTAGGTGGCATCTGATGAGCCGGAGGTCGCAGGGAAGTTTTTGGACCCGGTCCCTCCGGCAATGTAAGCCGAACCGGCATCGTCGACCGAGATGCTGGTAACTGTGTCATCCCCGTCGCCGCCGAGCGTGGAGGAGTATGCCAGAATGTTGCCCTGCCTGCCAATTTTTGTGACGAAGGCATTCTCACCTTTTGCTGTCGTGTTCAGCGAGCCGGGGGTCGTCGGGAAGTCAGGCGAACGCGTGAACCCGGCGACGAAGGCATAACCGTCCATTATCCCTATGGCGGTTCCGAAATCTGAGCCTGTCCCGCCCAGGAAGGTCGAATAAACCAGTATGTCTCCGTATAGGTTTATCTTGGCGGCGAAGGCGTCGGAATCACCGTTGTGTTGGCGGCTGAACGAGCCCGGTGTGACTGGAAAATCAACTGACCATGTATGTCCTGTGACATAGGCCTGGCCGTCATGGGCGACCGCAATCCCGCTGCATTCCTCGTCGTGGCTTCCGCCCAGGAATGTCGAGTAAATCAGGGAACCGCCGTCAGCGGCCAGCTTCATGGCGAACCCGTCGCCGGTCCCGCCGTACGATGTGTCAACCGCCCTGGATGTCGTCGGAAAGTCGGCGGAGCGAGTCATGCCCGCGACATAGGCACACCCGTCATCGTCGACCGCAACGGCATTGACGATATCGTAATCCTCACCGCCCAAGAAAGTGGTGAACAGCAGGGTCTGGCCGGTTCGGTCAAGCTTCGATACAAAGATGTCGCGGGTGGGCCTCTGGCCCGATTCCTGTATCCCCGGCGTTGTGGAGAATTCCTGGGAGTCAGTGTATCCGGCGACGTAGGCTGCGCCTCCGGCGTCGATGGCAATGGCAGTGCCCGAATCGATGCCTGCGCCGCCCAGATATGTGGAATACACCATGGGGTCGATTATCACCGTTCGGGCAGGGTCCCTTCCCGCGATGTCGAATGAGAACGTGTTCCCGGCCAGGATGAACTTAGCACCCAGAATCTCTCTGGCTCCGTCTGCATAGTTGGCGACGGGCGCCGAATCAATCAACATGCAGTCGGGCCCAAGACCGGTGGAGATGCACAGGTTGCCGCCCGCATCCAAGGAAACGGATTCATACCCCTCTACCTCGAAACGTATCTGAGAGAGGTCGGCGTACGGCTTCAATATAAGGTCGTACTTCAGCGATTCGTTTTCCATACCGCAGGCGAGATCTACCCCGTTCCAGAGATTCTCATACACGACCCCAAGGTAACTCCTCACGCCAGATTGCCATTTTGCAGAATCATTTCCCCGGAGGTAATTCAATTTCCAAGGCGCTTGCCCTGTGCCCTTGGGCATTATTTGATCCGCCCCGGAGAACCCAATCGCAATTGTCGAGCTCCGTGCGCCCTGAGCGCCGTCTTCGGTCATCCTGAAAAGGATTGCGCGGTCCGTGAATGCCATGCTGCCGGAGGCCGTGTAAAACCTGATGGCTTCGTTGTCCAGCTGGCCGATATTCTCGACGAACACCCCGCCAATCGTTTCCTCCGCCCGGGTGGTTATTTCGGGGATGGTGCCGTCATTCAAATCGAAAGTGACTGGACTCTGCAACTCCCCGTTCTGAACGCATGGAGCCACCAGACCCGCGATGATCAATGACACCAGGAGCGCCGAGGCAGCGAATCTCATGGTCCGGGCGCCCCCTTCTTCCTCCGATGGATAATGAATGCCGCCCCGAGGAACAGCACCGCGGAGACGAGCACCAGCGCCCATCCGAACGGTTCCCGAATGACTGTTTCGGATTGTGGCTGGCTGTCATAAACCGTGACCGTGATGTTCGAGGACGCCTGTTTGCCGGCTGCATCCCACACAGTGAGCGTGACCGCGTAGGTTCCGGCGGTCCAGAATTCAAAATGCCGGACAGGACCTTCGAGCGTTACCGGGGTACCATTGTAGATGAAGGTCCAGGCATGGCCGGTTATGCCCGAACTGTCATAGCTTGCAGACCCGTCGAAGGTCACATTGGTCCCGGTTTCGACGGCAATGTTGCGGCCCGGAATCGGCATGGGCGGCAGTTTGTCCAGAACCTCCACATCGAGCGAGTCTGTGTCCCAGTTACCCGCGGCATCCGATGCGTTGAGCATGACAGGGAATACGCCCGGCGTCATGAATATCCAAGTTGGATGCTCGCCGAACAGTGTGACATCGTTGAGGCCGTCATTGAACGACCACACCCATTTGGCAACCCCGACATTGTCAGTGCAGGCAGACCCATCGAACACAGCGGGCTCAGATTCGCTGACCTGAATGTCGGCACCGGCGACCACGGTCGGCCTGACCGTCTCCAGGACTGTGAGCACCATCCCGTCGGTGTCATGCAGGCCGACAGCGTCGGCAACCTCCAGAGTGACAGGGTAGACCCCCGGCAGAGCGAATAAATGAGAGATGGTCTGGCCATACGCGATGCGTTCTGCCACCCCGTCCGAGAAACGCCAGGTGTAATTCGTCACGAGGACATTGTCCGTGCTGGCTGAGCCGTCGAATGTGAAGATAGAGCCGTTGTAGATACGGATGTCTGGGCCGGCGTCCGCGTCGGGCCCGGTTATGTCGGTTATCTCGGCCTGAAGGGTGTCGGTTCCTTCGTTACCGGCGGCATCAAGCACAACGAGCGTCACCGTGTAGGTTCCCGGCGACGCGAAGGTATAGACAGGATGGGTCCCGAACAATCGCACAAGACCGGCTCCCGATTTGAAGCTCCATGTGTAATTGACTATGCCCACATTGTCGGTGCTGGCTGAACCGTTGAAGAATACCGGGGTATCCTCGTTCTCGGTCTGATCCGGGCCTGCCCTGGCTATCGGGCGGGTAATGTCCACAACCGTGATGCTGGTGGTCGCAGTCGCCCAATTGTGCGATGCGTCGGACACGTTCAGCAAAACATTGTAAATTCCCGGAACGGAGAAAAGGTATGACGGCCGCGGGCCGAACAGCGTGATGTTCGCCGATGCGCAGCCGAAGGACCAGGTATAGTTCGATATTCCGTGGTTGTCCGTGCTGCCGGACGCATCGAACGCAACGGTTTGGCCTTCCATGATCTTCTGGTCCTGCCCCGCATCTGGCGACGGGGGCGCGATGTCGAGTTTAGTGACAAAAGCGTCGCTCTTGCCGTTTGGTGACATGTCCATGGAGCCGGAGGCTGTGGGAAAATCGGACGATGCGGTGTCTCCGGCAAGGTATGCGAAGCCTGTTTGGGTGATCGCTATGCCGCGGCAGCAATCCTGCCCGGCGCCGCCCAGGAAGGTTGACTGCTGCATGATGTTGCCGGAGACGGAAAGCTTGCTCATGAAGCCATCGACGCCTCCGTTATATGTGCCGTCGAATGCGTGCGGCGTGGCTGGAAAGTCGGGCGATGAAGTGTACCCGGCGACACATGCCGAACCGGAGCTGTCCAGTGCGATGCCCGTGCCATAATCGCCGTTCGCCCCGCCAACGTATGTGGAATAAACCAGCATATCACCGTGCTTGCTCATCATTGAGACGAAGACGTCGAAATCGCCATTGAAAGTACCGTCGTAAGCCGCGGAGGTGGTCGGAAAATCTTCCGATGATGTGTAGCCAGTAATATAAATATGACCCCATATGCCAATCGCGAGTTCCGTGCTGAACTCACTGCCGACCCCCCCCAGATATGTGGAGAACGACATGGATGTGCCTGATTGTGTAAGCTTCAGCACGAAAGCGTCGTAGCCGCCATTGAACGAGCGGTCGAGTGCCGTGGTGGACACGGGAAAGGCGGACGACCGGGTCTGGCCGGTAATGTAAGCATAGCCGCTGGCGTCCACTGCGATGCTGTTGGCATAATCATAATCATCGGTGCCGAAAGCGGTCGAATATACGAGGAAACTGCCAGTTTGGCTGACCTTCGCCACGAAGATGTCTGCGAGCCCCCCAAACCAGCGAAATGACCCTTCTGACGTCGGAAACGAGAATGTAATGTCCCCGGTGGGCATGGTCGTAGGGTGGGTTTCCCCGGCGACATACGCGAAGCCGCCTGAGTCGACCGCGATGGCATTGCCGCAATCGACCTTTGCTCCGCCGAGGTAGGTCGAATACACCAATGAATTCCCCATGGGCCCGAGTTTGCTGACGAAGGCGTCGTAGGTGTCGCCGTTGTAGGTCCTGTCGAACGCCCCCTCGGTCGTCGGAAAATCGGATGACATCGTGTAACCCGTAACATATGCGTGACCCGCACTGTCAACCGAGATTGCCTGGCCGAAATCCCCAGCCATTCCGCCGAGGTAGGTCGAATACACGAAGGTGTCGCCGTTCAGCCCCATCTTGGCCACGAACAGGTCATAGGAATAATTGTCGAAATATTGGTCATATGCCCCGAATGTCAGCGGGAAATTGGGGGATTCCGTGTAGCCTGTGACATAGGCGCAGCCGTCAGTCCCGACCGCAATGTCCATCGCGCAATCCTGGCCCGAGCCGCCGAGGTATGTCGAGTAGATGAGTGGGTCTATCACCACGGTCCGGTCCGGGTCCCTGCCGCGCAGGCTGAATGAATATGTGTCGTTTCCCAGCATTATGAAGGACGCATCCAGTTTTTGGTTTTCACTTCCAGCGTAGAACACATCCAATCCCGAATCTGCGAATGCCGTGCCGTCTCCAAGCCGTATGTCTACACCCGCCCCCGAGAGGGCCAAGACCGCCTGGCCCCCAACCTTCAGGGCAATTTGGGAATGGTCCGCATGCGGATGGACCATGATGTCGTACTTGAGGGCTCTCCCTTCGATGCGGTAAATCAGGTCAATGCCGTCCCACAGATTCTCATATAGTATTGAATAATAATTATTCACACCGGTGTGCCATCCTCCGGGGTCGCTGCCCTTCAGGTAATTGGATTTGGAGGCGGCGGCATCGCAGCCCGAGGGGATCACGGAATTCGACCCGGGAAAAGAAAAACGGACGATGTTGTTTCCACGGCCCGGCTCGGGCAGACTCCGGCCAGCGGGGGAATCTACGGCCATTTTCGGCAATGGAGGGCTTTGAATCGGGGTGTAAATGAGCACGGAGTCCCGGGTGAAAGCGACAGTGCCGGAGGCGGCATAGAAAAGTATCTCTTCGTTCTCAACCTGGCCCATGTTCTCCGTGAACATGCCGCCCAGCAGTTCCGAGGCGCGTTGAGGGATGGCGCTGCCATCGGCTGACGGTTCGATGATAGGCATCCGGAATTCCCCGGGGGAAGGGGGGATTGCCGGCGCGATGAGTCCGAATATGAAGGACAGAAACAATAATGCCGAAACGAATTTACGATTCATTGCCGAAACACCTTGTGCGGGCTGAGCCCTGGTTCAGATATCCTCTGGGGTATATGTGGGTTGCCTTTAAATGACCTTCGCAGATTCGATTCCCAAACTGTTTTTATAGATTGCCTGCCATGACCACGCCATGAACAGTTCCAGATGGCGCCTTGCCTCGGCATTCGCATTGGCTTTCGTCATCGTCACCATCATCAATTTCTACGTTTTCGGCAGGATGTCCGGGCTTCTGGGCCTGGAAAATCGGTTTGCCCAGCTCGGTTTTGCATTTGCCATGGCTGTGCTTCTCGGGGTGGGGTTCTTCGTCCGCACTTCCACCGTGAAAGGGACGAAGAGCCTGTTCGTGGTGGTGACCTCGATATACGGCATCGAGTTAATCGCGCTGCCAGCCCTCTTCTGTTATGAGATAGTTCAGCTCATTGTGGATGTCCCCACGCTCCTGGCGGGTCAGGTGATTCTGATTTTCGTTCTGGTTATCGCGGCGGTTTCGCTTGTCAATGCGCAGCTGCTGGTCATAAGGAAGCTCAAGCTGCCTTTCGCCCGCAAGCTCCGCGTGGTCCACCTGACCGATGTCCATATCGGCGCCGCCCATGGAAGAAGGTATCTCGCAAGGGTCGTGGCCATCGTCAACTGCCTGAAGCCGGACCTCGTGCTGATAACAGGCGACATCGTGTCGGGTGCGGTCGCGCCCGGGAACAGCCGGCTGGAGAATTTCGCCCGGCTGGAATCCCCCACTTACATGGTGCCGGGCAACCACGAGTACTATGAAGGGGTGGACGAGATACGCGCCGCCCTTCCCGAGAACGTCGTCATCCTCCGGGACGAGGAGGTGGGATTCGACGGGTACTCGCTGTTCGGCCTGGACTTCTCCCAGGACCAGGGGATAAGCGGCGCCAGGAAGATTGACAGGAAATTCGAGAAGCCGACCATAGCCATGGCTCATGTCCCCCAGTTCCTCGACCTGCCCGCCGGCAGCATCATCCTTTCTGGCCACTACCATGCGGGCCAGGTCTTCCCGATAAACTGGCTCGGCAGGTTTGCCGTCAAGTACTTCAGGGGGTTCTACACCGAGAACAGTATCACCCTGTATGTGGCGCCCGGCACCGCGACCTGGGGGCCCCCGATGAGGTTCGGGTCGAGCAACGAGATCACATTATTTGAGCTTGGGCCAGATTGAATCGCCCACGGACAGACACCAACGGCGATTCTCTCTAGCTTTTGTGGAAACACGGGCATCTGGCCGATGCCGGGTCCGATAACCGGGATGAGTGCCGATGTCAATACCTCCCCGCCCTCACAGGCGAGGCTTCCTAAGGATGAACTTAATCGTCACCAACCCGGTTCGCCCAACCGGGTCACAACGAATGGCAAGCCATTCGTCTCACTCGCATCGATGAATAGAATTGATCCCTAGCTACGATGCTCGCACAACCCCGCCCTCTAGATAATATTAGAAAACATCCGGGCGAGGCATGATGGGGTTGGCTGGAACTGAATGAAGGGATGGTTGGTCGATGCCCGTGTGAATCTCATAAATCTTTTAGCCGATCCTTCAATCTTGAAACTTCATCCTGGCGTTTTCTCCACTTCTCTTCCTTGTCGTTGAGGGCGGCTTCGCGCTCGTCCAGCTCGGCGATTCTGGTCTGGAACTCGGCGACTATCTCTTCGCGCATCTCCTCGGCCTTCTTCTCAAGCTTCCACTCCTGGGCCTTGAGCTTCTCGTCCTTGGAAAGCAGCATCTTCTCGTGGTCCCTGAGGTTCTTGTCCTCCTTCTCGAGGTCCTCGCGGGCCTTCATGACCTTGGCCATCTCCGACTTCACGGTTTCCAGCTCCTGGTGCACCTGTTTCTCATGCTCCCGGAGCGCGTTGCGCTGCTCTGCCACCTTCTCGGCGTTTGTGTGAATGGCCTGTTCCTTCTTCTCGATGTCCTTCTCCCGCTTGGCAGAATCTTTCTCGAATGCTTTTTTCTGATTCTCATGTTCCTTGACGGACACATCCAGGGCGGTTTGCCTGTCTGTGATCTCGTCGTCCCGCTCGTCGAGCTCCTTCTGGCGCTTGTCGAGTTCTGCCTTGAAGGTTTCCAGAGACGAACGGTGCCTGTCCAGCTCGGTCCTGTGGTCCTTTAGCTCGGATTCGCGGGCGTCCAGCTTGTCCTGCTCCTTCTGGAGCTTGGCGCGCTGCGCCTCCGATTCCTTCTCGATGTTGGCTTTCTCTTTCTCGAGCCGCTGCCTGTCTTTGGCCTGCTCCTTGCCGGTCGAGTCGAGCTCGGCCTTCTTTGCATCGAGGTCGCCCTCCCTGCCGTCGAGTTCCTTTGACCTCAGGTTTATGGCTTCCAGCTTCTTCTCGACCTCCGCGGTCACGGATTCCATCTCTTTGAGGCGCTCCTCGGATTTTTCCCTCTCCCTTTCGAGCAGGCGCTTCTCCCTGGCCATCTCTGTGTTTGCGCCTTTCAGTTCCTTTTCCATCGCGGAGAGCTTGTCCATGTCGGCTTTCAGCCGGTCCTCGTCGGCGGCAATCTCCCTTTCCTTCTTCTCGAGCTCCCTGGACATGTTCCTCAGCGCTTTCTTCTCGTCCTTCATCGCATTCTCAATGGCGCTGAGCTGGAGATTCATTTTCTCCATCTCTTTCTTCTGGGACTCGAACTCGGACCGGTCCTCCTTCATTTTCCTGAGCCCGTCTGCAAGGGACTCGCGTTGCTCTGCAAGTTTGGCTCCGTCGGATTCAATTTTCTCGTTGAGTCTGGCCAGTTCCTTCTCGCGGTCGCTGAGTTTGAGGGTCTGGACGTCAAGATCCTTTGACATGTTCTCAAGCCGTTTCTTCTCGAATCCGGCGCTCCTCATCTCGGAGTTCAGTTTGGTTTCAAGCTCCTCGAGCTCCTTCTCGCGTCTGGCAAGATAGCCTTTCGAGCCTTCGACCTCCCTGGCTGCCTGGGCCACGGCCGTTTCCCTCTGTTCGAGGTCCTTCTCAGCTTTCTGGAACCGGTCCTCGGTTTTCAAAAGCAATGATTCCTTCCTCACATAATCCTCAAGCTTCGTCTCCAGGTCTGCCCGGGCAATGTTCTGGCGCTTTGTCTCTTCCGAGATGTCGGCCCATATTGACTCAAGCTCGGCCCTCTCCCTGGCCAGCAGTTTATCCTTCTGGCCCATCTCCGCCTCCCTGGCGCGCATCACTTCCTCTTCCTTGGCCAGCACCACTTCTTTCTTCCTGAGGCTGCGCTCCTTCTCTTCTAGTATGCGGGCTCGGTTCTCCAGCTCTTCCTGCCTGGCCTGGAGTTTCATTTCCACGACCTTGCGGTCCGCAAGGGCGACCACATCCTCCTGAGTGAGACCTTTCTTGTCTGCGGTAAGCTGCTTGAGAAGGGCGACGCTGCCGCTCCTGACGGCATCCAGCTCCGACCTCATTCGCTCTATGTCCTGTGTTCTGGTTGAGGCTTCCTGCCTTGCCTGCTCTAGCTCGGCAGACCGGGCGTCCAGGTCGTCATCCGCTTTCCTGAGTACCTGGGACCTCATACGTCGCTCGCTGGCCTCCTGCCTGGACCTCTCGATCCTGGCTTTCTCCTCGTCCATGACCTGCCGGATGATGGACGCTATGTCCACATCCCCAAGGACGCCGGCTGGATATGGCTCTGCCACATGGTTCACGGATATCGATGAGGATTTGTAAGAATATGACCTTACTTCGATTATGCAGTCCTCGCTGACCGAGTCCCTGGCAATCTCGTACAGTGCGGTCTCGCCGAATTTGATGTCTGCGCTTTCATGAACTGCCAGAAACGGTGCGCCTTTGCGTGTGACAACGTGGCCGACCGAGGCGGCGCCTTCCCTGGTATAGCTGGTTTTGAGAAGCCCGTCAAGTTTTCCTTCGCCGAGTGCGTGCAGTGCCTTCTCGAGTGCGTCCCTTCCGCCGAAAACCGTGTTCAGTATCCTTCCGCTAGGCAGGTTGACCATGTTCCACCGCCGACCTTGATGGGTCGATACATTATAAAACATTTTCACGGTTTCCATGGAAAGGTTTATTTGGCAATTCCGGGATTCTCTGCCAATGCCTGTCTCCCCGTTTCACCTGGGCTTTGCCTGGCCAGCCTGGCTGCTCAATCGCCGGAAACTGCATTTCATGTCACTCAGCTTCGGCGCGATGGTGCCCGACATCGAGGTTCTCCCGATGATGCTGGTCACTTCGGAGGGGGAGAGGGCCAGGGGGCTCATGCATTCCGTCCTCGGGGCTCTTACATTCGACATCCTTGTTGTGATGTTTTTCGTGTTCTTCGTTGTCCCCCCGGTCGGCAGATGGGTGAAGGTGCATTCGCGGGAGAGATGGCATATCTTTGCGGGCGTGGACGTCACCCGCGCACCCAATCATCTCGGGTGGGCTCTGGTTTCGGCGCTGGTCGGCACCCTGAGCCACATAACAATAGACATGTTCACCCATGCCTACAATCCGATATTCTGGCCCTATTTCACGAATCGGGACATCAACTGGCTCCTGTTCCCCGACCCGCTCGCATCGTCGGTGGCGTTCATGATACCGCTCGGTGCGATCGCGGTGACGCTGGCTCTGAGGTACTGGACCAGGCAGTCCGGGCGCATCAATTAACTTTTATTACACGAAGGCATATCTGGGCCGGGAGGCGCAGGCACGGACATAGGCATCGTAGGAAAACCGAATGTGGGAAAGTCCACTTTCTTCTGCTCGGCCACACTTGCGCCGGCTGAGATTGCAAATTACCCTTTCACGACAGTGAAACCGAACGTCGGCGTCGGCTATGTCAGGGGAATATGTCCGCATGTCGAGTTCAAGGTGCAGTGCAACCCGAACAACGCCCCCTGCGAGTCCGGGACCAGGCTGATCCCCGTGGAACTCATCGACGTCGCCGGGCTGGTGCCAGACGCGTGGCAGGGCAAAGGCCTCGGAAATAAATTCCTCGACGATCTGCGACAGGCCAGCGCGCTCATCCATGTTGTGGATGCCAGCGGCTCGACCGCGGCTGACGGGACGCCGTGCGACATCGGTTCCCACGACCCGTTGGAGGATGTGAAGTTCCTCGAGAGGGAGATTGATTACTGGTTCTTCTCGATACTCCAGAAGGACTGGAAAAAGATATCCCGCCAATGCTCCCTGGAAGGTAAGAATATAGAGAAATCCCTGCACGAACGGTTCACTGGGCTGGCCATCAGCGAGGCCCAGATATCCCATGCCCTGAGGAAGGCGACACTGGAGGAGCAGCCGCACAAATGGACGGATGAGGAGGTGCTCGGGCTGTGCTCCGAGATTCGGAGGGCCGGCAAGCCGATGATAATAGCCGCGAACAAGTGCGACCAAGCACCCGAAGGGAATATCGAAGCGCTCAAGAGAATCGAAGGCGCAACCGTGATACCGGTGTCGGCTGAATATGAGCTTGCCCTGAGAAAAGCGGCCAAGGCCGGATTGCTCGAGTACGTACCCGGCGCCGCGGGATTCGCTTTGAAAGAGCCAGGAAAACTCACCGAGCCTCAAAAGAAGGCGCTTGGCAAGATAGCGGCGTACATGGAAAAATTCGGGGGGACAGGCGTCGGAAGATGCCTCGAGACAGCAATCTTCGAGCTGCTCAGCCTCATCCCGGTGTATCCTGTCGAGGACGAGAACAAGCTCACCAACAAGGAGGGGCTGGTCCTCCCCGACGTCCACCTGATGCCGCAGGGGTCCAACGCCCGGGAGCTGGCTTACAGGGTGCATACCGACCTTGGCAATAATTTCATAAGGGCGATTGATGCCCGGACAAAGCGGGTCGTGGGACACGATTACTTGCTGAAAAAGAATGATGTGATTACCATCATCGCGAGGCGGTGACATGGCCTCGTGGAATGTTCGGCTTCTCACAGCCTCCTATTCAAGGGAGGATGAGGTTGTCGTGGAACTGTTCGGACGAACCGATAAAGACCAGTCCATCACGGTGCGCTACAGAGGGTTCAAGCCCTATTTCTACCTGGTCACGCCGCCGTCCGGCATCGTCGCCGAGCTCAAGGCAAGCGACAACGTGATATCCGTGGAGGATGCCGAGCTCCTTCATGACGGCCAGCAAAGGCGATGCAAGAAGGTCACGATAAAATACCCCTGGCTGGTCCCGGACTACAGGAAGGCGTATGGCAGCCAGTGCCGGGTATTGGCCGCGGACATCCCCTTCCATCACAGGTTCATGTACGACCTGGACCTGGGCGGCTGCGTCAAAGTGACTGGCACCAAGCAGGAAAAAGGCAAGTACACGACAGACCTGGTCGTCGATGCGACAGGGTTCAAGAACATAGACCCTTTCAAGCCGGCACTCAAGATACTCAGCTTCGACCTGGAGAACAGCATCAAGACCAACGAGATCCTCACGATATGCTGCGCCATCTCGGACGGAAGAGGGGACACAGTCTTCGAGAGCCTGGTCGGGGAGGAGCGGGCCATGATCCGGGACTTTGTCGGGCTCATCAGGAAGCACGACCCGGACGTGATAACCGGGTACAACATCGACGGATACGACATCCCGTTGATCCTGGAGCGGGCCCAGCATCACAGGATAACCGACCTCGGAATGGGACGGGACGGCACCGAGCTCAGGGAGGTGAGCGAGCGGTTCTGGAGGGCGCACGGCCGCATAGTGGCCGATGCATGGTGGAATGCCAAGAAGGAACTGCACCCGAAGCAGGAGAACCTCAACGCCGTTGCCAAGCTGGTCCTCGGCGAGCAGAAGGACGACGTGAACCCGACCATGATCGACCAGGAGTGGGCGGCAGACAGGGACAAGGTCGTTCGGTACTGCGTGAAGGACGCCGACCTGGCCCTCAAGATACTCCAGAGCATCGCGGTTCTCGAAAAGAACATGGACCTGGCGACAGTGTCAAAATTGCCGCTGGACGATGTGTTGAATGGACGCACGTCCACCCTGATAGATTCTGTGCTCATCAGGGAGGCGGACAGGAACGGCATCGCTGTGCCGCTGACCGGCCACCATGAGAAGGAGGGGCAGATCGAGGGGGGATATGTCCACACCATCGACCCGGGGTTGTACGACTGGGTGGGCGTGCTGGACTTCAAGAGCATGTACCCAAGCCTCATCATCGCCAAGAACATTTGTTTCACCACGCTCAGCAAGGACGGCACCATCATCAGCCCCGAGCCCGGAGTCAGGTATCTCGACAAGAAAACCCGCGTGGGCCTGCTGCCGCGCGTGCTGGAGCGGCTCATGAAGGACAGGGACGAGACAAAGGCAAAAATGAAGGCAGCCAAGTCACCCGAGGAGAAGAGATATTACAACGGGCTTCAGGAAGCCATCAAGGTCCTGATGAACGCGGTCTACGGGGTTTTCGCCTCCTCGTTCTACAGGTTCACGAATCCCAAGATCGGTGCCAGCATCACCGCCTTTGCACGGGAGAACACGAAGAGCATAATCAGCCAGCTCGAATCGGAGGGCGTGAGGGTGATATACGGGGACACGGATTCGGTGTTCTTCCAGTCGCCCGGAACCACGCTGGAGGAAGCGCTTGAACTGGGAAAGACCATAGCCAAGCGATACTCGAAGGAAGGAGCCACCCTGGAATTCGAGAAGGTCATCAATCCGCTGTTCAGCCACGGCGCGAAGAAGCGGTACGTCGGCAATGTACTGTGGCCCGAAGAGTACATGATAGTCAGGGGCTACGAGACCCGCCGGACTGACGCATTCGATGTACAGAGCGACTCGCTGATGAAGGTGTTCGAGAGGATACTGGACCATGACACCGAAGGCGCGATATCATTGGCCAGGGAGACTGTCACATCCATCGCCAAAGGCAATGTCGAGACAGGCGGACTGGTCATATCCAGGTCGTGCAAGACCTTCAACAGCTACAAGGACCCGGACAACCAATCCACCGTCCAGACAGCCAAGAAGCTCATGGACATGGGGTACGAGTTCGTTCCCGGTATGAAGGTCAGCTGGATAGTCACCAACGGCAGGAAGACACCGATTGAAGTGGAACCGTATGTCAGCGGCAGGAAATTTGAGAAAACTCCTGACTACGAGTACTATGCCCGGAGGGTGGCGATGACTTTGGCCAGGGTCACGGACACATTCGGCTGGGACACCCAGGAACTGCTCACAGGCACACAGCAGAAATCCCTGTTCAGCTTCGACGCGAAGGACGCGCCCAAGGCCAGAAAGAAGGAAGAGCCAAAGGTCAAAAAGACGGATAAGGAATTAACGCTGGACGATTTCTTCTAGGGGCGTAAACCCAGCAGCATGCTCCGCCTGTTAGGGCAGGGTTCAAATCCATTTTTCAACCGAGTGCGCTTTCACCCCTTCAGATGAATACAATGTGCCTTCTTCATCCTTCGCATTTCGGGACGTTGAACGGTGCCGTGGCTCCGGTGCCAGTTTGGGTGCCGATTTAAACACCTCCCACGCGAGTTTTTCTTTTTGTTAGATTTTCTGCGCCGGCTCACCGTTGCCAAAAAGAAAAATTCATCAACAGAAAAAGCTCTGGTGAGCCTGCTCGAAAAATCTGTGTGGTTGGCTGGGCGCGCAAGCCCTGTGGCCGGGTTGTATGCCGATGTTAACTCCTCCCCGTCCTAACAGACGGGGCTTCCTAAGGATGAGAACGGAATCGGTCAACAGGCCCGGCCCGCCTGGCCGTGCCCACCACCCCGCCCTCCAGCTGGTAAAATAGGGTATTCAGGCGGGGCATGACCAGGGTGGTCGGTGCCAGAATTGCAAATATTACCAATCCACAACCCACACGGAATCGACGGAAACCCTCACCCAGAATCCTTCCCCCGGCTTCATGACGTAGGTGGATTCCGCCTCCCGGATGTATGGCGATTCCGACTGATATACCTCCACCCGGTCCGCGCCCGTTCCCCAAAGCGCATTGGAAACCGTTTCCTCTGTCATGGAGGAATACCCTACCAGGTTCCAGCCCGCGTAAAGTGTGATGCTGGTGGATGCCGGAATCTCGCCGGAGACGGTCAGATTGCAGAACTCCAGGGCATGCAGCCAGAACCCCATGGTGCGGTCGATGTGGAAGAAGGTGTTCATGGAACTTCCCACCCGGTAGGTCTTCCAGGTCTTCGTAAGGCCGTCGTACCATTTCACCACCTCCCATTTACCGGATATGGAGGAGAGGACATTTTCCACCGAGGTGTCGGCCAGGATGAGGGGCATGGAGATGAGGTTCCAGCCGGGGCGGAGGGCAATCTCTGCCAAGGCCAGTATCTGGACCTGATAAACACCGGTCATGTTCGCATTGCCGCTCGTGTCATTGGCCCATATGAAATAGCTCAAGGTTCCGGGTAACCCCTGTGCCGGAATTTCATACAAATAATTCCCTTTCTGGGCGTAAAGCGTCGAGCCCGATCCTGAAACCATCACCATTTTCCGGTTCCAGCCGTTCATGGAAACGTTATAATTCGTTCCGTTCACGTCGGTGTAGTTCAGCCGGACGCTGGAGATTGCTACATTGTCCGAAATCTCAGCGGTAATGTTAATTGGCTGGGAATAATGAATGTTGGTTACTGGTGTGTGATTAATAACGGGCGGTGTGGTATCTGCCGGGAAGTCGGGGTAGCGTTTGTAATATATTTCCCTATCAATTATAGTATCACTACTACGGTTATCCTGCCATACCACATGTACAATACTATTGTCTGTAGCGATTGTAGGTTCACCACATGCCCCTACTGTTTGATGTGTAAGCCGAATATTTTCGCTCCAATAATTTCCATTGTCGTTAGAGATTGTATAATATATATTTGAAGCTCCAATATATGGATAGTTATCCCGTTGGTCTTGCCATGCAATATATATATTTGTGCCATTTCCACAAATCCTAGTATTTCTTGAGGCATCTGGCAGATCACTTATCCGTCGGATAGCATTCCATGTGGATCCACCATTTGTGGAATTGATATAATAGACCTCTTCTGAGCCGTCTATTGCATCTCTGAACACGATATGAACGTTATCATACCATACCGCTAGGTCCCAAGGGCCAGATTCTATTCCATCGTTTGGAGTTAATTGTTGCTCTGGGTTCCATGTTATACCACCATCTGGACTGTTCATATAGAATACCTCATTTTTTGTTAGCCACCGTGCCCATGTGATGTGAATTTTAGTGCCATTCGCCTGGATTTTTGCGCTGCCATCCGCATCAGCATAATAAGTTAGGCGTTGAATCGAATTCCAAGAAATTCCACCATTTGTAGAATTTCGATAATAAATTTCCGGTTCTCCGCCTGGCGCGGGAGGATAATCCTTCTTATCGTCCCATACAACATGGATGTAATTATCCACAACACAGATCCTTGGTATGTAACTATGAAAACCATCGTTCTCTGATAAAACTATCTCCGGGTTCCATGTTTCGCCCCCATCCCATGAATTACGATAATGCACCTCTCTTGTAATGTCCAACCCTTCCCAAACCACATGGAGCTGGCTGCCGTTCACAGCAATCTTCGGCTCGCAGAATGGCGAGGGTGTGAATTCGCTGATTTTCATATCTTCAGACCATGTTCTACCACTGTCTCCGGATTTCTTGAAATATACTTCATAGCTTCCGCTTCGTTTATCTTTCCATATAATATAAACATGGTCGCCTTCCACAGCCATATCGGGAGACCTTGAGTAGTCTTGAGCGTAAGTTAATCTTATGTCATATGACCACCCTTCTGGAAAGCCAGCGATTTCAGTGTCTTCATGGGTAGATGCAGATTGGGAGACTTGCTTGTGAGCCATTGCTGAGATGGCTGTTACTTGGAGGACCATGATGGCAAAGATAAAGACCGCCCATGCACGATTGCTTCTCGTCTGTTGCATGGGCGGCACGCTCAAACCACCACCTACAACCACATGACAAAATCGCCTTTGGATGGTTCCCATGGGCACTGCCCACTCGATCCGGTGCCTGCCCCTCATCAGCGATATTATGGGCGCGGGAGGTAATAAGGGTTGCGGCGCCCCAATACTTTCGCCCACCCCCTGCCAACCGCTACTTATAGCGGCACACCCATGATTTGATTGCATGGGCAACAAAAAGCGTGAAGATGGGGGAGCGGGCAATGATTTGACACTTGACAGCCTGGCCAGGGCAATTCAAGAGGTCGACGGCCATTTCAGCGAGAGAGCCGCCAGGGCGGTGAACATAAACCTCACCCTGAGGAATTTGTACATGGGGATGTACATCTCCGAATATATTCTGAAAGGCGCGGACCGGGCCGAGTACGGGGAGAACGTCCTGACAGAACTATCTGGGAGGCTGGAGGCCATGAACATTGCGGGTGCCGGGAAAAGGCAGTTGTACAATTATCTGGGGCTTTACCGCACCTACCCAGAGATTGTGCAGACAATGTCCGCACAATTAGAGGGCTGGTTTCCGAGACAATTTGTGAACGCGCAAAAAGTGCGGACGCCGTCCGCACAATTACTGGCACACTCGACGGCGCTCGTTGAGAATCTATCTTACAGCCATCTGGAATTGCTAGTGGGCATTGATGACACTTTCAAAAGAAGGTTTTACGAAACGGAAGTTCTCAAGGGCAACTGGTCGGTAAGGGAGCTGAAGCGGCAGATTTCCAGCCTATATTATGAGCGTTCCGCATTATCTATACACAAGGAGAAACTGTCCGAAACTGCAAATTCCGGGGCGGCAAGAAACATGCCGACCCTGGCTATTCGCGACCCCTATGTGTTCGAGTTCCTTGGGCTCAGGCCGAAAGATGCCGTGGGCGAAACTGAACTGGAAGACACCCTGCTGGACCGGTTGCAGGGATTTCTTCTGGAACTTGGCCGTGGTTTCTGTTTCGAGGCCAGGCAAAAGAGGATTATGATTGGCGGCGAGTATTTCTTTGTCGATATGGTGTTTTACCACCGGATATTGAAATGCCATATCCTGATAGAATTGAAGGCGGATGAATTCAATCACGCACACATCGGCCAGCTTAACACTTACGTTAATTGGTATCAAAAGAATGAGAAAACCGATGGAGACAATCCCCCCATAGGAATATTGCTATGCACGAACAAGAACAATGCCTTGGTAGAATATGCATTAGCTGGCATGGACAATGCCCTTTTCGTCTCGAAATACAAGCTGGAATTGCCGAAGATGGAGGATTTACAGAAGTTCCTTGAGAAACATAATAAAGATTAGTTGTGTTGGAAATCCATTCTCGGCATCTTGCGTGCCGGGCGAAACCCATTACACAGATCTGGCACTGGAGCTTTTCTCTCATCCTTCGCGTCGCATGTTCCCCACAGATTAACGTTTATACCAGAAGCGAAATGCAGTTTCATGTTCGCCCGCGGCTCCGCCGGCATACTGACCGTTCCCCCATTAGCTGCGGCTTTTATGATTTATCTCGGAATCTGGCCCCTCGCAGTCGTGCTGTTCATGTTCTGGGGCATACTGCTCGTGTTCTTCAGGGACCCTGAGAGACCGGTTGGAAAAGGCATAGTCTCGGCTGCGGATGGCAGGGTCGACTGGGTCAAGACCCGCGGGGGTTGGGTGGTCATCTCGGTGTTCATGAACCTCAACAATGTCCATGTCAACAGGGCTCCTTTCCACGGCAAGACCCTCAGGGTGACAAGAAAGGCCGGCGGCATGTGGCCCGCGTTCCTTGAGCGCTCAAAGAGGAATGCCAGGGCCATGATGGTATTCATGACGCCCATTGGAATCATTAAGGTGGAACAGATCTCTGGCGTGTTCGCATGGCGGGTCTGCCCGTATGTGAGGAAGGGCAACCTGGTGCTGAAAGGCCGCAGGATAGGCATGATAAGGTTCGGCTCCAGGGTGAATGTGTGGCTGCCCGCGGACAGGGTCGTCTGCAGGGTGAAGAAGGGTGACAGAACAAAAGCCGGGGTCACGACCATCGCAGAGGTGAGATGATGCGTTGGCTCAGCAAGATTACGTCCGCGGACCTGCTCACCCTGATCAACGGTCTCCTGGGCACTTTTGCCATAACCTACATCCTGGACGGAAAACATGTTTTCGCGGCCATGCTGATTTTCATGGCCGTGATAGTCGACGGCATGGACGGCATGGCTGCCAGAAAATTCAGGAAGAAGCATGATTTCGGAAGGTTCCTCGACTCAATATCGGATGCTGTGTCATTCTGCCTGGCCCCGGGCATCCTGATTTACAGTAATTTCTATGACAGAACCCTGGGCAGCGCCTGGGCCTCGGTCCCGAACGCGGCGGGCGTCATCGGCAGCGTGATGTTCGTGGGCTTCGGGTTGCTGAGGCTCGCCAGGTTCGCCGGAAAGGATTATATGTCTCCGGGGTTCCGCGGCCTGCCAACGCCTGCGGCTGCAATGCTGGCCATAATCCCGTGCCTTCTCTGGGGCCACCCGGAGTTCAACCCGTTCTCCATCAGTTACCGGGTTTATCCTGTCGTAGCATGGGTCATCGGCCTGTCCTTGGTGATGGTGTCGGACATCCCGTATCCGAAAATAAGCGGAAAATCGGGTCTGGCAGTGGGCACCATCCTTGCGGTGAGTATCCTCATCATGGGGCTGTACATCCTCGAGATGGACCTGGACCTGCCTTATGTCGAGTCTTTCATCATCCTGTTCGCATTGCTGCTCTGCTACATGCTTGGGGGGCCGGTTTACGAGGTCACGAGGCCGGGGTATTCCAAACCGGAGAAGCGCAGAAGGAAGCGACTGGTCAGGAAGAAGCGGAGCTGACCCGGACGGCATCGGCGCACCAGTGTTATACTAAGGAAACAATGCCATGGGCACCCAAACAACCACATAGATTTTCGAGCAGGTTTATTTGGCACCCGAATTTATCTGGCACCCAAAGTCCTGCTGGACATTTGGAACTACGTGCAACTAGGGGAGATTCGGAACAAAATATACCTTCTTTTCAGCCCGAGTTATCACCCCCGGCACTCAGCCAACCACATAGATTTTTCGAGCAGGTTGACCAGAGCTTTCTCTATTAATAAATTTTTCTTTTTGGCGACGGTCAACCAGCGGAGAAAATCTCTCAAAAAGAAAAACTTAGCGAAACCTTTTATAACCAGACCGGTTAATACAGACAAGGTGAGCCATTGCCATTGGATTTGAACCTAGAGAACCTCAGATTCGGCACCGATCTCCTGAAAAGGGGCTTTGCCAAGATGCAGAAGGGCGGCGTCATCATGGACGTCACCAACAGGGAACAGGCGATTATCGCGGAGGAAGCAGGCGCCGTAGCCGTCATGGCCCTGGAAAGGGTGCCTGCCGACATCCGGAGGGACGGCGGGGTGGCCAGGATGGCAGACCCGCTGAAGATCCAGGAGATACTCGATTCTGTTTCGATACCGGTCATGGCAAAATGCCGCATAGGACATTTCGCGGAAGCCCGGGTTCTGGAGCACATGGGCGTGGACATGATCGACGAGTCGGAGGTCCTGACCCCGGCTGACCCGTTCTTCCATGTGAACAAGGCGGATTTCAAGGTGCCTTTCGTCTGCGGGGCAACCCATCTGGGCGAGGCGGTGCGCAGGATAGCCGAGGGCGCTGCCATGATACGGACCAAGGGCGAGGCGGGCACAGGCAATGTCATCGAGGCCACAAGGCACCAGAGATTGATCCAGACGATGATTTCCAAGCTTGCGAACTTGTCCCAGGAAGAGCTGGACGGTGTGGCCAAGACTTATGCCGCCCCTTTCGGCAAGCTCGAGAAGGCTGTGCGCTCACAATGGTGCGATGAGGAGACCCGGGGGGATTGCGTGGTCTTCGGAGGATTGACCATGGGAGACTGGGAGGAGCGCGTGAAAGGCCTCCTGATCGAGATACGGGACATGAAAAGACTGTCTGTGGTGAATTTCGCGGCCGGCGGCATCGCCACGCCTGCGGATGCAGTCCTGATGATGCAGTCCGGTTCGGACGGAGTATTCGTAGGATCGGGAATATTCAAATCCACCAACCCAAAGGAAAGGGCGAAAGCCATTGCCGAGGCGGTGGCGCATTTCGACGACCCGGGGCTAGTCATGGAAGTGTCCAAGGGCCTAGGGGACGCGATGCCCGGCGTGAACATCGAAGACATTCCAAAAGAACAGAGGCTTCAGGAGAGAGGCTGGTAGGTTAACTGGATGAACAAGATAAAGAGCGGGGTTTACGGCCTGAACGCGCTGCTTGACGGCGGCATCAACGAGAACTCGGCAACAGTCGTCATCGGCTGCTCGGGCGCGGGCAAGACCACGCTTGCCACACAGTTCATCCGCAGAGGCCTGGAGATGGGCCAGGAAGGCATTTTCGTCAGCCTTGACGAGAACAAGGAGCAGATAATCAAGGAAGCGATCCAGATGGGGTGGAAGAAGATTGTCGATTACATAGACGAGGAGAAGCTTGTCTTCATCGACGCCTCCGGACATGAATTCTCAGCTTTCATAAAGAAGGAATTGCCTTCATTCGTGGCTGACTGGAAGGGCGCCAATGCGCGCATCTCCATCGACCCGCTCACCCCGGTGATGTGGTCCACCTCGGACAGATACGAGCAGAGAGAGCTCATCGGGTTCATGCTTAAAGAGACCAGGAAGGTGGGAACAGTCCTCGCCACACTGGAGGAACATGGGATGGCGGGAGATCTTTCGGGCAACGAGACCGTCATCCCGATGTATCTTGCGGATTGCGTCATCCACCTGAAAAGCATACACAGCCCCGAAGGGGGGCTGCAGAGGCGCCTGAAGATACTGAAGTGCAGGAGCAGCCGGCACAGCAAGACCGAGCACCAGTACGCAATTGTGAAGGGCCTCGGCATAGTCGTGGACCCGGACAATTCCAGCCTGATGCCGTCCAGGGATGTCCCCGACAAGTTCAGGAAAGTTCTGGAAGAGAAGAAAGGCAGCATCCCGAACAGGGTGTATCTCCGCCTGGTCGAGATCATGGAGGACCTCAGGGACGATGATTTTTCCGATATCAAGCTTGATACGCTCATGAGGGAGATTATTGCGGAGTACCAGAACGATTGAACGATTTCGCTTGGCAAATGAATTTAAACCATGCGGATTTATCTGACCGCGGGTGAGTCAGACGAGTGAGGGAATCGGCAAAGCTCTGGCAACCGCCATCAAGGATGACGCGGTGCCGGCAAGAGAGAGGCGGGGGACGCACATTTTCCAGAACTCCCGAAGGCGGGAAATTTTCACGTTGCTGACCACCAGCCCGTGTCTCGGGACATCGGAGCTTGCCGCCAGATGCGGGCTGGCCAAGAACTCGGTTGAGTGGCATATCAAGACCCTCATTGTCTCTGGATATGTCGTCAGGCACGATGCTGGCAGAGCCTGCGCATATTACCCCGAGGGACTTATTTCACATGATCGGGCAATCATGTTCGGAATAATCAACACCCCCCGCCTGGGTTCCCTGTTCAGGCTTGCCGTCACGAGCCCGGGCCTCTCACAGAGCGAGATGGCGCGCAGTGCGGGAAAGAGCCGACAGTGGGTGGCCAGGGGCCTGGGGGTCCTCGAAAGCGCCGGACTCCTAAACGCTGTGGCGGACGGCAGCAATTCGAGATATTATCCGACAAGGCTTCTGCCTGATATGGCTGAGGAATTTTACGGACACTCGAGGGAATTCACTGAGTACATCATCAGGAGGCTGGCCAAAGAGGGCGGCAGCCCGCCGACAGTGACCAAGAAGGGGCTGGACAGGGTTCTGGTCGAAATGGGATACCAGACCCGCAGATTCAGTATGGAAATAGGCATTAATCCGTATCTGACCTGCCTCGGTTGCTGAATTACACAAAATATTGTATAAATGTAGTTCTGTTTTTAGACCAATTATGTAAATTTCAACACTACAATCGCTATATACTGCGCGTGCTAAGAAAGGCGTGCGATGTATCAGACAGACGAAGATCTCATAGAATTACTGCTCATCCTGAATGTTGGCCGAGCCAGGGCCAAGGCGCTTTTCTCGGCAGGGTATCATACCCTGGAGGACATTGCCAAAGCAGAACCGGCCGATATCCTGAAAATTCATGGCATAGGTGCGGACATTGCCGCCAGCATTGTCGACTACGCTCGCGAGATGGAGCGGTCAAAACCAAAACCCGCAGCGGCTGAGCCGGTATCCCAGATATTGATATGTCCCATGTGCGGGTCCCTGGTAAGCGCTGGCTCATCGGTTTGCAACGGGTGCGGCATAGCCTTCACCGACGAGGTTGAGGAACTGGGGGGTGAAGGGATTATCCCCGAAGGCGGGACAAAGCCTGAGGGGGACGAATTCTGGTACAAGGAAGATAAGAAACTTTTCATCTGCCCGGAGTGCGGGTCCCTGGTAGCGGATGGCAGCCACTCCTGCCCTAATTGCGGAGTGGGATTCGAAGAGGAGGAGGACGATGCCACCGCCCCAACTGCGCCAGGCAAAGATTCTGATGGGTTCTGGTACAAGGAGCGGGGAAGAATATTCATGTGCCCCAACTGCGGCTCGTTCCTGAAGAGCGATGCGGAGAGCTGCGGCAATTGCGGCATCGCGTTCGAAGCCGGGGTGGAGGAGGAAGAACCCGGAGAAAATGTCTGCCCAATGTGCAAGAATGTCCTTCCGGCCGATGCAAAGACCTGCGGGGGGTGCGGCTTCGACTTTTCGAGAGAGGGAGACGCGGATGGTTTCTGGTACAAAGGCAATGGCGAGCTCTTGATGTGCCCGAATTGCGGAGCTTTCGTTCCCAGGTCTGCTGATAACTGCTCGATATGCGGCACCAAGCTGGAAGATGCGGAGGAAGATGAAATCGCGGAAACCGCGGCCGAGCCATTCCAGTGCCCGATGTGTAAAAACACCCCCCCCCCGGGTTCGGAGACCTGCAATGAGTGCGGTTTTGATTTCTCGGTGGAAAAGGACAAGGACGGATTCTGGTATAAAGACACGACCACACTGTACCTCTGCCCGAACTGCGGCGGATTCATTTCCGAAGCGGCGGACAGATGCCAGAACTGCGGGACCGTGCTCGAAGGCGAGGAGAAAGCAGGAATTGATGAGACTGCGTTGGGGGCACAGGTCGGAGCGGTTCAGAAGGAGCCAGAATCAGCCGAGTCTACCCTGGAGGGGGATGTTGACGAACTCATCGGGCTTTTGCATTCGGAGAGCGACACACTGCTTCCGCAACCAGCGGCCGAACCCACAACCCAGGAACCGGATCTGGCTTTAGCCGACACCCATCATGAGGCTATTTTGCTATGTCCCGTGTGCGGCGCATTCGCACAGTCGGGGGTCACAAGGTGCCCGGCATGCGGTGCAGTCTTTGATGACATTGAAGAGATTGAGTTGGAACTGGCTTCAGCCGATGACGTCCCGGTCATCAGCAAGGAAGAACTCTCAAAGGAGATGTCTGCCGAAATCCGTGAAATCGAAGCTGAACTGATGGTCTCGGAAAAACCCCAAAAGGCAGGCACGGGCGTTTCGAAGGACTTCCTTGACAGATGGAGAAAATTGGACGGCGTCGCTTTGGCTCCGCCTTCCGAGGCCCGGGGGAAACTTCAGCCAAAATTATCCCAGGCGGATATCGAGACCGAGCTTGGCCTTGACGGGCCGAGTGCCCCGCCGGACGCTTCCGTAGAGGCCCTGAAACCGGTCGCGGGCGGCCGTTCCGAAAAAAGAGAGGATGATTGGATTGCTGCTGCAAAGAAGCTTGCGGCGGATGGGAGGGAGGACGAGGCGGTCGCGAGCCTCGACCGTGCCGCCGAGGAAGACCCGGAGAGGGAACTGGAATATAAAAAATTGATACTGGAAATCCTTGGCCTGGGCGCTGCCGAACTGCAGGTGGACCTCTCCGACATCGCTGCGATTGATGAGATTGGAAACCTGCAGATCGACGGAGCCGATGAATCGAGGATTGAGGGCATAGAGGCCGAGCTTGCCAGCGACCCCGATAACGGGGAGCTTTGGCAGGAGAAGGGAGAAATTCTGGAGAGGCTGGGCAGGCATGCGGAAGCGGTCGAGTGTTTCGACAGATCCATCAGTCTGACCTATTCGGAACTTCGCAAGGATGCGAAAGTCTCAGCCAGACGACTGTCCCAAATCGGAATAGGCATGACGAACGGCCAAGGCCGGGTGAACGGAAGGGTGAACGGCCTGTTGACCCAGAGAGGGATGGTCAATGGCAGGACCAACGGCCTGACCAACGGAAAGGGCCGCATCAACGGGATGATCAATGGCTTGGCAGGCAGGGTGAACGGCCTGACCCGCGGTCAAGGCAGAACCAACGGGTTGGTGAACGGCCTTGGAGGGTTGGAGGCGGGAATGATCAACGGGAGTTCCGGGTTGATAAACGGCGGTGTGAACGGGTTCATCAACGGGGGCTTGGTCAACGGCCTTGGGCTCGTGAACGGGGAGGGAATGGTGAACGGTTCCGGCTCGCTCCACAGGCTGAGGCACAGGCGCCGGGAGCGCATCATGTGGCGGTACCGCCTTTCCGCAATGTCACTGTTGGTCACGCTTGTGCTGATGCTTTCCATGCTCGGAAATCTGATGATCGAGGATACGGCCGGGGGGATAAGCATAGACGGCAATTTCGCTGACTGGGAGGAGGCCGTGCCTTACAGCAATTTCCTTCGCGATATCCCGACATACCCGGAGCTAAGAATGCTTGAGACAAGAATGGAGTTCGACGGCGAACGCCTTGATGTGTATGTCCGATTCGAGGGTGACGCATTCGCCACCCCGAGCGACGATGCGGTGAATTCGGTATGGATCTTCGCCGATGTTGACAGGAATGCCGAAACCGGCTATGCAATAGAGGGCCGCGGAACGGACTTGGTGGCAGAGATATACGGATGGAACGGTTCGATAAGAGGCTCGAACCTGCATAGGTTTGACAATCGGGCGAACCAGAACGATTGGAACGGGTTTTTGAATATCGGTTCGGTACGGGGTGCCTGCCTGGGTTCGACACTTGAAATGGAGTTCATTATCCCCAGGGACATGCCCCGGACGGAAGGATCGCCGGCAGTATTCGTCGTGTCCACGGATTATCTGGGAAATACCGACATCACCGACTATTTCATGTTTGAGGGGGGGGGCCTGGTCGCGACCGCAAGGCAGCTTGGCGCGGATATCCTCGAACCGGCCGCGGCCGGGTCAATCCTCTGCGGGGTGACTCTGAGCGCACACTCGGGAGGCCCGGGGGAATTCCTGGCTCTGAATTTCACAGTTGGGGGAATTGACGCCCAGGAGCTTCTGAGCCCGATGCTCCGCATGGACGGGGGCGCCTCGGTTCCGGCGGATGTTGTGTCTTCCGGGGCAAATGTCGGATTCATCCTCAGGAACGGTCTCCTACTTGAAGCGGGCTCGGCCGCCTCTTTCACGTTTGAAGCGGGAATAGCCCAATCGGCAGATGGTAAGTCCCTCGGCATCTCTCTGGGCGGCGCCAGCGCATCCCAGCCTGTCCATGTTCGGAACCTTGGCGCACGGACACACAACATAGGCGCACCACAACGGATGACGATAGACGGTGCCTTCGGGGATTGGGCGAACATCCGCGGTACCCCCGACCCGGCGGGAGATGCCATCTTGATTGGCGGCAACTCTTCCGTCCTGAGCGGAAACATTGATATCGCAGATACGAAATTCACGGTCGCCGGGCAGGCTCTCTTCTTCTACATGTCTGCCAACGGGATAATGATGGGGGGTGCAGACCTGCCCACATTGCGCCACAGACCGGGATCGATTCCTCCTGTGCCCGAAAGGGATTCGGACCGGGATTCGGTCCCGGATTCTCTTGATGCCTATTCTCTGGACTTCAACAATGACGGCATACCCGATTCAGAGTCTATGACAGGGGGCAATATACCCGACCTGGATGCTGACGGCATTGGGGACTTCCCAAACGGCCCGGATTGGTGGCTGAACACAACGATACCGGGCGATTTCCCCGCACCATACGGCGGAATTTCCATTTCTGTTTACATCGGGCCGGTGGGCACCCATTCCGAACCGAAGCTCGGGGACGACAGGGCATATGTGCTTATTGATTCGGATGACAATCCAAGCACTGGCCGCAACCTCAAGGGGGCATATGGGGTAGAATGTGTTATCGCGGTCACCGGGAAGCAGAACCGTATATTCGCCAGTGAGCTTTACGTCGATGACCCGACAATCAATCCGACAGGTTGGCGTTTCGTTGGGAACGTGTCGGCCGCGGTGGACTGGAGCAGGATGGAGGGTGCAGCGCCGTTGTCCGCGCTCGGCATCTCGCCCGGCGAGAACTTCACAGCCTATGTCTCCCTTGAAGACTGGATGGGCAGCACGGACACTGCGGACCAACCTTTCACAGCCGCGGATGACTCTTACTCCAAAGGCACGCGTTCCCCCGCTGGCGACAATGTGGTCATCAACGAGATATCGGGCTTCGGTAGCGCAGAGTGGATAGAGCTGTGCAACCCCACCGGAACAGCCTTGGATATGAGTTATTGGACCATCCAGGTTCAATCGGGTGGGATAGGCGCCTACAAGATAGTTTACACAGTCCCAGCCGGCTCAACCATCGGGGCCTTCGGAAGCGGCAGCGAGTATGCCATAATTGACCTCACCAAACAACTGGCCGACAACAAGATCAGCACCGTGAGATTGGTTTCCGGCACCGCCACAGCGGACGAGGTCATGCTTCCCGTGCCGATTTCCGGCACTACCCACGCGAGGTTCAAGAATGCCACGTGGGGAATGCCTACGGACACGGACGGCGTCGGAGACTGGTATACCTCGACCGCCTCGACGCCGGGCGCGCCGAACGACCGCCGCACACCGATAATGTCCGTGGCGAAGTCCAGTGACAGAGCCGTCGTTGCCCAGGGAGGCATTGTCACCTATACAATTTGGTACAACAACACAGGCGAGGGAAACGCAAAACATGTGTGGATAAATGATACACTCCCTGCGAGCACGGATTATGCATCATCCAGTGTGCCATTCACTTCCTATTCGGGCCAGCAATATCGCTGGTACTTCTCGAATGTTCCTCCGGGGGTCAATATTTTCACCGTCTCCGCCACGGTCAACAGCACAACGCCGCTGGGCGCCACGCTGACAAACAACGCACTCCTTGAATATACAGACCAGCTTTCCAGGCCCCAAAGCCCGTCTTCCGATTCGTGCGATGTCACGGTCATTGCGGCCCAGCCAATTATTTCTCTCTCAAAACAGGCCAATCTTGCCGCGCCCTTCCCGGGAGAGACCGTCACCTATACAATTGCGTACAACAACATTGGCGCGGGAACAGCGGGGCACGTGTGGATCAATGACACACTCCCGGTTGGAATGATATATGTATCCGGCTCGCCCGTTCCGGACTATCAGAGCGGCCAGAATGTCAGATGGCACTTCCAGAATGTCAGCGTCGGCGCACATTCGATAGTGCTCAAGTCTGCGGTCGATTCATCTACGGCACCAGGGACAGTTTTGGTAAATTCAGTGACCTGTGACTACGTGGACGCCTCCGGAGCCGGCATGCCGCAGGAACAAGCGAGTGTTTCTGTAACTGTGGCGGACTCATCGTCCAGCATAGTCATCAACGAGGTCTCCAGCATGCCCAATCCAGAATGGGTGGAACTGTGCAATCCTTCGGCCGAGGCAGTGAGCATTGCATACTGGACTATCCAGTACTATCAGGGTAACTGGAAGAGCGCACACACATTCGCCCCGGGGACTACTATCGGCGCGTGGGGAACTGGCGCGGAGTACCTCGTCGTAAGTTTGCCTGCGGGATCTCTGCCGGACCAGGCCACGAGTGTAAGGTTGGTGAATTCGGCGGGCCAGGTGGTGGACAGTACCACATACCCGAAAATCACGGTCGGGCAGTCCTGGTCACGGTTCAAGAACGAGGACACGGGAAAGCCCGATTCCGGTTATTACGTAACCAACAGCGGCTGGCTGGTGACTGAGGGCCCGACGCCGGGCGCTCCGAACGACCGCAAGAGGCCAATCATGACCATTGACAAATCCGTTTCCGCGGAGGTCGCCGAACCAGGGCAGATCATAACATATACCCTGTGGTACAGCAACACCGGGGATGGAAATGCGAAGAATGTCTGGGTGAACGACACGCTGCCGGCCGGGGTGGATTTCGTATCTGCCAGCCCCTCGCCGACTAGCGTTTCGGGCCAGGACCTGGTATGGTTCTTCGGCAACGTGATACACGATTCTGTCAACTCCATCACGCTTTCGGTAAAGATGAATGAATTACCAACAGACGGCCAGACACTCACAAATACGGCAGGGATGGTTTACCATGACGCGCTCGGGCGGCTCATGGGCACAAGCACAGATTCCGTGAGCATCGCGTGCGCCCGACCAATCATCTCGATCGAGAAGGTCGCCGATTCCCCTACAGTATTGGCAGGCGGCACCATCGTTTACACAATATTCTACAATAACACAGGAAGCGCGTCAGCGGGTTCGGTGTGGATAAATGACACGCTGCCCATGGGTGTGACTTTCGTTTCGTCGAGCATTGCTCCCGACACGGTCTCCGGACAGACACTTGGTTGGCACCTGACAAATGTTGCGCCCGGCCCCCATTCTATTACCGTTACCGTGGCTGTGAATTCCAGCGCGAACGGAACCCTGACCAACTGGGCATGGCTCGACTACTCATCCGCATACGGGTTGGGCATGGAGCCAAGCTCGGACTCCGCGACCGTGATAGTCCCGGAGATGAGGGGGGTGGTCTTGCCTATCCTGGGCGTTATGCTCATCGGCCTCATTGCCAAGAAAAAGAGGGGGAAACCCGATGAATAGATGCGTTGCTGCGGGGGACCGTGCCGGCAAGGGCCGCGGGGTGATTGTCCATGCATCGGAAAAGCTCCTGGCCAACCTGCCCGTGCTGGTGTGCGGTTGCGTCATGGCGTTCTTGTTGGCATGCTGAGATTGCCGCCCTGCGAAAAAACATTCTTCCGTGAATCGGGGGCATACTACATGAAGGATTCATGCAGTTTCTTCTGGTAGTTGGCGGCTAGGCCTATCAAAAGGTATGCAAATACCCAGGCCAGCTCAATCAGTGCGCCGTCGAAATATATGCCCCTGATGTCAAGCGCGGCATAGCCTATGTCGGCCACCATCATTGAAAACAAAGCGATCGAGAGAAGGTACCATCCTTTCGAAATGGCCTTGCCCCAGTAAAGCGCTATCTGAAGGGCGATTGCGAAAAGCAGTATATCGAATGCGACATAGGCGTTCAGGAAGAATATCTCCGAATCCGAGTAATACGCTGATGTCATAGTAGGATATGTTACAAGATAAATCGAGATAATGGCAAAGGCGCCGGCCAATGAATTGATTATGAAGGTATATCCCATGTTTGGTTTGAGTTCAGTGTGCCTGGCTTTGTAAATGAAGCCAATAACCAGAAAGATGTATCCGGCCAGAAATGGATAGTCCGCGTTGTCCAATAGTATCGCGGGCATGCCTGTATGGCCCATCTCGCACAGAAGAACATCGACCCCCCAAATGAGCTCTGCAACCATCCACAGGAACACGCCCACCATTATTATGCCCCACACCTTGCCTTCCATGGACTTCATGCCATAGAATCTGTGGACAATCAGCAGGACAATCGTGGCGATGACTATGGAACCGTCATATGGGAAATATGTGGCGCTCGAGGCCCATTCCTCGCCCGGGGCGATGGCCAGGAGAACTAAATAGAAAAGGGTCGTGAACACACCCCATGCTATCAGAAATAAGCTGATTTTATCTTTCAGGAATTCTTTAAATTGCATCAATTCACCTCCATTCTTGTCAGTCTGTCCTTCAATTTCAGGGATATCTTGCGGGCTTTGGCCGGCCCGACGAAGGTCACGATGGCCGGCTCGATGTGAACATCTATGGCTTTCACGAGGTCCCCGGGGGTGGCAAGTTCCGGGCTTGAGCCCACTCTTTCGAGTCCCTTTTTAACCATGCCCATGGAGAGGATATCGCCCAGGAACATGAGCTCATTTTGAACGAACTCGCAAGCTTTGGTCGCCATGTGGCGGCATATCAATTGTAAATATTTAATGTTTATCAGCCAGGCACGGATAAGTGTTATATATTGAAATGTAAAAAGAGATATAAAGCGTAAAAAAATATTGACTGGTAAAGACCGTTTTGTGCAATTGGACAACCCTTAATCGCGTGTTATTTTGCGTAGGGCGATTGGGCTTACCTCCCTTCATTAGGTGAAGGCGAATAGACCAATTGTTTCAAATGCTATAATGATGCCAGATATTCAAGATAGAAAGAAACGCACCAATGCCAGAGCTTGGAAAATGGACGACGATTGCTCTGCTACGATCTGATAACAAACGCAATCGTCGG
>DAJR01000036.1:35335-35507 GCA_002496385.1 Methanomassiliicoccales archaeon UBA147 | reverse complement strand
TATAGAGCGAAATTCGGCGGACCCCTTTCATGCAATGATGGCAAATATACTTATTTTTTAAAATACAATAATGAGGTCAGATAATTAAGTTAGAAAGAAACGCACCAATGCCAGATCTTGCAAAATGGACGACGATTGCTCTGCTATGTATCTGATAACAAACGCAATCGTC
>DAJR01000036.1:0-35288 GCA_002496385.1 Methanomassiliicoccales archaeon UBA147 | reverse complement strand
TGGGCGATTGGGCTTACCTCCCTTCCTGTGAATACAGAGATTTAGCTATAAAATGTTCTTGATTCAAAAAAGGAAGGGAGGGCTAGCCTTGTCAGAAGGGATGGGATGCACTCTAACAACTAGCCCAAAATCCCCCATTTGCCTATATATTAAGGTTTATATAAATACCTTTTCCGCAAAACTTATATATAACATATTAAAAATATTAAGGGTGCAAAGCTCAATTTTTCACATTAATTATTTAAAACAATTTTCATCTGGAGTAATAAAGTTATTATTATATTAATGGTCAAATAGTTTTTAGAGATATCCCGAATTTTGCAGGAGCATGATGTCCTCGGTGCTGAGCTTTTCGCCCCTCTTGAACTTCTCGTATATGTCTTTCGCCTCGTCCCTGTCGCTCTTTATCTCGCCGGGTTCGGCCGCCTCTTCCGTCGGGGTTGAGTCCCTATGCCTGAGGCCGGAAAGCATCTTGTCATAGTCGTGGACCTGCTTGATCATCTCGATATGCTTCTGATGCTCCTCGTCTGCCTGTACCTTGCATTTGATGAAATTCTCCTGTGCCTTATCTGCCTCCTTCCTTATCGCGTCCGAGCGGTCGTATATCTCCATCATGGTGTCATGCTCTTTCTGGGACTGCACTGCAAGCTCCTCGACTTTCGTATGATAGATCTCGGCCTTCTCGCGCGCTTCCGAAGCTTCCGCCATCAGCACTTTTATCTCTGAGTCGCCTTCGAGCTCCTTTTCCATTGACTGAATCTCGGCGTTCAATGCCCGGATCTGATCTATGAGTTCCTTCTCCTTGGTGAGTGTGAGGGAGGATGTTTGCTGCTGAAGTTCCAGGTCCTTCAATCTTTTCTTCAAAAGACGTATCGGCGGCCCCTTGCGCGGTTCCTTGTCCCGCTTTTTTCTGGCAAGGGCTTCTGCGGTCTCGTTCACCTTCCTGTTCCACAAGTCACGCTGGACCTTGATTTCACGGACCTCCTGGTTCAGGTCGTTGCGCTTGGCTTTGTGGGTGTTGGCCTCGTCGATTAACTCCCTTGCCTGGGCATTGAGGTCGTCCCTCTTCCTGACCCAATCCTTGGTCTGCTCGTTGAGCCGGTCCCTATGATGGCGGTGTTTCTCGGCTTCGGCGTTGTGCCGTTCGCGTTTTTCCATCAGTTCTTCAATCAGTTCCATTAGGCACCATTGCTAAGCTGGCGCTTCGTCTAATAGAAGATTGGGCATTTAAGCCTTTCGGATTTTTTTCCCTGTTGGGGAGTGGCGCGGGAAATGCATCTGCGCGGTGTTGAATTCCGAAGCATGAACCCAACGGGGGAGGGGTGAATTGACTGGTTTGCATCCGGTCAAACCAGATGGAACCTCTGATAGGCCGGATGGTCCCTCTGGAAACAATACTGAATGGTTTTGAAATCGCCCTTCAGCTTTATCACGTCCTTCTTGACGCTGGCGGGCGCTTCCTTTTTGACTATGACCCTGGCGATGAGGTCTGCCACTTCGGACATGTGCGATTCCTTCATGCCTATCCTTGTGAGTTCCTGCGAGCCCAGCCTGATGCCGCTCGGGCTCTTGGGCTTCGTGTCCCTGGGCAGCATGTTCATGTTGGCGATCATGTTGGAATCCTCGAGAAGCTGTGAGCATGGAGAGCCCCCGCCGTGCTCCTCGACGTCTATCGCGATTATGTGAGAAGCGGTGAAGCCCTTGTGTTCGCAGAGCACCTTTATCCCTCTTTCGTGCAGTGCCTGGCCGAGCGCCTTGGAGTTTCTTATCACCTGGTCGGCGTACTGGGCTCCGAACTCGATGTGCTCGGCAAGCGAAATCCCCAGGGATGCCATTGCGTGGAGGTGGTGGTTGCTGGTCACCCCGGGGAATATTCCTGCATAAAGGGATTTGGCCATTTTCTCGTCCCTCGGATTGGCGATGAGTATCCCGTGCTGGGGGCCGGGGAAGGTCTTGTGTGTGCTGCCCGTGATGACCTCGACGCCTTCCCTGAGCGGGTCCTGGAACTTGCCGCCGGCAATCAGGCCGAGCACGTGGGCGCCATCGTACCAGACATAACACCCTACCTCGTCCAGCGCATCCCTGAGCTCCTTGATGGGCGAGGGGAAGAGAAACACCGACTGCCCGAACAGGGCTATCTTCGGCTTCACTTCGAGGATGGTGCGCCTGGCACCGTCGATGTCGATGTTCATCTCGTGGGTGTCGAACGGATATGTGTGACTAACCAGGCCCCTCAGTCCGACCGCGCCGAACTTTGCAGTGCTTATGTGGGCGCCGTCCGAGAGCGCGCAGTGAGTGATTGGGTCGCCGTGTTTTCCCAGGGCCTTGAGAACCCCGAGATTGGCGACGGTCCCGGATGTCGGCCGGACATCCGCATGGGTGCATTTGAATAGCGTTCGGGCAAGGTCCATGACCTTGTTCTCGACCTTGTCGACGTAGATGTTGCCGTGGTAATACCTCTCCCCGGGGAGGCCTTCGGCATAGCGGTCAGCGAAATCGGAGACCAGCATCTCCCTTGCGAGGGGGGATATTAAATTCTCCGACGCAATCATGGGCAGGGAATCCCCGAACCATTCATGATGTTTGTCAACCTGTTCGACTATGAAATTGGCTTCATTTCTCATATCGCTCATCTAGTCACCGCCGGCAACGATGGTCTCCACCAACAAATACCTTTCTCATTGGGCTGGCATCGCTATCTGGAAAACACAATTTTTGATAACCGCATATATTATTAAGTTAATTGGATAAAAAGCATAGGCTTTTATCCATAATGGCGGATTCCCGCGCGGGATGACTCTGACAACCGCACCGGAGGGTGCTGCCGCGGACAGGAAGACACTGTGGTTCTTCTCGTACCTGCCGACGAACATGGCTGGCGGATGCTTCGATTCGCTTCTGCCCGTGTTCATAGTCCTGGCACTGGGCGGAACCGTCGGAGATGTGGCCGCCGTGTCGGTTGCGGCTTCCTTCGCCGCTGTCCCCTCCCTCATATTTTGGGGAAAGATCTCGGATGCGGTCAAATGGAGAAAGCATTTCGTGGTCCTCGGTTTCCTGGGAAGGTCCGTCGCGTACACGGTGATGGGAATAAGCGTCGGTACTGGGCAACTGCTCTTCGCCAATATCCTGATGGGGCTTTTGGCCTCCGCCAGCACGCCCGCCATGAGCATCCTCATCCTCGAGTCGTTCAACAAAGAGGTCTGGTCTGAGAAGATTGGCCTCTTCAACAAGGTGGCAGGTGTCGGGAACATAGCCGGCATAGCGATGGGTTCGCTGTGGATAGCCTTCACTCCTTCGATTTTCGGGATCGAACTGTCTCTGCGGTTCCTGTTCTTCATCAACGCGGTTCTGGCGCTTGTCGGGACATGGCTCGCCTTCCTGCTGGTGATGGAACCCAGCGACAAGCTTTCCAGAGAGACTTTTCACGATCACATCCTCCAGATCATCCAATGGTCCCGCGACCGCGCCAGGTATCTTCCCGGCAAGATCCACCATTTCTTCTCATGGAGCCATCTCAGCAATGTGATGGAACAGCATGCGGGGCGCAACACCTATGCTCTCTGGTTCCTGGCCGCGACCTTCATTTACAACATCGGTGCGGTCGGGTTCTTCACAATCGCACCTGTGTTTCTGATGAGCGAACTAGACATTGACGGAGCTGTTATTTTTGCGCTCTCGTTCATTCAGGCGATTGCCTCCACCGCGCTCTTCAGATTCGTCGGCAGGTTCTCTGACAAGCGCGACAAGCCGGGGCTGCTCTTCCTTTCCAAGATCGCGAGGACCGGAATTTTCAGCCTTTACATCTTGGCAATCCCCATCTCGGCATTGAGCCATACCGCGGCATTGCTGTTCCTTGTCGCCCTGCATGTGGCCATCGGTATAACATGGGCCATCATAGCCGATACGCAGCTGCCCATAGCCGTGGGCGCGGGATCGGACGAGCACAAAGGCTCGCATGCCGGGGTGTTCAATGCGGCGGTCGGATTGGGTGCGATAGCGGGAGGGGCTGTCGGGGGCATAGCCGCCATCGCAATAGGGTTCGTCCCCTCCATCCTCGCATGCGCCTTCATCGTTCTTGCCAGCGGAATCATACTGAAAGCGACAATCAGGCCGGACAGAGGGAGGGGCGCGACAGTCCTGGCACATCGGGGTTGAGGGACAGAACCGGCGATGGCGATGACGGAAAATTCATCCGTCAAATCCGAAATAATCTGCCACCCCGGAGGAAATGGCTTCGTCATCTAACGCTTTTTCAAGCTCAATGTGTGACCTGATCGGCCTGGCCTTGAATAGGCGTATTGCCCGCTTCCTGCCGATGCCGGGGAGCGCTTCCAGGGCAGAGAGGGGGCAGGCGTTCACGTCAAGCGGGAACTCCACGGCCGTGAGGCTGCGGCTCCCGTGCCCGGTCACCCTGACGTCGAGGAATTTTCCTGCGCCCAGGTCCTGGGGTATTCCCACAAGTATGGGATATGTCCCTATCTGGCGCGAGAACATCAGCTTGCCTATCTTGACTTCCGTGAACACATCCCTCAGTACAGTGCCCAGAGGAGCCACCCTCTCCAGCATGACAGGGTCGATTCCCCGGCGAATTGAATCCTTGAACCGAATGAATGCCTTCTTGTTGCCGGGCTTTGCGAAGTCGCGCCTTGTCGGGGCAACCTGGCGGATGTTGATGCGCCTGAGGGAAAGGCCGGATTCAACGATTTCTGTTAAAAATCGTCGGTTCGATTCGAACGTTTCATGCGTCTCCCCTTCAAGTCCGGCAAGAAAATTCAAGCCCGGTAGAAGTTTGGGCAGGCCGCTTGGCCCAACCTCGTTTCCGGCTTTGTTTATTGCCCGGATGGCTGTGAGCGCTTCCTCGGGGGATGAATTCAGGTTGTTCCTGTCGGCTACGGCTGGGTCCGCGCTTTCAAGCCCCAGCGACAGCAGGTTGCCGGATGTGCAGGTGTTGACTATCATCTCCAGCATCTTCCCGGACTCCCCGGGATGGCTGGCGATTATGCCGGGGTCTGCATTGTCGGTATGCAGCACCCTGATGCCGCCTAGCTTTGAAATTCCTTTGAACAGTTCAGACAGCGCGGGAACGTTTGGTTTGGGCCTCGGTGTTTCCCCTATCCCGCGGGCCTTGTAACTGAATATGCAGGATTGACCGCCCAGACGGAAATTGGTGCACCCGGCCTTGAGCAGCGCCTTCATCTCGGCCACCACATCGCCCGCTTCCCTGAACACGGGCTCTCCAAACAGCGGCTCGGTGCAGAAACTGCACCCGCCGGTCATGAAATGCGGGCAGCCGTAGGACATGTCAATCTCGGCAATCAGCGGCTGGGGGTGGTCAACATGGTTCTGAACAATGGGTGCGCCCATGATCGGCCATATGGCCCATTCCTCGGGAGTGCGACGCCTCTTTCCCTTCCCACCTGTCAAAAGATCGTGGACGTATGCGTCCGGGTCACAGCCCCAGACATGCCTTGCCCGGTTGTCGGTACGCCGCGGCTCGGACGAATACCATACATGGGTTTCAACGCGGGTTGTCGCCAGAACGCCACCCAGCTCCCGCTCGGACATGGGCATCGTCCGGAGGTACTTCCCAGGCACCAGGGCGCCGGATATCACGATAAGCAAGTCGCCGGAAGGTTTGCAGCCCCGGCGCCATTGGTCTATGCACAGGTATTCGGGCTCGTGGCCTGCAGCAATGACCGCGCCGGCGGCATACCTGGGGTACGGGGACATGTAGGGGGGGACACCCAGCCGGGAGGGTTCATCGACATAGCCGTCCAGTATGGTTACGCGCATCGATGTGGCAAATGCCTCGAAGCTTTAAAGGTTTTTGAAAATACAAAATGAAAGGGATGGGCGGACAGAGCCGCCCATATTTCTCACCATCCGGGACTCACTGGCCCGGCGGCGGGGGGTACTCGCCCTGCTGGGGCGGATATTGGCCGTATTGGTCCTGAGGGGGGTACTGCTGTGGTGGCGGCGGTGGCTGTTGGTACATCGGCTGGGGGTATTGCTGCGGCGGGGCCTTCTTCTTCGTCATCATCACGACAACGACGACCACGACCACCACGACGATCACGACTAACACCAGAAGGATCAGCAGCCCGGTTACGCCGGACCCAGGCATCGAAACCCCTTCCGCCTCGAGGAAGGCGACGGGGTCATCGTTGAACGATTCTGCATCCTCCTTGCTGGCCGGGGCGAGGGTCATGTCAAGAGCGTCTGTATCCGAGTAGTCGTCCATCATGTCCCCGGCTGGGCCGAGGTATGGCTCGTAGGTGGTGTACATTCCCTTGGCCGGGTCATATGTAGCTTCTGTCTCAAAGCCCTCGGCACGGGTCCCGATGTCGGAAAGCCCCATCTCGTCCACGTTCTGCACCATGGCCCATCCGCCGTTCAGAATTGCAGGTCCGGTGGCCTTGTTCGTGGTCTCGTAGTAATAGAGCGAGTAGTAGTCCGTGAAGGTGCCGCTCACGGAACCGTCAAAGTGCACCGAGTCAGGCATCTCGAAATCATCTCCCATCATCGTTTTAATATATCCGGTGGCTGTCAAATCCGCAACCAGGTCGAAGGACCCGCTTCCGCTGTATGACACAACACATGTCTTGGAGACCGCGAGGTCCTTGTCCATCGCTGGCATGAAGGGTATCCCGGGCTCGGCCTCGAGGGTGAGCTGCAGATCCATATCCGCCTCTGCGCTTGCGTCGGCAGAGCCTGTCATGGAATACCCTCCGGCGGATATCGCGAGGTCCACACTTGCCGAAAGGTCGAGGCTCGCTTCGATGTTGAGTGTCATCTTCTCCGCTGCCCAGTATGCCTTTGTCTTTGCGGGGTTCTCGTAGTACCCGAGCCACAGGCTGCCCTTGTACAGCAGGTCCGCAGTGACGTCGGCCTTGCCGCTGGCTTTCCCGTCGTAGCCATCTACATCGTCCGCGGTCATCTTGCCGCTTACTTCGGCTGCGACATATATCCTGCAGCTGTAATCGAACTTGTATTTCGCGCCGTCCAATCCGGCGTACTCGACTATCATGTACTGGCCGATGCCGCCGGAGCCGCTGACCGACACCTTGATGTCGTCGGACATGTCCTGCGTCATCTCTGTCTTGAATTTGTCGATGACCGCGCCGAGGTCCAGGTAGCCGCCGCTGGCAGCATAGTCGCCGACCGACCAGGGGACTGACTCGGGCGTTGCCCTGTTAAAAGTCCCGTCGGTTACCGGGGGTGTGGAATCGGAAGAG
The DNA here is from genome assembly GCA_002496385.1 of Methanomassiliicoccales archaeon UBA147. GTDB lineage: Archaea > Thermoplasmatota > Thermoplasmata > SG8-5 > SG8-5 > UBA147. The sequence continues at coordinate 28,053 of DAJR01000036.1, read as the reverse complement.
GCCATGACAGTCAGCATGTAATCTCCGGCACCAGAGATGGCCCTGACGTTTATGTAATAATATCCGCTGCTTGTTGTCTCGTAAATCAGATATTCGAATGAGCTGCCGGTGGTCGCAGAGCCCACTTGTGTCCTGCTTGGGTTGTAGAGGTAAAGGTCAAAATCAAACCCGCTCCCCGTGAGGCTCAGGGATATTACGACATCCATTCCGGAATTAATAAACATTTTATAATAATCATTTACATCGGAAGATGCGTCCAAATCCCCGAATTCTGATTCGCTGTCGTATATGGTTTCGGCATTGGCGAAATCATCGTTCGGTTCATTGTCCGCCATCACTGTCAGCGGCATTGCGAGAACCAGGAACGACGACATCGTTAATGCAAACAAGGCATTCATCCTGCGCACATTTGATTTTCCATTTATCTTCATTTCATCACCTGTTGGGCCGGTCGGGTCCTTCCCGAACCCCCGCCCTGCGTAATAAATAAGTGTCCCGATATATAAAACTAGTCTTTTTCGGTAATTGTTAAGTGTTCTGAAGTCGCCCCCATCTGGAATTTTAGATTGTAGATTTTCGATTTTAGATTGTTGTTCACGGCATGATGGGTTATCAATTCTTTTTGTAACTGGGGCTAGGGTCTTCGCTCACAAGATGGTATAAAGGGTCTGGGGTCTTTGCATGCAAAATGGGAATAAGGGGCTAGGGTTTGCTGGCTGTTGTCGACAGCCAGCACAAAACAAATGTTAACAACCCTAGACCCTAGCCCCTAGACCCAAACAAATAAAATCTTTATTTAGACACCATTACAGTGAACTCTTACTTTTTTCGTGAATGAACGGGTTCTCGTTGGGTTATGCTTTTATCCCGAGAGAGGTTTGGGTCGTCCGATGCGATGCGTCATTGAGGGCGTGTGATGAACCCAATATCTTGGCTGATCGAGTTCATCCTTCATCTGGATTCGAATCTCACATACATGATTGATCAGTATGGGCCCTGGGTCTATGCCATCCTTTTCTTAGTGGTGTTCTGCGAGACGGGGTTGGTGGTTTTTCCGTTCCTGCCTGGGGATTCGCTGATATTCGCCGCGGGAGCGCTGGCCGTCGCATACGGGTCGTTCAATGTCTGGGCACTGTACATAATTTTCGTCTCTGCGGCCATAATCGGGGACACGGTGAACTACTGGATGGGACACTACGTCGGCCCCAAGGTTTTCAGGCAGGAGAGTTCCAGGCTTTTCAAGAAGAAATATCTTGACGATGCGCATGCGTTCTACCTGAAACACGGCTCCAAAACCATTTTCCTGGCCCGTTTCATCCCCATCATCCGCACGTTCGCGCCGTTCGTGGCCGGGGTCGGGAGCATGGAATACAGGAAATTCATAATTTACAACATAGTCGGAGCATTTGCCTGGGTATCAATTTTCTTGGGGTTGGGTTATATGTTCGGGGACCTGCCGGCTGTCAAGGAGAACATCACCTTCCTCTTCATAGCCATAATAATCATTTCGTTCGTTCCGCTGGTGCTGGGGTGGTTATGGGAAAGGCGCAAGAAGGGAATGGATACAGAACCCAGGCGATGAAACCCCAATTACGAAAGACTTAAATCAGGCGCCCCATATCGTCGCTGTCCCCAGGTTATCACAACAGTATAGCGGGGTGGGGTAGCCAGGAAATCCCATCGGGCTCATAACCCGAAGACCAGTCGTTCAAATCGACTCCCCGCTATTTATTTTATAATTCGTGTTGCCTGGGTGTTTACCGCAATTCAAGAAAATGAGTGCTCCCCAAGCTAAACCGTGGGGTATCCTCTAGCTGTTTTCATCCTGAATGACATGAATTTGAATAGATGAACTGGTCATCCATGTTGATTCGAAATACTTGGAACATGAAAATATCGGGGGGAGCACTTTAATTGAACAAGTCCTCGCAGCAAAACTGTTTAAAAGCGCCCTTATCCGCAGACTTAAAAGTCGCGGTATGTGGGCGAGGACATGTTCAATCATTGGTTGATGCGTTCCCTGAGCAGGCGGAACCATATCTTGGCCCCGTCCTTCAAAGAGCTCAGCTTGTTGGCATTGGTTCGCTTGCCATAACCTATGTTCACTTCGCCAACTTTGAAACCTGACTTTATGCATTTCGCATACATCTCGGCCTCGACGTCAAAGCTTGGCGATTCAAGGTCCAGCGCGTGGATGACCTCGTCCGTGAAGCCCCACATGCCGGTGCATACGTCTGAAACGCTGTGGCCGTTCGGGAAGAGAATATTAGCGGTCTGGGTGATTGCGACGTTGCCTATGAAATTCAGCCTGGACATCGCTCCGGCCTTGATGCTGCCCTTGAGCCTCGAACCCATTATGACGTCCATCTCCCCGCTTTCAAGGGGCGGGAGCATTCTCAGTATCTCGTTGGGGTCGTAAGTATCGTCCGCATCGAGCATGAACAGGTACCTGCCTTCAAAATCCTCAAATGCGGTCTGGAGGGCGTTCCCCTTTCCGATCCCCTTCTGCTTGAGCAGCCTTGCGCCCATAGCGGAGGCTATCTGGCAGGTCATGTCCTTGCTGTGCCCGTCCACGACCACGACATCGACTTTGTAACCAAGGTCAGTAAGTTCCTTCTTGGGAATTTTATCGATTACGCGCCCTATTGTTTCAGCCTCATCCAAGGCTGGCAAGAGTATGGCGATGTTTTTGGTAGACATAAGCCCATCCGTAAAGGGCAACTATCCTGCATAGTATTTAAATTTATCGATAATGACATATGAAAATCAGAGGGGAATATGTCCATAAACCCCACAATTATCCGAAATTCCGACAAGCTTTATATGGAAGTTACGACCTCATGAATTTATGAAATCGCGAAACCAAACCATCATCGACATCCACGGGGTCCTGCAGAAGGCCGGGTTCGCCGTTTCGGATCCCAAGGACCTTGTTCATGCGGGATTCGACCTGGTTGCCAGGAGAGACCTGGTCATCCTAGTGATTAAAGTCATGACCAATGCCAACTCCCTGAGCGAGGACATGCTTGCGGGGATGAAGACCCTGGCCCATGCTGTCGCGGGATCTCCGATTCTGGTTGCCCTGAAATCCGGCGCGGAGCCCATCGAGGACGGGGTGGTTTACACACGTTCGGGAATTCCGATGGTCTCGTTTGGCACACTCAAAGACCTCATAGAGGAAGGCATCCCCCCGATGGTTTACACTGCCGGCGGCGGGTTCTATGTCGAAGTTGACTCGGAGGTGCTGAGAAAGGCCAGGGAAGGCGGTCTGTCTTTGGGGGACCTCGCGGAGATGGCCGGTGTCAGCCGCCGCACAATAAGGATGTACGAGGACGGCATGAACGCCAAACTTGATGTGGCCCTCAGGCTGGAGAAGGCCCTGTCTGCTGAACTGATAGTCCCGTTGAACCCGCTGGTGTGCAGAAACATCCGGGATGGGCCCGAGCCTCCCGAGGTGGTGGGAGAGTTGGCAAGGGACATTTTCAGGAAACTGGTCCTGATAGGTTATTCCGTGGAACCGTCGGCAAAATGCCCCTTCGATGCCGTCACCCATGACAACAGTGTGGTCCTCTTTACTGGTATAGGCGGGAAGAGGCCGGGGCTCGACAGGCGGGCGAAGGCCATAGCTACGCTCTCCAGGATTCTCGAGAAGCATTCTGTCATTTTCGTCGACCGGCTCGGAGAGAGGATGAATCTGGAGGGGACACCGCTGATATGCACCGAAGAACTGCGCTGCGCAAGGGATAAAAAGAAGGTCATGGACCTGATCGAGGAGCGGGTCTGATGGTCGGGGAGGTCCTAATAGTCGGGGCGGTGAGGGGGCTCGTGTCGGAGGGGAAGAGGGTCGCCGTAATCGTTGAAAGCACCACCCCAGACATTATTGGGCTCTCAATATCGAGGGAAGGACTCTTGGCAATGGAGAAACTCGGGGGGGGCGACCGCGAGCAGTGCAAACCAGCTAACCCCGAAGAGGAAATCTACATGCGGGGCCTGTCGGCCTACGGTGAAGTCATGAAACCGCCGCCCTGTTTCCTCGCGGCGATTGGCCTGCAAATCCCGGTCGAGGCCATCGACATGGACGATGAGCTCTATACTGCCGCGTACTGCAGATATGTTTCCACGATTGACATGATACGACAGGGGGGGAGGCAAAAAAGGCTAAGGCGCCTTGCCATCAATTCCAAGTCACCCAGGGAATTCGTCATAAAATGGGATAGGGTGGTGAATCGGTTGGGGGGCTACAGGAGGCTCGAGATGGCCAGGGAGGCCTGGCTTGCAAAGGGTGCTGCCCGCCTTGCCTCAAAGTACCAGAGGCCGTTGATAGTTATCGAGTATGAACGTTTAGCCGGGACGGTCCGGTACATGGACAGAATGGATTGCCAATATAGGATTATCGGCTGATTAGCCTTAGGCGGACGCAGGTATCAGACAGACGCCCGTCCCCGTTAAGGTCCGTTGGGGATATGATACATTCCGCCTGTATTTTGTATTTGCCGGAGCCTATCTGAAGCGCACAGCCATCATCGGCTCCCATAGGTACGGATGGCTGGGACATTGGAACGACGCACTCAGCGCGACTCTGCAAGATGTACCTGACTGATGAGGCAAAGCTTCCGTTTGGAACGTCTCCGAACCTGACCGATTCAACGCCAGTCATGCTTCCGTCCAGGGCGTGAAAATCAATCGCCACGCTGTTGCCCGGCCCGGCGATGTAAACCGTCTGGACGGCGGATGTAAATCGATTGATTTCAGATTCAAGGGCCGTTTCAACCCTGGCCCGGTCATATGCCCTCAGGGACCCAAATATCATTGGGACGGTTATTGCCAGGACGACCATGGTGATTATCAGGGTGAGAGGGAGCCCTTCTATGCCGGCTGCAGACTTGGAAAGGTTCCCGCGCCGCCGTGAACTGACCGTTTTCTTCATAAATCGGGTCCGGCCATGCATGTTTAATTCAGGAAACCACGACAAACGCAGTCTTCTCGGTGTACACGGTGCCTGTGAACTTCCCGACTATGTTGATGTTGCCTGTGGTCCCGTTCGGGATTGATGGCGTCACGGTGAACGATGCTGTACCGTCCGAGCCCGTGGTCAATACCTGCGTTCCGACATTGGCTCCGGATATCTCGATGACAACGCCCTCGAGGTGATTGCTTTTGGTGTCCCAGGCGGTTATCACTATCACAGACTGGTCATTGTTGTCCAGTGTCATCGGAGACACTGTCAGCTGGTCAAGATCGACCTTGTTCTGCCATGGAGCCAGCCAGCCCAGCACAATCACCAGCACAATCGCGGCCACTGCGACCATTATTATCAGCTGGAGGGGCAAACCTTCAACAGCGCCTTCCCTATCCGGGCACAGTCTATTTGAGAATTTCATTTTCTTCACCACTGAACTGGACAGGGGGCTGGGGTACTTAAAGCAGTGTGCCGCGAATCTCTGAGCGCGGTTCGTGCGGAGTATCCGGGCGTGGAGATAATATCGATCAATGTTGACCTGCGGGTCACTGTTCAGGAGCTTCTCCAGCACCGTGCGAATCGAGGCATGTTCCGGGACTTCGTCACGAATTCTGATGGGGTGAGCATGTTGGCTCTCTGCTCTTTCGCCCTTCTGCCATTATACATCGCCTGGTACCTTGGCAGGGAGGGAGAGAGAGAATCATTGGCGAGAGCCTTCCTCAACGGGGTTTTGGCCACTTTGGGCGGTGGGACGGTGATGGGTGCGATAGGTTTGCGGGCGGCACTTGGTATCAGAACAGTGAACCAGTTGGTCATTTTCGGGATACTCGGTTGAGTTGGTTTTTACAAGGTATCATAAATCTGCATGAACCGTCCCTGAGCCCGAGCCAGAGCAAGATTGCCAGTCCAATCGACGATATCAACGCGCCGAACATGAAGGTGGCCCATGCGTCGTAAACGTCCCAAAGGTACCCGCCGGCAATGGCCATGGGAAGCGCGGCTATTCCGATTGCCATATTGTACATTCCCAGTGCCGAACCGCGCAGGTCGGCGGGCGCCATATCGGCCACCAGAGCTTTCTGCACGCCCTGTGTGAGCGCGTAGGCCAGTCCGTAAAGCATGAATGCCAACAATGCCATCCAGACCGCGTTGCATAACATGGCCACGAGGAACATCGCAAAGAGCGAGCCGTAACCCACCAGCATGACCGGATAGCGGCCCACCCTGTCCGAAAAGGTTCCGGCGGGAAGCGAGAATCCGGCATACACCAGATTGAAGCCCAGATAGAACAGAATGGCCATCACGGGGGTGGCTCCCGATTCCGTTGAGAGTATCACAAGGAAGGATGTCATGACCGAAGTAACAGATAATATGCCCATCGCCAGTATGAATATTTTCAAATCGAAAGGGAAGCGGCGGAATCCGGAGAAGAGCGGTTCCATTTTCTTTTTTGGTTTGTGCTCTGCGGTTCTCGGTTCATCTATGAAAAATATGAGCAGAACCGCAATTATCGCGGGTATTGCGGACAGCAGGAAAATGGTTCGATAGCCAAGTGCCAAGATACCCACCAGAATAAGAACTATAGCCACGCCGACAGCCGCGCCCGCGGTATCCATGGCCTTGTGGAAGCCATAGACCTTGCCCCGGGTGCCCGGTGTTGATGAATCCGCCAGAAGGGCGTCCTTGGGCGCGGAACGAATTCCTTTACCGACCCGCTCCAGCATCTTTAGGCCGACCACGTGCTGCCACGCAGTTGAGAATGCGAACAGCAGTTTCGAGACCGTGGAGAGCGAGTAACCGGCTGTCATGAACGGCGCCCTCCTGCTCATCCGGTCGGACCAGAAACCCGACACGGCTTTCAGAATGCTGGCTGTACTCTCTGCGATTCCTTCCAGCAGACCCACAATTAACATCGGCGCAACCAGCACCTCGGTGAGGAACAGCGGCAATATCGGAACGATCATTTCCGAACTGGCATCGGTCAGGAAGCTGATGAAACCCACGAGAATCACGTTGATGGAGAGGCCGCCCAGGTACCGCTTGCCGGATTTCGGGGACATTGACGAGGGATGATTGTTCGATTAGAAATAGGTTGGGCCGGTTGGAATTGACAGTTCCCCCGGTGCCTAGCGGCGTTCTATGTAGTTGATGAAAGAATGATGAAAGAAACGATTCAATGCAAGAGCTGGCAATGCGAACATTGCATACAATTGCTGGCAGAAAGTTCGCAGATACGACCTAATCGTGTTTACAAACTGCTAACAACTGCGATTAGGTCTATCGGTGCCTAGCGGTTACATAATAATGGAGTGCTAGGCACCGATCTAGTCGCCAGCACATACGGACAGATGGTACGCCGCTTCTCGGCCCCGTAACCCCGTGAGCGTTGGTAGTAAACGGTAAGGCTGCTCCCGTCAGGGCCTGACCCGATATCCGAAACCAAGCTGACGACCGCCGCCCTCCGGCTGCGGTCATTCGGCACCTCCAGCCCCACGGGACAGGGCCTCATCGTCGCGATGTGGTCTGCCCGCATGTCTGATACGCCGCAATCGGCCGTCACCCCCGCTGAAGACGGTTTCGGTGTATAAGGGGACGCCTACCCCCCCGGTTAGCCTAGCATTGCATATTAAGATGTGGGGATATTTAAACCTTGGGCAATTGGATTTTCGAGCAGGGGTGGGTGAGCTTTTTTCTCTTTCCAAAAATCATCATTTTTTCTTCTTGTTAGACACCCATAGCTGGCGTTGGAATTCCGATATGTATTTCGATTCCTGTACTATGTGTTCTATTATTGCGTCCATTATCGTTGGGTCCCTGAATGATCTGATTATGCTCTTCAAGATTGCGCGGTCCTTCTCCCCCCTGCTCTTCATCCTTCTGTACCCGGTGCTCTTCTTGACGTCGCCAACCTTCAGGATGCTTTCTGATTCGTGCAACTTCCCCGCCTTGAGTTGGAATGCCGCCAAAGTGCCAACCATTGCGCCGGCCAGGGTATCGAATGCGAGATCTACCATAGTGTTGTGAATACCCATTTGAAGATCCGAACCGGTTATCAGGTCAGCCCCCCATTCCATGAATTCCCAGAACACGCCCATGCTCATCGCGAAGAACACGGTCATCAGGCCGAAACCGAGCGGGGGAAGCTTGACCAGCCCCATATTGAAAGTGAGCACATACAACATGGTGACCGCGATTAAAGATATGGTCACCGATGATATGAAATGCGTTATGTGGTCATAGAACGGGATGGCCGTGTATAAGCCGATGTATCCGCCTATCACGTGAAGGAATATCGAGGCGGTAACTCCAAAATCCAATATCACCGGCAGCTTGACGTTGAAGTCCTTCTCGATGATGGCTGGCATGAACACCAGAAGAATGGAGAACAGGGTTCCCGCTAGCCACACCCACTCTCCCTTTACCAGAACGATAATTGCCATAATAATCAGGATTATCTTCAGGTTTAAACTCAGATACCTTTCCCAGTTGATGTTCCTCTTTTCGGATGTGTTCAATCATATCGCCCCACTTGACATCATGGCGTTGACAATATTAAATCTTTTCAATAATTTCGCGGTTCATCGTTTGTACCAACAGGTTTAACGTTTGTATCAAAACTGGTATATATTCAGAGGGCCAATTTTGTTCCGGTGATAAAAAATGAACAAAATGTTCGCAGTGATAATCGGGTTAGCAATGTTGACAGCGGCGCCATTGGGCGTCATGGCGCAGATAAGCGAGCCGAGCCCGGCCATCGAGCCGGATGTTACAATCGAACCATACTGGTACTACATGCCGGAGATGGGCGGCTTTGACTATGTGGACGGAGTGGCGAACGGAACCTATGTGGATTTCTTGCTGGATGAGGCAACCGGAACCGTTACAGAATATACCTGCACAATCGTTGATTACAACTATTTCTACCCGATGGTCTACGCCAGCGGAGAGAGCGTGGACGGTGGCGAGGGTTACGGGTACACACACGAGTGGGGGAAGGAACCGACCGAATATGTCGTGAATTTCTTTGACACTGTGGCCATCGGGGGGTTCGTTCCCAACGGCCAACCATTTGTATTCAGGGAGTCGCTGGTCTACCTGGGCAATAATGTCATGGTTACGCTGACCGATTATGAATATTCTTCAATCTATATGCAATTCGGGGAAGCGAACGACACGATTACGTTCACAGTCCCAGAGGGAATCGAAATATCCGACAGACCCCACTATTACGATCTCTATGAGATTGGGATAGATGAAAGGATTGGCCAAGACGACATGGACTCCGGAGGGACGGCCTCCGCGGATTATTACGGTTTTAACGAACCCCCCGCCCCGTGGTACTACGGATGGGATGAGGCCTACCTGACCAGCGGCAACATAACCTGCACGATATGGGTCGACCGCGGTTCGATTGACATCGTCGGCAACCAGATTATTATCTCCACTTATCCGGGGGCCTCCGTCAGCACGTCTTCATACATAGAATACGGATGGGCATACCGGCACAACGAGCCCTGGTTCGAGGATGTCCCGACAGACAGCGGCAAGGGCGCACTGGCGGAAGCCATTGAACAAGGCCTGGTGGCTGCAATCGGATACCTGTTTACAGACAGCAGCGGTGCCAGGTACAATGATGCGGAGACCATGAACGACCCGAGCTTCCAGCTCAAGTTCATGAACGTCGAACGGAACAGATTCCAGGTGCAGGTCGATTCCGACATCGAAACAGGAAGGATCGTCACCCTGAATGTGAACAAGGAGACCCTCGACGCCGAGAATATGAAGGAGGTCAAGGTTCTTCTGGACAACGAGGGCGTGAAAGCCTGCGGTTCCATGGAGGAACTTGTGAACTTGCAGGGGGGCACCCGGGCTGGGTACTACATGGTCTCCGGCACAAGCCAGAACACCATATTTGTGTATGTTCCGCATTTCTCCACCCACGTCATCACGGTGGGGCTTGACGCATCGCAGATAGTGAACATACTGATACCTGGCGCGGTCGCTGCGGCATTCGTGGCTGCTGCGGTGGGTATGATCATGCTCCGCGGAAAGCGGAACAAGGACGACATCTGAGCATAAAGAACGAATGCGGGGCGAAACGCCCCGCAACCTTTCCCGTATTAGATTATTATACCTGAAACAGCATTGAACCCCGGAGGATAATCATGGAAGAACTTGAGATATTTTTAAGACTGGCCTTCACGGGCCTGGGGCTGATCCTCACCGCGCTCACGCTCGCTTCATGGCTGAGGACCAGGGAGCCGAAGGTTATGCTGGCGGCAGCCGGCTTTGGCGCGCTGGCTGCGGAGGGCATCCTGCTATCGGCGGGAATATTCTCCGCCGATGCCGAGTCCTTGAACGGCACGCTGACCTTCGTAGGACTGAATTTCCTGGCCATGGTCTTCCTCTATCTGTCGGTACTCAAACGGTGAAGCATGGAAGAGGACTTGCTGGCATTGAATAGCAGGCGCAGGATTTTCGAGCAGGTCTCGAAGAACCCCGGCACCTACCTGAGGGAGATGGAGGCCGCCCTCGGGGTCAGCGTCGGGGACCTACAGTACCACCTCGGACAGCTGGAGAAGGGCGGATTGATCTATGCCCACGACGACGGAAAGCGCAAAGGCTATTTTGTGGCAAACGAGGTCCCTTTTTTTGACCGCCAGGCCATTTCCATAATCAGGATGCGCACCCCCAGAAGGATCATCATCTTCCTTCTGATGAATCCAGACGCGACTTTCCACCAGATACTGAAAGAATTCAGATTCACGAAGGGCGCACTCTCATTCCACCTGAAGCGGCTCACAGGTTCGGGAATGGTGACGAGGGGCAAGAGGGAGCGGGAGAGCACATACCGGGTCGCGGAACCGGAGAGGTCGAGGAATCTGCTGGTGACCTATCGGGCCAGCATAGCGGACGATGTCCTGGACAACCTCGTGGACATCCTGGCCCGCATCTGACGTCATGGACCGAGGACATTGTCTTTCAGATTCCTCGATTTGAAATATTCCTCTCTCAGTATGTCCATGTATAGCGAGTCCCTGACCTGGCCGTCGATTATGGTGTTCTCCCTGAACCTTATCATCAATTTGAATCCCAGTTTTTCCGCCGCCTTCGCCGCCCATGGAAATCCTGTCTGGGTCCACAGCCTCACGACCTGGACGCCGCGCTCCACGAATAGGAATTCCAGAAGCAGTTCCTGGGCCTCTTCAGCCAGGCCCTTGCCCCAGTGCTCCTTCCCGGTGACTATGCCCAGGGTTGCGTCGAAGCGGGGGACGCCCTCGCTGTAATTGATGTTGCCGATCAAAGCGCCGTCCAGCGTCTCCACGGCCAGTATCGCGCTGTTCGGCTTGTCGTTGGCTTCCTGGAATCGCTTTTTGATTTTCTCTGCAGTGTAGTTGGGCGGCAGCCGCTGGTTCCAGGCCTGAGTGTACATGTTGTTCTTCAGGCCGGCCAGGTATTCGTAGTCATCCTCCTTGATGGGCCTCAACAGGACCCTATTTCCCCGGAGCGTCTCCCTCAATTTCGCACCCCCTTCCCGAGATGTTCGGATTTGAGCTGGTCGAAGAAGATGATATCGAAATATCGGCCTTCCCTCAATCCGGCGCGCCGCATCCTGCCGCTGTCTTTGAAGCCGATTGATTTGAGGAATTGTATTGCGGGCATGTTCCAGTCTGTCGCCACGGTGCTGACGACATGGCCGGGATTCTGAAGGAAGCTCCTGTCAAGCAACATCTTCGATGCCTGTGTGCCATACCCCAAGCGCCTATGCTCCGGCCATATCATGAACCACGCATATGGCGCCCATGTGTCCCAGCTTCCTGACCATTCGACAATGCCGATGAATTCTTCTCCGTGGCATATCGCGAACACCGCTGTGCAGGGCTTCTTCTGCTCCTCGGCAATCTTCTCTTTGACCTGCCCAAGGGTGAGGGGGGTCCACACTGGCTTGTTATCCAGCAATTCGGAAAGCTCTTCGGTGCAATCCGTGTTCTGGCGCCTGTGCAGTTCCGCGATGTCTGCATCCTCCAATGACCTGAACGCAATGCGGCGCGGTGATTTGGATGTCATGCTATCACCTTCACATATTCTTGGACTAAATAAATTTAATCTTTCACCTTCAACATGAACTCGGCCAGACCGGGGAATCGCCCGAGCAATTTCTGGTTCTGGTCTATCGGCGCCTTGCCTTCTATCGTCCGCTTGACCAGTTGGGCAGCGCTGATGTCCCCGACCATGTTCGCCCCGGTCAATAAACCGGATTTGACGGTCAGGCTCAGATATGTTCCACTTCCTGGCATGTCGAAAATACTGGAAGCGCTGTCCTTGGGCATGAAATCGCCGATGCTGAACACGTCGACTCCGACCACTTTAAGAAATGCCGGCGGCGGCGTGGCGCGGTATATCTTATCTGCTCCCGCAGCGTTTGCACCGGCAACCTCGCCCTGGGACATGGCTATCGGCCAAAGTCCAAACGCCTGTCCTTCAAATTCAGCCACATCGCCGGCCGCATAGATATTCGGGTCGCTGGTGGCCATGCGGTCATCCACCTTGATGCCCCTGCCAACGGTCAATCCACACGCGACGGCAAGTGCCGTGTTCGGCCTGACGCCGGCGGATATCGCAACCAGTTCAGCCTCGAACCGCTCGCCGTTCTCGAGCAAAACGCCTTCTGCTGCAGTTGTGCCCATTATCTGTTTGACCTTTGCGCCGCAATGAACTTCCATTCCAAGTTCCTCGATGCGCTCTCGCAGTAGGGCGCCTGCCGGTTTGACAAGCTGGCGCGATAAGAGCCATTCGGAGTTTTCCAGTATGACAACTGAAGCGCCGCGCTTGCGAAGGCCGGCCGATAGCTCGATGCCCAGCAGCCCGCCGCCAATGCAGACGCATTTGGTGCCTTCACTCACACTTTCAAGTATCTTCCTCGCGTCCCGAATGGTCCGCAGGGTCATCACCCCGGGTTTATCCGCGCCCGGGATGGGCGGCAGGAACGGGCTTGACCCGGTTGCGATGACCAGAGAGGAATATTCCAAGGCCTTGCCGCTCTTCAACACGATTTGCCTTTCGGCCCGGTTTATGGCCACAACATCTCCGCAGACAGGTTCTATCCGATTCTCAGAATACCAACTGGCATCATGAAGCATCAGCGCGGATTCCTCTATTTCCCCCGCAATCAGCCGCGTCAGGTTCAGCCGGTTATATGGCAAATCCGGCTCGTTGTGAACCAACGTCACTCTTGCTCCGGGGGATGCAGAGCGCGCTGCATCGGCTGCTGTGAGGCCGGCTATCCCGCCACCTATGATGATGATTTTTTGTTCTGCCATGCTTCTCCTGCTGTGCATAGGCTTGGTCATTAATATTGTTGCGCGTCAACCTGCCCGGTACGAGATAATGGGGTGTGCTCATCCGGACCAGCAGGAAATGTGATTGAGCGTACCCGACTCGTCATTCCCCTGAAGGAGAAGCCTGACGGACACGCCTTGCTGGTGATAGCCATTGCGGAATAACCAGGCGATGTCGGGCGGTGTCACGTCATAGGTCCTGATGAACATCCCGGTCTTGCCCTCGATTGCTGCTGCGGTCTCGCATGCTTCCAGCAGCGCCTGGGCCTGTTCTTCTTTCTCGGCCACCAGTAGTTTCAATATTGCGTTCTGGCTGTCCTCGAACATCTGGTGAGTGTGCACAATCGCATGCGATGATCTTGCGCCTGTATCCGTCACGAAAATGCGGCCAAGCCTGTACCTTATGGCACTGTCGATTTCCACCGAGTAATCGAGCCCGGGGAGGATGCGGTTCCACTGTTCCTTGAATCTGTCCGTGGAGGATCCTTCTTTGAAATCCGCGACCCCCTGACCGATTGTTTTTTCCGGTGGGATGTCTCCCAGTTGCTTGAACATGACATGGGAAAGGCCCCGGGACCTGAATCCGAGCTTGTGGTAGAACGCAATGTTGCGCGCGCTGCCAGCCATTGTCTCGCAACCAATGGTGCTGCAGCCTCTTGATCTGAGATGATTCACGGATACATTGACAAGCTGTTTCCCAATCCCGCGGTCCTGAAATCTTGGGTCCACCTCCAACGGTCCGAACCAACCAACAGAGCCCCACACGTGTGTCGATATTGTTCCCACGGGACGCCCGTCTTCGATGGCCAGAAAACACCCGCCCGGCTCTTTTCCTATGTAATAACCCATGTTCTGGACAGAGCGCCTCATTATTGGGACCCGCATATTCCGTTCTCTGAAGAAATGGTCCTGCCAGACCAATGCCTGGAGTTCGACTATCTCAGAAATATCTTCTTGCCGCGCAGGCCGAATTTCCAGGGCAGCCAGATTGCCACCTCAATCCTTGGTTTGATAATGGCAGTAATCACAGATGTTTCCGAGCGTTGGCTGGGACGACATTCCCTTTGTGCCAAGCCATCGGTCGCACCTTCCGTGCATCTGCGGTGTCAGACCTAGTTCGCAACCCATTGGTTCACCAAGTCAACAATGACTGTGTGATATTTCTACTTTTAGGCGATAAATCTCCTTTTCAGTAGGCACAGGCGAGAGGTTGGGAGTCAAGATAAAGGTTTTAATGACTCCGGCAATATCCAGGTCAAGGTGAACCTATGATTATCGATAAAATGGAGAATCGTTCGCTCTACGCCAAACTGGGAAGTAACATCGGCCCGGCCCTGGAATATCTCCGTACCACTGATTTTTCACGCCTGGAAAACGGCCGGCATGAGATTGACGGGGAGGAAATGTTTTTGCTGCTGAGCGACTATGAAACAAAGGATCCGGCTGAGTGCAAGATCGAGGCGCACAGAAAATACGCTGATGTGCAATGCATGATTAAAGGAACGGAGCAGATTGGCTACGCCCCTTTTGATGGGCGCCCGTCGATTACAGTTTATGATGAGAATAATGATTACATCCTGTATGAGGGTCGGGTATCATACATTGATTTCCATGAGGGGATGTTCGCGATATTCTTTCCGAAGGACCTGCACATGCCCGGCGTGGGCGAGGCTAATTCCCGGGTGAGGAAGGCCGTGGTCAAAGTGAAAATTTGAACGTACCGGGGAAATGTTAATTACGGCCGAAGGAATGTGTTGCCCGAAGGCATTGCATGGAGTACCGCAGGGCGACAGCAGAGGACATTGATGTTTTGGTCAAACTCAGGATTGACATGAGGACGGAGCGAGAAGAAAAGCAATGCCCGATGAGCCTTGTGGATTTCGGGGAACTCACGCGCAATTATTTCATGAGGCATATCCCGGACGACAGTTTCATCGCCTGGGTGGCTGTCGAGGATGGCGAGATAATCGCCACCAGCGGCATGTGCATTTACTATGTCCCGCCGACATACGGCAACCCCTCGGGCAAGGTGGCCTATCTGGTCAACCTTTACACGAAGCCCGAGTACCGGGGCCGGAGCATAGGGACTCGGCTGATAGAGCTTCTTGTCGAGGATGCCGGGAAAAGGGGCTGCGCCAGGATCACCGCGAACGCGTCTAAGATGGGAAGGCCCATATTGGAGAAATACGGGTTCACGGATGTGGTCGGCGAGATGGAATATTTTATCGAATAGGAGACGTTTTATGGGATTCATACCACAACCCATCAAAACTTCAGAAAAATTGAAGAAATATACACATGTCCAGTCAATTGCCAAAGACACAATGGAATTTCTCGTCGGTTTCATAAAAGAAGGAGTTTCTGCCAGGGATATCAAAGACGCTGCTGAAACATTTATGAAAGACAATGATGTGGGTTCATTTTGGTATTACGACATTGGAGCTTTTGTTCTGGTTGGTGAACAGACGACAATATCAATTTCCGGAAAAGAATACCGTGCCAGCAACCTTGAAGTTAAATCGTATGATCTTGTTACGGTTGATTTAAGCCCGGAGATTGACGGGGCCTGGGGGGACCTTGCAAGGTCATTTGCTGTTCAAAATGGCAAGGTCGTTGAGGCGAGTCAATCTGAGTTGTCAGAAATTGCCCAGGGTGTGGAAATGGAAATCCGGTTACATGATAGTTTTGAACGTTTGATGGGGCAAGATACAACATTTGAAGAGGCATATTCCATAATGAACTCATTGATTGAGAAATCGGGATATGAGAATCTGGATTTCAATAAAAATTTTGGTCACTCAATTGCAAAATATTTGGATGAGCGCATATACATTGAATCTGGAAACAAGGCAAGATTCAAAGATGTTGAATTATTTACTTTCGAACCGCACATCAAAATGAAAGTCGGCAAGTATGGATTCAAGCATGAGAATGTTTATTATTATGACCATGGAAAACTCCAAGTGCTTTAATTTCTCTTATTTTCACTTTCCAACAAACGTTGAATGCGGCTCGCAGCCCTATTCCAAATGTCCATCAGGACTTTGGATGCTGAATAAGAGCATTCGACAATGATGCGATAACATTAGTTGGCTAAATCCAGCATCATCTGGCTCGCAGCATTTTCCTTGCAAGTGGTGAATGCGGTAACTAAATTTTGGCGATAAAAAGCATTCGCCATGATTGAGCAATCTTCAACAAACACAATCATCAGCCCATGTAATTCCGTATTCGTCATTCTGAAAACAATGAGAATATGGAATTACATCAGCGTGCTCTGCATTTTTAGCTTGTACCCCTTGACCAATTCCAGCATCGGGTCCTTCTCCAGCACCCTCTTGGTCTCGAGCAGGGGGACGCTGACGAGTATCTCTCTGGTCCTGCCGCCCCTGCCGAAGCTCTTCACTCGGGCGCTGACAAGGCCCATCATGTCCAGTTCCGAAATTAGATCCGCGACCCTTCGCTGGGTGAGCAGGGAGGTGCCCGATTTCTTTGCCAGTTCCTTGTAGGCGCTGTAAACATCGCCCGTCATCTGCTTGCTGTTCCCGCTCTCCTCGCCCAGAAGTATCCCCAGGAGAACCAATTTGGACTGCAGCGGCAGGGTGCGCACGGCTTCGATGACGCAATCCAGCTCTATCTTGTTCTTGGCTTTTATGACATGATTCTCGTTTATTTCGGATTCCCTGCTGCGCTCGGCAATCTCTGCCGCAACCCTCAAAAGGTCCAGCGCCCGTCTTGCATCGCCATGCTCATGGGCTTCGACGGCTGCGCAGAGCCCTATCACACCGTCGCCGATTACGCCGGGCTCGAAAGCCATCTCGGCCCTTTGGACTAGAATATCCTTCAGCTGGTCTGCGTCATAGGGGGGGAAAACGATTTTCTCGTCGCTGAGCCGGCTCCTGACCCTCGGGTCGAGGAGCTCGGTGAACTTCAGGTCGTTCGATATCCCGATGAGGCTGATCTTGGCTTTCTTGAGGTCGTCGTTTATCTTTGTAAGGTGGTAGAGGGTGTCGTCGCCGCTCTTGTAGACGAATCTGTCAATCTCGTCCAGTACCACAACGACCACCTTGGCCGTGTCATCGAGCTTCTCCCAGAGTATGTTATACACACGCTCGGTCGACCATCCCGTAGGCGGGATGCGCTCGTCGAAATTCTCGATGAAGTGATTGCCTATGTTCTGCAGGACGCCGTACTGGGTATCCACAACCTCGCAGTTGATGTAGATGTACCTGACGTCCTTGAGGGGCTCCGGAAGGTCGTCAGCGGCTTTCTTTATCTCCTTGCCCAGGTACTTAGCGGTTGCGGTCTTTCCTGTCCCGGTCTTTCCGAAGACGAGTATGTTGGAGGGTTGGTTGCCCCTCAGCGCTGAAACGAGTATCGAGGCGATCTGATTAATCTGCTCGTCGCGGTGGAGCAATTTGTCAGGGATATAGGACGGCCTGAGTATGTCGCGGTCCCTCTTGAATATTGACTTATTTTCAAGGTAGTCCTTGAATATGTTTTCCTGCAATTCGGCCTCCCCCTTTATGGGCCATCAATGTTTAGCCTGTGAATACTGGCTATCGGAGCCACCCCCCATTTGAGAGTGGGTGCCCAACCCCTTTATTTCGTGTGGAAACAAGAAAGCTCCGACGGGCTAAGGGGCGAAAGCGGGAAGTGTTTAAAAACCTTTCCTGTTTTGCACCAAGTCTGTTACCAAGTTTGCTGTTTGATAGAGTAATTATGTAATAAGATTTGAATTGAGTGATCATTTTACTTTCAGTTTAAGTTTCTTTTCAATGACCATCCTTTCATATTTTGGATGGAGCCTCCATGCAAGTTCCTCGATCCTATCCTGATTCTTTATGAAAAGGGCCTTGCTGTCGGTTTTCATCAGCTCCCGGAATTCCTTCATCTGTTTGATGAAGACCATTAGATAGTATATTCCCGGAACCAACAGGAGCAGGCCGAGAATCAGAAGCCAAAAAGCCCAGTTGCCGACCGCATCATTCGCCCATCTCTCCAGACCTCCGTCTCCGTCACTATAGAGCAGGCTGAATATGCTTATTATCAATAATGGAATGCCTGATGTTATTCCGACCGCGCATAGCCCCGGTTTGTTCTCGTGTACGAATGAACTTAAGCTAAAGGGTACCACCTTGCATGACCGGAATGTGAAACCGGATATAATCTTTATTGATGAAGCCAAAAATCAATATAACCAAGTGTGATTAACCTGTCGATACAATGAACAGAACATCATTGAACAGTAAACACATCGAGAATGGCGGAAAGCTGGTTGACTTCCATGGGTGGGAAATGCCCCTCCATTACCAGACAGGCATAATGAAAGAGCATTTGGCAGTGCGGTCGTCCGTAGGTCTTTTTGATGTTTCGCATATGGGCGATTTCATCATCACCGATAAACCAAATGGCCGCGGGTTTCAGACTCTTTTGACCAATGACATTGTAAATATTCCTGTCGGAAAATGTGTGTACACACATCTACCTGATGATGATGCGAAAGTGATTGACGATTTAATAGTCACCAAACTCGGGGCGGGCAGATATTTCTGCGTTCCGAATGCATCGATGATTGACACAGATGGGTCATGGATTTCCAAGAATGCCGATATCGAACTGACCGATGTATCGTCCGATCTTTCCTGCATAGCAGTTCAGGGGCCTAAAGCCAGGACCCTGGTGGCAAAGCTTTTCGGTGATAAGGTGAACGTCATCGGTAAATTCGAAGCGAAAGTGTTCAATTATAAATCAAATGAATTCGTTGATTTTTCGATTCTGACCAAGGAGAACATTCAAAACAAGAACATTGGATTGATATCTGGCACCGGCTACACAGGGGAAGACGGTTTCGAGCTCATCATCCCCAACCAATTGGCTCCAGCAATCTGGGATGAATTATTGAAAACAGATATCGGTTCTGAAGTATTGCCAATAGGGCTTGGTGCCAGAGACACGCTGCGGCTTGAAGCCGGGTTCCTCCTCTCGGGACAGGATTTCTCCAGAGACAGGACCACGATAGAGACGAACTGCGCCTGGGTCATAAAATGGGACCACGACTTCAAAGGCAAGGAAATCCTCCAAAGAATGAAAGAAGAGAAATCACATCAGAAGATGATAGGCATACTCCTCGAGGGCAGGGCTCCGGCCCGCAATGGCAGCACGGTGCGGCCTGCGGACTCTCCACACGAAACGGTGGGGTCGGTGTCTTCGGGCAATTTCGCCCCCTCCCTCGGGAAAGGCATCGCGCTGGCTTATCTCGACAGGCAATACGCAAAACCCGGGATCAACGTGATTCTCGAGCATCATGGCAGGGAATTGAAAGGAGTCACAGTCAAGACTCCGTTCGTCAACAAGAACTAGGTTATCGGTCATAACTTAAATACGACCGAAACAATACTCCTTCGAAAGGGAGGCCAAGCCATGCCGAAGAATTTGGAAGAAGAACTCAAGGAGGTCGTGATGCTGCCGGGTGTTTCCGGCCACGAGGGCGAGGTGAGGGATTTCATACGCCGCAGGGTGAAAGCACCAACCAGGGAGGACGCCATGGGCAATCTGATCCTGGAGATGGGCGGCGGAAAGGGACCCACCATTGCGATAGCGGCACACATGGACGAGGTCGGCCTGGTTGTCTCGAACATCCTCGATGACGGTAATCTCAAGTTCAAGGTTCTGGGAGGCATCTATGACCAGATGCTGGCCGCGAGGCCGATAGAGATCCATACCGCAAAGGGCGTCGTGAGAGGTGCGATCGGGTACAATGCCCCTCATCTGAGCGTCGGGAGGGACGCGAAGGAGGTCATCACCTGGGACAAGCTGGTAATCGACATCGGCACCCGTTCGAGAAAGGAAACAGAGGCGCTGGGCGTGAAGTTCCTGAATCCGGTCGTGCTCAAGAAGGATTTCTTCAAGGTCAACAAGGACATGGTGTGCTCAAGGGCACTGGATAATCGAGTGGGGGTTCTTGCACTGCTGAAGGTTTTCGACAATCTCAAGAATTCGAAGTTCAAAGGAAAAATCAGCCTGATATGGACCGTCCAGGAGGAGATTGGCCTCAGGGGAGCAAATGTCATTGCCAACACGATGAATTTCGATTATGTCATCGCGCTTGACACCTATTCAACAACAGACAGCCCGGGTCTTGAAAAATTCTACCAACCGGTTCTCCTGGGCAAAGGCCCCGTTCTCAGAATGGTCGACGTTCGAATGATTGCCAGCCCAAAGTTCAGGGCAAGGATAGAAACCCTCGCAAAGAAAGAGAAAATCCCACTCCAGCACGGTGTGACCGGCGGCAGCACCGACGGCGCCATAATGCAAACATCGGGTGCAATCACTATGCCCATCGGCATACCCATGAGATACACCCACAGCGCCACCGAAATAGTCAACATGAGCGATCTGGCCAACCTGGTAAAGCTGCTGACCGCAATAGTGAAGGACATTCAGAAATAGATAACATGAACCCGGAACTGGAAAGGAAAGAAACAGCCCTGATCGGCATCCTCGGAAAATTGCAGGGCTGCGCCGTAGCCTTCTCCGGCGGCCTTGACAGCATGTACCTGGCCCTAATGGCAGGCCGCCATGTTGCCGGAAAGGTTATGTGCGTCACAGTGGCAGATGCTTCTACCCCGAAGCGTGATTTGGATTCAGCCCGGAAATTTGCAAAGGAGCATGGCCTAGAGCATTTAATAATCTCATCAAGGCTGCACCCAGAAGTGAAGAGGAACTCCCCCGATAGATGCTATCATTGCAAACGCCAACTGTTCCGGAGGATTGAAGAAATAACTGCCAAGGACGGGCTCACCGCCATACTTGACGGCGAGAATTCGTCCGATTCAGCGGACGACCGCCCCGGCTCGAAGGCAGCCAGGGAGTGCGGCGTGATTTCACCGCTTGCCGAAGCGGGCCTCACCAAAACCGACATACGGGAACTGGCAAAAGAGACAGGCATCGCAGAATGGTCCAGGCCTGCATCTGCCTGTCTTTCATCCCGAATACCGTTCAATACGGAAATAGACGACGATATGCTTAGAAAAATCGATGCGACCGAGGATTTTATACGGTCCAAGGGCATTCGGATGATAAGGGCCAGGGCGGAAAGCAAAGGCGTTCGCCTGGAACTGGGCCGGGATGAGAACACAGCGCATAACCGGGCGAAGCTGGAAGCTCTGAAAGCCGAGATAATGGCCTATGGATGGGACAATGTTGAGACAGACCCGGGCGGCTATGTGCCGGCCGGATTGAGGAGCAGGAAGAATGGAGAATGACTCTGTTCATGAGGACCCGCAGCGGGGAAAGCGCACACTGATACCCGAAGCGGTGCTGGCCATCGGAAAGTCCGATGCCGACCTGGAGAAAGCGATATCCAGGCTCCTGAAGCATCACCCGGTCATTGCGACCAAGGTCTCAGAAACCCAGGCCGGGCACATAAAATCAAAGTTCAAGGATATCTCGCACAATCCGCAGGGAAAGGTCGCGGTCATCGGGGGCTGCTGGAACAAAGAAGTGGGAAAATGCGCCGTGGTGACGGCCGGCACATCAGACATCTCCATTGCAGAAGAGGCGGCATCCACCCTGGAGTACCTGGGCATCGAGCCCGTGCGGTTCTACGACCGCGGGGTAGCGGGCATCCACAGGTCCCAGGCAGTCGTCGAAGCCCTTAACAAGGAACCCAGGATGGCGGTCATCGTCATAGCCGGCATGGAAGGGGCTTTGCCCTCGGTAATCGCCAGCCAGGTATCCCAACCGGTCATTGCTGTGCCCTCCTCCATCGGCTACGGCAGCAATTTTGAAGGATTATCTTCCCTTCTAGGCATGCTGAACAGCTGCGTGCCAGGCATATCAGTCGTAAACATAGACAACGGCTTCGGGGCTGCGTGCGCGGTGTACCGGGCATTGAAGAGCTACGGAAAATGAATCAGTCAATGCGGACAATGAACACGCACTCGCTGTCGCCCCGGTTCTGGCATTTGGTATGTGTGACAGAGCCCTTCGTTTTTGTCATGGCCAGCGCTTCCTCGCATATGCCCTCCCAGACCAGACAGGCCTCCTCATAATACCCGACATCCCTGAGAATCAGCTTGAGATTTTTCGGGTCGGACGTGTCCACCTTGCAGCTGCCGAAGGCATAGACCTCGCTGTAGTTCACCGGGAACTTTTCAGCAAGCGTCTTGACAGTAGTGAACCTTACCAGCCACGAAAGGATGCCCAGATTGTGCATTATGAACTTCCCGGAATCTTTGACTGCGTCCTTACCCTTGGTCCTGCTTATCCACCTCAGGACATTGCCTACCATCTCGTCCTGGTAATAATGGCCGTCCTTGAAGTGCATGCCCTCGAACCCTACCTCCGAAATGCATTGCTTGAGCCCCTCTGCACCCCACCTCTTCTTTATGTAGTCCAGGTACCCATTGATAACGCTTCCGCGCGTCTTCCTTTCCATGCCAATCTCCATGGAAGTAATGGATTTCGGAGTTTAAAATGCTTTTGAAATAAACCAAGTTGAATTGACTTTGACTGTTGGACTCATACCAAAATGCACGAATCGCATGACGGTAACGGATCATATGACCATGTCAATGAGCAAATACAAGAATAGTAAAATGAAGAATATACCAAATGCAGCGAATCTGAGATACCACAGATTTTTATCCAATCTATACAGGCGAATCCATATTGCAGTTGTAATGATGAAGAATATCAATGCCAGGAAATAGATTACCGCCAGCATGTTTCACCGAGACCCATATTCGATATCTTGAGGTCCAACATCCAGACAGGCCAGCAATTCGCCGGCCAGTTTGCCCACCGTGGTCCGGACAATCTCATCCGTCCCCGGGTGGCATGTCTCGGCCTCGGATTCATCAGCAGCCATGCCTGCCAGGGCAGGAATAATACCCAATGCAAGAACCGCATCATTCTGCCCGTGCTTAACCACTTCCAGCAGCGCCCACAATGCGCGGTACCGAACAATCATTTCCGGGTCTTTCAGGCACAACGCCAGTTTCGGAACCGCTCCTGCCCTCACAATCGCCCGCGCCTCCCCTTTCTGTGCGAGGCGGGCCAGCATCCAGGCGGCATGCTTCCGGTTGTAAAGCTCGGGATGGGAGAGGTCCTGGGTGAATTTCAGAATCTGTGGGTTTAAATCAATATTCTCCATCGACAAGTGACTGCGCAAGGCAGGTAATAATCGTTTCGACCAACCTCCAAATGTCCATCACAAGAACCACGGCAGAATGCTGAGACTGAACATGCGATCGGCACCATGCAGCGCCCAGGCCCCTGTCAGGTTCTTCGATTTATGGGCAATGATCGCGGTGAGGATGCCCTGGACGAGGACGGCCAGCATACCGAGGCCCCAGAAATACTGGGGGTGGACGAGGACGAAACAGGCGATGGATGTGACATAGGCCACTCTGATATCTGTGATTTTCCAGAGATAGAGGAACAGTATCCCCCTGAAGAAGAACTCCTCTGTGAAGGATTCGATGAACATGATGCCTGTGTAAGTGATGTCGGAGGGGGGATACAACCTGCCCAGCCAGAACGAGACCGCGGCGCTCGTTCCCAGCATCAGGGGCAGGAGGAACAGGGCCAGTTTAAGGGATTCACCCGCATTTTCCCTCTTCACGCCCAACCCAATCAAGATAGATTTAATGCCTCTCTGGGAACTCCGCCAGTACAAAATACCCAGGGGCAGAAAAACAAACAGTACGAACTTCCAGAACATGTACCCGAAGACCGGGAAATCCAGGCCCCAGGCCAGTGGCTCGTACAGCAGGACAATCAAAATCATCGAGAGCAAAATGGGCCAGATATGCCTCAGGCAATCCCGCTTCCATTTCCAGCAATAGGGGATTGGAATGATTATCGGGACGATCATCGGCCAGAGGAAGAATGATGGCATCGGTCTCTCCTTGCACTTGAGAATATCGCCGCGATGTAATAAGTTTTCTCACATCAGTAGATTGCTGAGGCAATTTGAAATTATATCGCCATTGGCATGCTGAACAAATGGGCGCCAGGAATATCAGTGGTCAACGCAGACGCGGGCTTCGGGGCGGGGTGCATGGTGTACCGGGCTGTGTAGATCGACCGATGATTATTTTTTTGGCGAATTCCACATTTCGAGTTTTCTGGCGATTTGCCAATCAATGAACCTACCAATTAACCTGCTCTTCAATATCAGATAATTTGAAACCATATACAGAACAATTCCCAACATGATGAGGAAAAACACATGGACGGCCATCTCCAATATCGCGATGAGACCGCCCAAATTATAGAGTTGCCAGATAATGTACATCGAACCTCCAATCATAGTAAAGAGGAAGGCAAACACGAAACCTCTCGTAAGCCATGGTAGTTCGACATCATAACCACACAGACTGCACTTGGCATGGAAAATCATAAGGTTCATTCTCCCATTATGTAGCTTTTGCGCTTCAAGGTTTCCTTTCATGCCACATATCGGGCATTTCCGCTCATACCTCATGAACGGCTCGGGCCTCCCTGTGTATTTTGTGGGCAAATCCACCCATGAGAATTTCGCATCTCTCTGCGAAATATAATCCATTATACCAGCGAAACCCGCCAGAATGAACACCATGCCTAATACAGCGAGCAGTAACCACGCCCCCGGCTCATTGAGCCAGGCATCCTCCCCCGTAAACTCCGTCATGGACATTCTGAGACAATAAATTGCCAATGCTACGCCGCAAATTACAAATGATACGCCAATTCCCAGTTCATGACGTTTGAAAAAAATTTCGAGTTCATCTTCTTTGCATTTATTTTTCTTTTTGGGCATAGTTATTGATACCCCAATCTGATAATCACTTGCCAGACCGCCATTGCAACAATCCTCACCGCCTAATATTTTCTCAGCTATTTAAATATGATATGATAACACATCTGTCCTTTTCAAGCAGCAGTTCTAGCGCATCTTTCGCCAGCTTCCCCCCAGTGGTATTGACCAATTCGCCAGTGTTCGGGGGACATGTTTCCACTGCAGTTTCATCGGCAATCATTCCGGTTTTGGAGTGCAAGTTCCAGGTGTATGTCCTCCGGCTCCAATTCAAATAGTTCCGGGTCCAGTTCCTCGACAAGCTTCGCCCCGCAGCCCATGTAGAACTCCACTGTATGGCGGGACGGCGTGGCCGAGATGTAGAGGGCGTCCGCGCCCCGCTCCCGCGCAAGGCCGCCAACAATCTTCACCAGCCGACGGGCAATGCCCCGGCCCCGGTGCGGCCTGCTGACGAACAGTATGTCCATCTTCATGTATTTTTTCTGTTTGCCCCGGAATTTATTCTCCAGGGAAGAGGCCCCCATAAGTTTCTCGCCGTCGAAGGCGCCCACGACTGTTCCGCCCTCGGAAATCAGGGTTTTCTGGCGCTCGATTATCTTCTCCAGTTCCCCGGGCGGGAACCCCTTCATGTCGTAATGTTCCCTCTCTAGAACAAGTTTTCCCGACCGGAAGTAGTAAACCTCGTCTATGACCTCGGAGCGGTCGATGTCCCGGAGCTTCTCGAGCTCGAAGGGGGCCAGGTGCCGGTATTCAACGCTCATTGGATTGCACCCTCCAGCTGCTCCGCGGTCACATCCCCAACGAATCTATTCTTCCCAAGAATCACAGTCGGTGTGGTCCCGATCCCTTTCATCCGAGCCCGAAGATTGTCCCAGAAACCAGCACGGTCGTGAATAATCAAATTCAGATTATGGCATTCAGCAAAATCCCCCACAATTTTCTTTACCCTTTCCTCGTTCTCTGGCAACCACCTGTGAATGGTAGTTACGAGCAGTTTGTCCTCATACCCGCAGACGGTACGCCTGTGGCTCTCCTTCATGTGCTCGGTGGGCTCGGTGTCTCTCTGGAGATGCTCTCTGGTGCGGATGTACAGAACTATCTTTCCCGGCATTCCTCGATCCGATTATGAAATGGGCCAAGGCCGTTATAAGGGTTGCGGGGGAGTGCCCAACCGGCACATCCATATGTTCTAACCAATCCTTAAAACAAGCGATGGCACAGTCTCGATAGTATCGAATCCGACCCTCTCGTACAACCGTCTGGCCGGATTCTTTGAATGGGTGGAGATGTACATCTCGCCATAACCTCGGTCTCTCACCGCTTTCATTGATGAGGTCAGCAAAGCTTCGCCAATCTTCCTGTTCCGAAAATCTTTCTTGACTGCCAGACCCCGGTTACTGGCCATTTTCTCTCCGGAGATGAGGTCTGTAAATCCGATCCTGGAATAGCCAACGAATTTTGAATCGATTTTTGCAATGCCATACATCACATCTGTCTCTCTCATTTCATCTCTGAGGGACTGGATGTTTTTCTCAATATTCGCCTCCAGGTCCAACTGCTCCCGAGCAATCTCCACATCCAATCGGGCCACGCTCTCGATGACCCCGCTTTTATCCAAATCATCAGTGAACTTGACGGTCAGACCCTTAGGCATGTCAAACTCGGGAATGGCATCAAGGGTTTTCCGCATCCACAGACCTTCCGGGTATTCCTCGTTTATAACGAACCCCCTGCCTTTGAAAAATTCATAGTATCTCCGAGAGCCAAGCAGCGGTTTCGGCGATATCTTCGGGACAATCTTCTCCCTGCAGAGTTCTATGCACCTATCCAGCAACAGCAC
Source organism: Methanomassiliicoccales archaeon UBA147 (assembly GCA_002496385.1). Taxonomy (GTDB): domain Archaea; phylum Thermoplasmatota; class Thermoplasmata; order SG8-5; family SG8-5; genus UBA147. The sequence goes on along the minus strand of DAJR01000036.1, from coordinate 1,108 downwards.
GGACTTTTCGTCACCCAGGTCTTCATGGGGGACCCACATCTGGAGCACCGCACCCCATCCGGGATAGAGATGGGCCATGGCCGCGCCCTCCGGTTTTCCGTCTTCGCGCGCCAGGAAACAGACATTCTCTGACATGGCGTTCTCCAGAAAAGCTCTTCTGAATGCGTCAGAATCCAGTCTCTCTGCATATGGTAAATTTTTTGAAGTACGGAACCAGAGTTTATACAAATCCTGCAGTTCATTGCGGTACTGTGCGATCTCCGCCATCTCTGGCAAATGCGAATGCTGCGTAATAAGGTTTTGGGGCGCCTGCAATTTTGCCTTGATCAACCAGCGATGCCCTGCCCTCCAGCAGATATCATGAAATATTCGGGCGGGGCATCATGGGTTGGCAGGTGCCAGTGCATGTGGTTGGTAAACAACTACCCAGCAAACTTCCAGCGCTCCCGCTATCCATCTAAAAATATAGAATACGTTCGATGACGATTAGTGCTTGACCACCAAATATTAACTCAGGATTGCTTCGCACACATTTTTGGTGTCCGTAAGACACCGCGCGTCCGTTTGTAACCTGATGGGTCCCGAAGGACACATCATGTCGCACGTGACACGCTGTAGACGTAATAGGTATAGGGGGAAACTGGAATAGCGCCCGAGGGCGTTCAACCAGTGACCCGTTTTTGGTTCTCACAAGATGAGAATCGGAGGTGATCGTATTGTGTCACGTCATGTTCCGAAGAACATGTCTCAACACAATGCTATTCCTCCTACTTATCCTGTGAAATTGGTATATTACGTAGGAGGTGATCCATCTGCAGGTTCCCCTACAGATACCTTGTTACGACTTAACCCTCCTTGCTGAACCCAAGTTCGAGCTCCCCAAAAAGAGAACCCTCACTCAGACCCAACTCGGGTGGTTTGACGGGCGGTGTGTGCAAAGAGCAGGGGCATATTCACCGCGGGATGTTGACCCGCGATTACTACGGAATCCAGCTTCGTGAGGGCGAGTTACAGCCCTCAGTTCGAACTACGAATAGGTTTCGGGGTTCGCGTTACCTCTCGGTATTGCATCCCATTGTCCTATCCTTTGTAGCGCGCGTGTAGCCCG
>DAJR01000057.1 GCA_002496385.1 Methanomassiliicoccales archaeon UBA147 | reverse complement strand
TTTATGGTGAATCAGAGATTCGGCAAACCCATTGTGAAATCTCAAAATGGAGCATGCCTGAATATCGAAGCTAGTCTGAATTTTTTGGAATCTGGGGGTCTAGGGACTAGGGTCTAGGGTTGCCAACATATGTTTTGTGCTGGCTGTTCACTACAGCCAGCATCCCTAGCCACTTTATCCCATTTTACAAGCAAAGACCCTAGACCCCATATACCATTTTGCAGGCAAAGACCCTGGCCCCTCGGCAGAAGATATCACATCAATCATTTGCTTTGATCGTATGAGTTCGGCATGCGAAGGCTGCGTTTTCCGAAGAGATATATATTGATTAACGATACACCCAACCATGGGTTCGCTGAACAGGCTGCTCAAGAACACATCGGTGCTGCTGGCCAGTAACATAATAACAAAAGTCCTCAGCGCCCTGTTCATTGTGGTCCTGGCAAGATACCTGGAGGATTTCGGATTCGGCCAGTACAATTTTGCTCTGTCCTTTGCAGCCGTCTTCATCATATTCTCCGACCTGGGACTCGATGCCCTGACCATTAAGAACGTTGCACGCGACAGAAGTCTTGGCGGCGGGTATCTCGAGACAGTCGGGATGCTCAGGATCGGTCTTTCCCTCATCTTGGTGGCAGCATCGCTGGCTTTAGGCTGGGCCATGAAGATTGACGAATACCTGCTCCAGGTGATCCTGGTTGCGGGGCTCGCTTACATGTTCGACAAGGTCTCTGGCCTTTTCTACGCCCTTTTCCGCGCCAATGAGAGGATGGAGCTCGAGGCCGCAGTCCAGGTGATGTGGAAGATCGCGCAGGTGACACTGGGCCTGGGGGCAGTGTACCTCGGCTTCCCGCTGCTCGGGATAATGATGGTCCTCCTGGTCTCCTCGGTTTTGAAAACGATCGCGGGTTACAGCCTTGTGCTGAGACTGGGTATATCACCCTATAGACGGAAAGGGTTCACACAGATGAAAACGCTGAGAGAGTCCTCGCCATTCGCAGCCTATGAAATAGGAAATACCATTTACATGAATTTGTCAATCATAATCCTCTTCATGCTCACAACCCCGGAGGACACAGGATGGTTTTCGGCAGCTCTGAGGATAATCCTCTTCATGCTGCTGGTGCCGAGCGCCTTTGACGCTGCGATATTCCCCCTGTTCTCGAAATTATACTCAAGCTCCATGGGAGACATGAATTTCGCTTACGGAAAATCAATAAAGTTCAGCCTTGTCGCGGCAATTCCTGTGGCTGTCGCCATTGCGATAATGTCCGATGAATTTGCAAGCCTGTTCGGCTCCGGATTCGAGAACACCGGTGAGTGCCTTTTCATCCTGGCTGCGCTGCTCCCGCTCTACACCCTGAACATGCTGATGAAAAGCGCGCTGTGGAGCACGGATGCGCAGAACAGGGTCGCGGTAAACATATGGATATCCCTGGGTGTGCTGGCCTGCATTTCGTACATCCTGATCGAAAGGGATGCCTATGCCGGCGCGGCTGCAGCCCTGGTGATTGGGGAATCAAGCTTCTTTGCCCTGAACCTGTACTGGGTCAGGAGGAAAAAATTACCCATGGGCAGGCATCTGTGGAAGCCAGTATTGGCAGGATTGGCTATGATCGGTACCGCCTTTTCGCTGGACTACCTCGCCGAGGGAAGGTTCATGCCGGTTCACCTGGCCACGCTCTCGGTCCTTGTTTATGCTCTGGTCGTACTCGCTCTGGGGTTCATCTCGAAATCCGACAAGGCCATCTTCAGGGAAGCTTTATCCCGTCATAGACCGTGAGCAATCTCTCGGCAGCCGCTTCTGGGCTGTGGAATTCCCTGATGAATTCTCTCGGTTTCTCGACCTCGTCCGGATTCTGGCCGCCGTAAAATTTGACATATCTCTTGTCAAAATCGGTGAAGGTCCTCAACCCGCAGGCCATGGCTTCGAGCCTGGTCATGCTTATCAGGTCTCCGACAGTCCCTATCATGTCGGTGTACCTGTTCAGGAAATCCTGGAAGTCAGAATACTCAACATAGGGCAAAACCCGAACATTCCCTGGAAAACTGAATGGATAGCCTGTATTGACGCAGTCATACTCGATTTCCGGTTTAATGAAGTCCAGCAGCCTTGAACCCTTCACCTGCTTTCCGCAAATCAGATGCCTGGGTGTCTTCTCAACCTTCGGGTTCGGGGAGAATTTCTCTGTATCGACAGGATTTGGCACATACTCGCCCCTGGTCTCGAACGGTATGAGATCCGGGGTGGAGAGGAGTATCCTGGCGGAATTCTTTCTGACGTATTGGCTCAGAAAATGATAATGAAAAGGGAGTTCGCACAGGCCCCCGCCGGTGACCCTTCTCACATCAGACCCATGGCAATGGATGACAAAAGGAATTTTGTGCTTCCGGGCAAGTCTGAAGGCTTTCAATGTGCTGCGGTTTAGCGCGTAATGGCCATGCACAAGGTCATATTCTTTGATAGCGACGCTGTTGACATCCTCCGTAAAATCACAGTCCAGGCCCTTTTTCCTCAGGTGCCTGGTTAGCAGCTGCGGTATGTGTGCTATCTGGTGCACGTGAAGGACCCTCATGTGCCGTGAAAATATTCCTGGGATAATAAAGCTTATGTTTTTGGGGTGATGAACTGCTTCAACCGGGTCAGTGGGTTGCACTCGATGGATAGTTTTCTGCTCCCGGAAGGGACCTTCACGATCACTGAAAGGCGCGAGCCCCTTAACCGGTTTTTCGATGGCATAAGGCCGTCGGAGTGCAGCATCGAGAGCACAATCCTGGAATGTCCACCAGCGAGGTTCCTGTACTCTCCGTGCTTCATTGCCGCGCCGGGATGGAAACTATATTCGGCCTTCCTTCCTGTGCCTTGTTTATCGAGAAGGCCGGCCGCGGTCATTTTGCCCAACCATATGCTGACCTTCTGCTGGGATGCCCGCATCCTATTGGAGATCAAGGCTTGGGTGACACGCTTCCGCCCGCTCACAACAATTTTCAGGATATCCAATGCCCAATCCTGCCTCAATGCGAGGACCATTGGTGCATCGGCCGGTTTCACCATGCCGCTTACCCAATGCATCCTTTTTCCCCAAATATTGGCGGATTCTATGAACCCGGCATCCGAGAGCCTCCTCAGGTTCCATGTGACAGCATTGGGGCCGCACCCCATGGCTCTGGCAATGGACCTTGTGTGCGATCCCGGAACATTGCAGAGATGAACAAATATTGACAGACGCAACTGGTTCATGAGCAGGGACTCTGAAGCGGGCTGGACTTCAATTTTCTTGAGCGAATCATCCTGGTGAAATATCCTTTTCAGACTTTTGCCCGCAGTGAGTTTGGCGGAAGATGAAGACCCTTCCGTAAAAGAGTGTGACATCACTGGTTTGTCTGGCATAGCACCTTCCCCACTTTGATGAAAGCCTTCTCGACATTGAGACCGGTTTTGGCGCTTGTGATAAAATGACTGCACCCTATATCTTTTGAATAATTGCTAAGGTCGTTATCGGAAATCTCAAGTTTCTCTGTAAGGTCGGCCTTGTTTCCCAAAAGGATAATAGGGACATCGCCTGCAACTTCCCTGAAAGAATCAAGCCACCAGTCAATCCGTTCGAGAGTGGGCTTCCTCGTAAGGTCGCAGACCAGAATTCCGGCCATAGAGCCCCTGTAGTATTGTTTATGGATCCTCTCGAACTCCACCTGCCCAACGATGTCGTTTATCATGAGCGTGAGATTCACGGGGGTGCCCTGGTGGGAAAGGGCCAATGCCTTTTTTGTAATCTTGGTCCCTATCGTCATGAGATATTTGTCGTCAAATTGGTCGTAGACGAATTTTCGGATGAGACTGGTCTTTCCAACCTCTCCGTCGCCAAGGAGGCAAACTTTCTTTATCAGGTTGCGGGACATCGCAACATGTAATTGCATACCCTTTTATTTATTATGTCCCTTGAGCGAAAAGTCTGAACCCGGAACCTGGACCGATATGCATCATGCAATTAGAGGGATTCCAGTCCGGCAATGAATATCTGCAATTTTAAACAAGTAGTTTACAAATCGCTGAGCTTCTGCAGGCGTGTCTGTTTGTTGCTGGAAACATCCGGTGCCGGCTTGAAGGTTTTTTCGACATTGGCCATGCAGTCGATGAACTTTGTGACGGAAGCCAATGTCGGATTGGAGAGGTCGAGCCCCGCAACCGCCATCTGATGCTTCACGATGGGCGTGGCCACCTCGATTCCGCCGTACTGGTCTGCAAAATCGGCTATGATGAAATCAACCACGCCCGCGAGCGATTTTGCCTCGGAATTCCTAATAATTTCCTGGATGGGAATGCCTTCCGATCCCGAGCTCATCCTTCCGATCAAAGCCCCGGCCAGTGTGTGGAAAGCGGCATCTATATTGCAACCTGTCCTTGCACTGGTTTCGTAGCACACCGGTTTATTATCGAACCCCACCCTCATCACTGTGTCCTCCAGGTCGCCCAGGGAAAACTTTTTCTCGGATTCCAGGTCGGATTTGTTCGAGAGGAATACCATGGGGATCTGGCCCCTGGTCTGAACGATTTTGGGAACCCAGTATGCCTGCAGGCTGTCCATCGATTCCCGCCTTGTTGCGTCCGATACCAAAAGTGCCCCGTCGATGTTTCTCATGGAGAGTGTCTGGGTAAGCTCGTATTCCTTCTGGCCGATGATGTCCCATATCATCATGGTCATCTTGATCGGATTGCCGCCATTCGGGACCTCGACCTCTTTCTTAGTCACTTTCGAGCCGATGGTCGTCACGTAACGCTCGTCGAACTGGTCAAGTACATATCTTCTGATGAGGCTTGTCTTGCCCACCGCCGCATCGCCCAGCAGGATTATGTTCTTTTTTATTTCCTCGGCCATCAGTCTCACCGGATTACAATTTCATATTTAAGTTCTGTTCAATATTCCAGGGCCCACATGCAATCTTGAATCGCATGAACCCAGTAAGCCTTCCCGGGTTCGAGCGTCACTGTCGAAAGCACTGAAATATCGGAGATATAGGGAATTTCGGTCTGAAATACGGAAATCATGTCAACGCTTGCAGGCAGTGTGGCCGAAGCTACCCTTTCCATAGAGGAAGGATAGCCTACAAGGTTCCATCCGGGCACCAGTGAGATTTCGGTCGTGGAGGGGGTTGCACCCTGAACCCTTATGAAACCGTCTCCCAGGCTTGCGATGTTCGGAATGAATGCCCAGACGCCCATCATTACATTTACCTCTGCCAGGTCGGAGCTGGGGCGGCCGATTGAATATGATTTCCAATGGTCCGCCGTGTCTGCTGTCTCATAATATTTCACACATGTCCAAACCGTGTCGCCATCCAGGTCCAGCAAGGCGCCCGGAAGGCTGGCATTTTCAGATAAAAGAGGAGTCGATATCAGGTTCCAACCAACTGACAGCGGCCCTATCATGAAGGAAGGGGCCTCATAATCCCCCGTCCATATTCTTGAAATCTGGCCGACGTTGTCGTAAGTGACAATATCCATCAGGCCGTCAATATTGATGTCTGCGAATTTGATGCTCTTGAAATCGCCTGATGCCGCCAGACCGGTAGAAACATCTTTCCAACCGAGAGACGCATTTTGCATAGCCCGCAAGCCTGAATCCGAGGAGGAACCGACGCAGACATCAATGCGCCCGTCGATACTGAAATCCGCAGCCGAAAGAGAGCCGCCATAGGTTGAGAGGATGGCCAAACTTTCCGACCATTGTCCGTAGCCGTCTCCGAGCCAGGAATTGGTCCCAAATGCGTCAGAGGCCCCCAGGATATCCATGTTCCCGTCATCGTTCAGGTCCTCGATTCTGATTGATGTGTACTGCTGGCTTGAATCGGGGAGTCCGGCGGAGGATTCTGCCCATGCATTGTTGGAATTGCCAAGAAAGACTCTCAAACCACCAGAGGCGACAACAATGTCCACCGAGCCGTCCTGATTAAGGTCCGCCGTTTCTATCTCATGGTAGGTGCCAGTCAACGGCAGGGTGAAGGTCCGGGTCCAGGTGCCTGCACCGTTCCCGTTCCAGACATATAGGCCTCCGTTGGTTCCGGAGCCGCCTATCACGTCCAGTTTGCCGTCGTCATTGCAATCGGCGATTGCCAGGCCAAACCATGTCCCTGAGGAGAAAACCGTGGACAGGGTCCATGAGCCCGCCGCATTTCCGCTCCACGCCCTTATCCCATTGTTTTGAGTGGCTATGATGTCGGGCTTCCCATCGTTGTTGAAATCCGCACAGGACACTGAATAGGCCGTTCCTGCGGTGAGCGGACTTGGGAATGAGGTCCAGTTGCCGGTGCCGTCGCCGGCCCATATCTGGAGCCCATTGGCCTGGGTCGCATAGCAGATGTCAAGCTTCCCGTCAAGATTGACATCTTTCAATTCTATATCGTTGACAGTGACTGAAGTGTCGGGGGAGGGAAATCCGTTCCATTTGTTGACATTCCTCTGGGCTGCGGATCTCCATATCTCAATGCCGGCAATCGAATTTGCGATGCAAAGGTCGGGGTGTCCGTCATTGTTAATATCCCCCGAGGACAGGTCGGAATACGAATTGCCAGAAGGCAGGCCGGAGTTCTGCAAATACCAGTTCAAGGCGCCGTCCCCGGTCCATACGCTCAGATTCGCATTCGAGCTCGTGGCCATAATATCAATGTAGCCATCGATATTGACGTCTGCCATATCCACCGCGGTGTATGTTCCTGTGTAGGGCAGAGGCATGGCGGATGAAGATAGGGTCCAGATACCCGCGCCGTTGCCAGTGTAAATCCTCATCCCATTGTTGTTCTGGCCAGTGGCGACGATATCAAGGTCTCCGTCTCGGTCAACGTCGGAAAGCTCGACATCCGAGAACCCTCCGGTGCTCGGCAGGCCGCTGTCCGACAATGTCCAAGACCCTGCCCCGTTGCCTGTCCAAGCATCTATTCCTGCATCGCCTGCTGCAACGATGTCGGGTTTTCCGTCATTGTTGAAATCGGCTGATATAATACCGTTGAATTTCACATTCGTCGGCAAATTAGTGTCACCGTTTGACCATGTGCCGTTATCGTTGCCGAGGAATACCTGGACGCCTTTCCTAATTCCTGTGCCTGAGGCTGCGGCGACAATATCGAGATTCCCGTCAAGGTTGACATCCTTCAGGTGGGCTGCATTGTAGGTACCGATAGCCGAAGGACCAACATCCGAACTCCAACCGTTTCCGCTGCCGTCGCCGCGCCATACAGATACGCTGCCCTGTTTCAAGCCGACAACGTCGGGTTTCCCGTCATTGTTGACATCGCCTATCTGGATATCATTGTACTGTCCGCTCGTCGCAGGAGAGGTCGCAACCTGCCAGTTGCCGTAGCCATCTCCGAGCCATGAGCGAAGGCCAAGGCCATCATAAGCCGCAATAATGTCCAGCTGGCCGTCGTTGTTCAGATCGCCCACTTCCACTGAGCCGTAGGCAAGTGTGGCATTGGGTGTGCTGAATGTTGCCCATGAAAGTTGCGGGTTCGAGCCCTTCGTCGTTATGGCATCTTCGGGTGCAAAGTCGGTATTTTCATTTGAAAATTCGCCTGCAATCGTTTGAGGTTCCATTTCCGGCATTGCAGACATTCCGGCAGACCCGATGATTAGAATGGCCAGAATTAGGCCAGATGTTATTATTGGTGCCCCGGAGAATGTTTTCATTTTTCACCCCTATCTCAGATATACCTGGATTAGATTATTGTAAAATACATACATAATATGGCAATATTCATATATAAAGATTTGGATTTAACTGTATTTAAAGATATCCATAAATTATTTATAATATTAGAGCATCGGGGTTTTGCGGGATGAATCAATATTGGAATGTTTAAACTCGATACGATTTACCGTTAGAAGAATGAGGAATGGCGAGGGAGGATGAGAGCGAATCCATCTGCGGGCAAAATAATAGCGGGATGCATTGCGTTGCTTCTTTCAATGGCACCTTGCCTGCCCTTTTCCGGAGAAGCTGCATCGGACCCCACGCTTATCTCGGATTCGGAGGGAATAGCAACAGTTTCATGGAATTTTGCGGACGCAGAGGATTACTATATTACGAATGTCAGCCTGGAACCAGGATTTGCCAACCTGTCCTTCTATGAAACCGAATGGATGAAACAAACCCAACAACAGCTGGACAATGGCACATTGTCGAACCTGGACATTTCCCCGTCCGGAAGGATTGCTCTTGCCATGACTGATACTGTCCAGCTACTGGGGAATGGGAATTTTACGAGCCCGGATGATCTGGGAGAATGGGATTACAATATGGTAGATAACTGGACATCCACCTATCAGGGCGATTTCTGGGACAATCGCGAGCGGAGAATCCCAACTGGGGGACATTCAGACAATAAATATTGCTGGTGGAATTATGTGGGTGAATGGGATGCATTTTCTGGTTATAATGCAATCGTCTGGCTCAATCAATCATTTGTCATGCCTTCCGTTCCCCTTTCAGTAAACATCTCTGCATTCCACAATTTTCAAAACAATTCATATGCCGCTGAACCGGGTTCCGCAGTTAAAATAAAAATATCGCAATTGGCACCACCTTTTCAAAATATTACGGTTTATGATTCTGGATTGTTGACCGAAAGCTATACCGCCTATAAACCGATTTGGTGGGGAGATGCGGGTATATTCACCGAACCGGGTGAATACAACATCACCCTGCTCACATACACAGATACGAGGGGGAACGCAAGCAATGTGTTCGTTCCCGGGACTGGCATCGACAATTTCTGGGACAATGCCTCTGTAACCTTCCGGGCGTACAGGCCAAATGGGACCTATGTTTCCGAGGTTTTCGATGCCGGGTCGTATGCAACATGGAAGAACATCTCATGGGATGAGACGCTCCCTCCCGGTGCCGATGTGAGCTTATTCGTCAGGACAGGCAATACGAATGTCTCGACTGACAGCATCTGGTCAGGTTGGAGTTCTCCGCTCTCCGACCCGTCGGGCTCGGCTATTGACAGGCCGCTGAGCAGGTATCTTCAATACAGGGTTGAATTCACAACATCAACCACAAATGTCACGCCGGTGCTATCCAATTTTAGCGTTTCTTATGACAGGCTGCACCTCGGGGGCATCGTTGAGACGCATGATTTCCTGCCGTCCAACATCGTCAGATGGGGGTTCTTCTCTCACGAGGAGGAAACACGCGGCCAATCCGTGAGATACAGATATTCCACCGATTCGGGAATCACTTGGAAGGATGTTCCGCTGAACGGTGATCTGCGGGCGATCCAGATGAACGCGGGAGGAGGGAACGGGATTCGCTTCAGAGCCGTCCTGAACACGACAGACACGGCAGTGACCCCTTCCATAATGAAGATGGGGCTCACTTATGTCTCAAGTGTCCCAAACCTTGTCCTTGAACCTATATGGAATAGGTCCGGCGCGATGCCGGGTGACCTTATTCGATTGCGTGTGTTTTTCAACAATACAGCCCAGAGCATTTCCTCAACTATATGGCTGAACATCTATCTCGACGAAAGACTGGAATATGTGTCAAACAACAGCCAGACGCTGAGCATATTTGACACTTATATTCCGGACTCCAATACAGGCATTCAGAAATATATTTTCAAGGATGTTCCTCTGGGGCAAAATTGCCTCTGGATCGATGCAAGAGTTAGAACGGGCGTAATTGACGGAGAAACATTGCAAACGACCGTCACCCTTGATTATCTTGATCCCCTGGAGAATCGCGTTGAATCCATGCTCAGGACCGTGCCGATGCAGGTATTCGGGCCACGGATAGCCCTTGAGCTTTTCATCCAGGATGGGACCGCCGATGTGGGCGATACACTCAACTGTACCCTGTTCTTGAACAATACCGGATCTGGCATAGCCAGCATCGCATGGATAAATGGCACCCGGGACGAGAGGCTTGAAACTGGCAACATATCATGGGTTCTTTTTAACATCACCGGGAATTCATCAAGAACAATCATTTTCGCAGCGGCTTTGAAGGAAAACGTCGCCCAGGGATCCACAATCATCACGAGTTTCACAGCCGAATATTCGGACAGCTCAGGCCACATGCTGAGGGCGGAAACGAATCCGGTCGGCATAAGGGCGGAACTGTCCTCCAATCTTGATCTTGTGGTGGTGACACAGAGCACGACGGTCAATTCCAGTGAGATGCTGGTAATCACCGTTCATTACAACAACACTGGGTTCGGGCAGGCAGATTCGGTGAAATTCAATTTCACAGTCCCCCATGGCCTGGAGTATGTATCGAGCAGTGAAGAATGCATCCATATTGCCGGAATGTGCAGATGGGAGATTTTCAATGTCGGGCCGGGCCCCCATTCTTTCACATTCATGTTGCGTGCGATGAAACTTGACGAGAACTCGGTTGTGCGCCCAATCGTTCTGTATATGCAGGTGGCAGATCCTGTCAACGGAATAATGCCGGCCGAGACTTCAGTTCCTGTCGCAGTTGCCATTAACAGAGTTTATACATTCCAGGAAAAGATATACTGGCCATGGTCGGGGTTGGCAATTTTCATAGGCAGCGTCGCGGCCGTATTGGGTCTCTGGTACGTTTTCAAACCGGAGCCGCCCTCCATCACAGACGCTTTTGTGATATACCGGGACGGACGGTTGATTTCGCACAAAAAATCCAAATCCGGCCAGAAATCCGAATTGGACGGGGATCTTGTTGGGGCGATGCTCACCGCGGTCCAGGAATTCGTCAGCGACTCGCTCTCGAACGATAAAAGCGACAAGGTAAAAAAACTGGAATTCGGCGACAAGGAGCTTTTCCTTGAAAGGGGTAAATACACCAACCTGGTCATTATCTACTCCGGCTCGATGAACAGGAAGCTGGAATCCAACATCAAGGAGATCATCGGAAGGATAGAATCGGAACACAGCTTCCTGAATGCGTGGGACGGACGCATGACACAGCTCTCTGACATAGATGCGCAACTGGACACTCTCATACAAAACTGGCAGAATATATGATTGAACAAGCTTTGGGGAGCCCAAATTATTTCGAAAGATTGTTGGCCATGTACAGCCTCTTCGTCCTGTTCATCCTTATCTCTTCAGGCGTACGAAATCCTTCTTCTGCGTTTGATAGACCGTTTATGAATTCGATTACAGATTTATAGGAGGGGTTCTCAAGATAGAGGCCGGCCTTTTCCATCTGGCGCTTAATGATAGGGGTGGCATTCTCCAGGCCCCCGAACTGATTGCTGAAGTCCGCGACGATGTGGTCCACCACGTCTACAAGGTTGTGCAGGTCGCCGCGTTCGACAAAGTACTGCGGTATGTCATCCTTGGCCTTGACTGTGACATATCTCAGGGTTTCGGCCATGCTGTAAAAGGCATCCTCCACTGAATCGCCGGTCTTTGCGCTTGTCAAAAAGCATTTTGCCCCGAATCCCTGGCAGCTTTCCTTTGCCAGGGCTTCAATTTCCTTCACGCCGAACTCCCTTTCTGAGGCCAGGTCGCATTTGTTTCCAAGGAAGATTATCGGAACCGGGCCGACGACACTCAATATCGAGGGTATCCAGTATTCCTTCAGGCTGAGGAGAGTCTCCGGTCGGGTCGTGTCAGCGACAAGTATTGCGCCTTCTATCCCCCCGAATGACAGCGCCTGGGTATACCGATAGCCCTTCTGTCCGAGAATGTCCCAGATGAGCATCGTCATCTCTGCGCCGTTGTCAGAATCGCCGATGAAAACCTCTTTTTTCGTTACCTTGGTGCCGATGGTCGTTATGTACTTGTCGTCGAACTGGTCAAGGACGAATCTCTTGATCAGGCTTGTCTTCCCCACGGCGCCATCGCCGAGGAGTATCACGTTCTTCTTTATCCGCTCGCTAGCCATATAGTCTGCATTCTCCTTCCATGGCAACACTATGGAAGGGATTTAAATACTTTTGTTCAGAAAGCATTAATAATGAAATGTACAATCCCCGCCCATCTGGAAACTGGTAATATGGGTCTGTTGTTCTGGTATTCTCTGACGCTGCTGATAATAATAATATGGACAGTGTGCGTGACTCTTGTTTTCACCAGATGGAAAGAGCGATTGGAGAGAATGAACCTTAGCGGCATGGGGCCGTTCGTGATGTGGAAGACCCGGAGGGGGAGGGAGTTCATCGAGGGAGTGGCCAAGAACCGGCCAAAGTCGGTGGAATGGTATGGCCGCATTTCAGTTGTGATAACCGCAATCTCCATGGTGACCATGACCTCCTTGCTTTGTTTAACGGCATACCTGGTGATAGAGCGCGCAAGGGACATCGACCTGGACCCGCACATGCTGCTCGGGCTTCCCGGGCTGAACCCGCTCATACCCCTCTGGTACGGGATAATCGGATTGGTGGTCGCAATGGTGGTCCATGAGTTCTCCCACGGTATCCTTTCGGCCCTGGCCAAGGTGAAGATCCTTTCATTGGGCATCCTGCTTTTCATAATACCCATGGGCGCTTTCGTCGAACCGGACGAGGAGGCCATCAAGAAGGTGGAGAAGAAGAAACGCGTCAGGATGTACAGCGCAGGCCCGGCATCCAACATCATAGTGGCGGGCGTGTTCTCTCTCATCTTTTCAATGGTTCTGATGGGAAGCGTCCAGCCGGTGGCGGAAGGCGTCGGAGTGACCAGTGTCACAGAACTGTCAGCCGCTGATGTTGCTGGTCTGGAGAAAGGGATGATAATGCTGAGCTTCAACGGGACTGCCATAGAAACGCAGTCCGATTTCACCGAGGCGATATCCCATACCCATGCCAACCAGACTGTTGAAATAGTCGCATTTAACACCAATTCGGATGCCGACATCGTCCTGAGCGCCAACCTGACCGATAAATTCAACGCCACAGGGAAGATGGAGGACATGGGCAAGGGATACCTTGGCGTCAACACCCTTACGGTGACCCGGGAATACTTCCACCCAATCGGCGACTCCGACACACTCGGGGAGGTGGCTGGCTCAATATCCATGTACGTGACTCTGCCTTTGCAGCGTCTGAGCCCGATAGAAGGCCAGATCGCGGAATTCTACGTCATCGAGGGCTTCTGGTCGTTTCTGCCTGACAGCTTATTCTGGGTACTGGCCAATATCTGCTACTGGATATTCTGGCTCAACCTCATGGTGGGGCTGAGCAACGCGCTTCCCGCCGTGCCGCTTGACGGCGGCTATATCTTCAAGGATTGGCTCGACACCCTGCTCGGAAAGCTCAGAGCCTACAATGCCGAGGAAAAGAGAAAGAAGGCTGTGGACAAGATAGGCTTCGGCCTTGCCCTCGCCATCCTTTTCCTGATACTATGGCAGGTAATCGGACCCAGGATCCTTTGATCAGTCGTTCACGAGGGAGTTTATCAGAAGCTCGGAGATGTCTGTTGCATATTCGCCTGTCCTGCGAATGCTCTCGCTTATATAACTCAATGCAACAGCTGGCTCCCCGTCCATGTTCGCTGCCATGTCGTTTATCTTCTTGCAGTTCCGGATAAGGGGCTTCAGCGATTCAATGTTGTCGTTGGCCAGCACCATGTCCCTCTTCTGCCAGGCCTCCATGCTCTTGGACAGCATCTGCAGTGCCTGGCGGCTCGCGTTGGCTATGGTGTCGGCGCTCTTCGCCCCGATATCCGTGTCTATGAGCACCGGGATATGCGTGGCAATGATTATCGCGTGGTCGCCGACCCTTTCGAGGATCCTGCTCATTGTCAGGTAAAGCGTCACGTCAGGCTGCCTGATGTCCATCTTCTTTGACAGGCTGATGTCGTCGAGCAGCATATGGGTCTGTCTGGCCACCAGCCATTGAAGCCTATCGACATCCCTGTCCCTTTTTATAACCTCGGAGGCCATTTCCTTGTCTCTGCCGGAAAGTGCGGCGATAGTGCTCTCGTGCATGCCTTTTACCAGCAGATACATCCTCTTCAGAGTTTTGTCGAACGGAAGCTCGGTCGGCTTGAGCAGGTCCTTGATGAAAATGTAGTTGGCATCCTCCTCGACAATCTCCGGTCCGATCAGTGTCTGGGTAAAGGAGATTATGCTGTCCCTGAGGTTCGGGGGAATCCCTCCCTTGGCCCTCACGAGAATGTTTGCATAACCGCTGATGTATGCTCCGATAAGGAGCCTGAAAAGAAAGGACCCGTCCGTAATGCTGTCCACGAGGAATTCCTTGGTCAGGGTGTCCCGTTCCATCGTTGCGTTAGGGGTGATGAGCAGGCTGCCGTCGGGCTGTGGCGCTACGCCGACCGGGTCGTTCTTCTTTATCTTGGCCGAGAGCACCCATTCCTTTGGCAGCGTGATTATGTATGACGAGCCGCCAGTGACCTGGACCTTCCTTGTTTCCATATTTTCCTCCAAACCTGAATAATCCCGGGGGATTAATATTTTTCTATATTTTCATTTAAAGCTATATAGAGGTATATTGGTATCGGGTCCATTGAAATTGAGTGTTCAACCGTTCGCTGTCTGGATTATATGCATCAGATCGACTGCTTCCTTGCAGTTGTCG
This sequence comes from Methanomassiliicoccales archaeon UBA147, assembly GCA_002496385.1. Lineage (GTDB taxonomy): Archaea > Thermoplasmatota > Thermoplasmata > SG8-5 > SG8-5 > UBA147. The sequence continues at coordinate 26,745 of DAJR01000057.1, read as the reverse complement.
GCCGCATTCTCCAGGCCGTGGATTATGTCCCTCATGACGAACATAACGCGCGGATCCAGGCCCATGGACATCATCATGTCCTTCTTGACAGCGAAGTAGAGGTCGTCTATCTCATGCTCGATTGCCTCGACCTTTCTCTGATGTTCCAGAAATATCGCATTGTCAACGCCCAGGAAATCCATGCACAGCTTAACTTCCTTCGCGGTCTCGGTGACCCTGTTGCTCAGGTGCTGTATGTTCTTCCATATCTTTTCGGGAACTTCGATCTTTGCGTCGATTATGACCTCGACATTCCTTGCCGAGCTCTTCACCCAGTCGGCAATGTGGTCTATTCTCTTGACCATGTGCATCAGGTCCTCCCTCTCCTTGGGCGGAAGGTCACCCACGGACAGGTTCTCGTTCAGTCTGACTTCGATATTGTCGGCAGCCTTCTCATCTGTGTAGAGCCTCACGATGGCCTGCTTGGCGCTGTCATAGTCCTTTGCTATTATTGCCGCGATGGCGTTGTCCATCTCCTCGCAGGTATCAAGAACCTTCAGAATATGCTCCTTGACTCCGTCCATCACATTTGATTCCCTTCTCTTGCTGAACCACATCGAATACTTGTCTTCACTCAAGGCTGAGCACCTCCTTCAATCCTTCCATGGGCTGCGGGTAGACCAGCAGCTTCTTGGGTCTGAATTTGACATTAACCTTCTCGCCTATATTAAATATCTTGTCATCCGCTTCCGGAACCTCCACAAGCACTGTATCGTCAGTCACCAGTCCGACCCTGTACCGGATGAATGAACCCATGAAGATCTTGTCAGTTATTCTGCCTTCCAGCGAATGCTCTTTCTCATCGTGGGATATTGAGAGATTCTCCGGCCGAACCATCACGACGACGCCGTGGCCTACTTTGAATTGGCCGGCCGGGTTCTTTATCACGAGCCTGTGTTTGTGCCTCGTTTCCATGATGCATTCGTCGCTGCCGCACTCGGAAAGAGGGCCTGTTTTACACTCTGCAATTTCCCCGGTGCCGCACTGGAGTATGCTGCCCTCGATGAAGTTGGCCTCGCCTATGAAATTGGCCGTGAACAGGTTTTTCGGCCTGTTGTACAGGTTCTCGGGAGTTTCAACTTCCACAATCCTGCCCGCCCTCATCAGGACTATCCGGTCGGAGGTGGACATGGCCTCCTCCTGGTCATGCGTGACATGGATGGCTGTGAGCCCGCGCTCCTTCACCAATCGCTTTATCTCGTATCTGAGCTCAAGCCTGACCCTTGCGTCGAGCGCAGAGAGGGGTTCGTCGAGGATGAGCAGCTTGGAGCCCGCGCAAAGAGCCCTTGCGATGCCCACCTTCTGCTTCTCTCCGCCGCTGAGCTCGAAAGGCTTGAAGCCCTTGCGCCGAAGGGATTTGACCAGCTCAAGGGATTCCGTAGTCACTTTATCGGCTTCCTCCCTGTCCCAGTCCTTCACGATGGGCGCGTAATTTGCATTCTGCCATACAGTCATATGAGGAAAGAGCGCAATGTTCTGGAAGATGTACCCAAGGTCCCTCTCGTAGGTGGGAATTCCTGTGACTTTCCTGCCGTCGATGAAGCAATCTCCCTCGGTCGGCTCCCAGATGCCGGAAAGAATCTTGACCAGCGTGGTCTTCCCGCAACCGGACGGCCCGAGCACTGTGACATATTCCCCGTCTCTGATTTTGAGATTGATATTCTCCGCGGCCGTTACCTTCCCGAACCGCTTCGTTATGCCCCTGAGCTCGATTTCCGGCATGTCACATCATCTCCAGCTCTTTCGCAAGGCCTTTCCCGGGGACCGGGAAAACAAGCAACCTCTCGGGATCCATATGCACGTTGACCCTGTCGCCCTCATCGAATTTATGGGCTACGGAGCTCGGCAGTCTTGCATGGACATTGTGTCCGTTGTCGAGGATGAGATCGTAATCCGTGAACCTTCCCAGGAAGAGCTTTCTCTGCACAGTTCCCGGGAAATCGTTGACACCGTCCCTGGGCTCCTTCCCGACGATAGTGAATTCGGTCTTGATGCCGGCCACCGCTTTCGTCCCGACCTTCAGTTCGGTCGGAGCTACGTCGTAGGTCCTGCCGGACTGTCCTGTCAACCGGGCGCCTCTCTCGCCCTTTCCGGTGATGGTGCCTTCAATGAAATTCGCCTCGCCTATGAAGTGGTGTATGAACGGCGACTCAGGCTTGTTGAATATCTCCTGGGGCGGGCCCGACTGAATTACTTTCCCGGACCTCAGCATGATTATCCTGTCAGAGATGGTGAGCGCCTCCTCCTGGTCATGCGTAACATGGATCGCGGTCATGCCCATGTCCTTCACCAGCTTCTTCAGCTCGTATCGCAGGTCCAGCCTCAGCCTTGCATCCAGCGCGCGCAGGGGCTCGTCCAGGAGCAGGATCTTTGCATCGGCGCAAAGAGCCCTTGCCAGCGCATTCCTCTGCTGCATGCCTCCGCTCAGCTCGTTGGGCAGGGCATCTTTCCGCTCGTAGAGATGCACCATCTCCAGCATCTCCCTGCCGATTATCTCGACCTTCTCCGGGTCCCAGCCTCTCGCCGTAGGCCCGAAAATCGTGTTCTGCCATGCGTCCATGTGGGGGAAGAGCGAGTAGGTCTGTGAGAGGAACGTGACCTTTCTGTCCTCCGGTGGAAGGCTGTTGACGCATTTCCCGTCTATGAAAATGCTTCCTGAGGTCTGTTCCTCCAGGCCGGCTATCAGTCTGAGAAGCGTAGTTTTGCCTGCGCCCGTGGGCCCCAGTATGGTGAGGTATTCACCGTCCCTGACCTGAAGGTCCAGGGAGTCGACTGCCACCAGGCCGCCGAAGGCCTTTCTCAGTTTCTCTATCCTTATCTCCGGCATGTCACTTCTCCGCCTTTCTGGTTATGTATCTCATCGCCATCATCGCGATGAAAGTGATTATGATCAGCATTATGCAGGCCAGCGCGGCCGGGTAATATGTCCCGGCCTTTACCAGGTCCACGATATAGACCGGCACCGTGTTGGCATTCTTGACCACAGCCAGGGTTGCGCCTGTCTCGCCCAGGCTCCTGGTGAAGGCCATTATGGCGCCGGCAAGTATCGAGAATTTTATCGAAGGGTACATGACCTTCTTGAACACGAACATGGGCTTTGCCCCGAGAGTCCTGGCAGTCTCCTCGTATGTGGGGTCCAGCTCCTCGAGGGAGCCGGCCACGTTTCTCACGATGAGCGGGAACGTGAACGCCAGATGGGCCATTATCACAAGGAAAACGGCCAATTCGATGTTCACAGAGCCCCAGAACATGCCCAGGGACACGCCCAGGGCCGATGTCGGGACAATGAGCGGTACATTGACCAGTACGTCCAGGATGTTTGACAAAGCCTTGTTCTTTCCCCTGACGATGAGTATGGCCAACGGAACGCCGAACAGTATGTTGAGCACAGTTATGACGCCAGCGACCAGAAATGAGAACCCCATCGAGCTCCAGAACGGCCCCCAATCCACGGGAACAGGGTCTCCGGTGAACGCGAAGCTGATTATGAAGAACGACGGTATGATGAGAACGATGAACATGAAGGCGAACGCCATGCCGTCCTTGAGCTTCGGGAAGATGCCCTTGCTGAACAGCCTCTCCGGGCCTGGGAACACCTTTCTTAGGGGCATCTTGAACCTCATCACGACTATCTTCACAATGACAAGAAGAACAAGTGAGATGACCACGAGGAGCATGGATGTGAAGGCCAGCTGCGGTTCGAAACCTCCTGCGTGTTTCCACGCGCCTATCAGGGTAGGCCCGGTCTGCATCGGATATGCCATGTCAGCAAGTCCCGGTGTGAGCATGGCCAGCGCCATGATGGTGCCGCCTGTCTCGCTAAGACTTCTGGCGAAGCAAAGGATTATCCCGGTCACGAGTCCCGCCCTGAAGAGGGGAAGAGTGATTGTCCTTGCCACGGTCAAGGGCGGCGCGCCAAGGGTCTGCGCGGCCACCTCGTAATTGACGTCTATCTCATGGAGGATCGCAGCCAGAGACCGCACCATGTATGGATAGGAGAACACAATGTGCAGGAGAATTATGAGCAACATGGGGGACGAGACAAGGCTGAGGGAGCCCCATGCGTCGACTCCGGGGGTCACTGCCCAGAACAGCGCGGTGGAGAAGCCCAGCGCGGCCGTGGGAATTGCAAGGGGCATGTCTATCAGCGTGTCCAGGTACTGCTTGCCCCGAAAATTCTTGCGCACCATTATCCAGGCCATCGGCAGTCCCGCGATGAAATCAATAACTGTGACGACGGTGGCTATGGCGAAGGCATTGACAATCGAGGATTTTATCATGGTCCAGGGACTCACGCTGCCTGCGCGGAGTTCGAGCGGCAATTCCTGATGACCGCCCGAGGGCAATGTATCATAAGTCATTATGTAAAATATCTGAGTGGCTTCGCCGACATGCCTTATCTCATTGTAGGTCGAGTTGGCCGAGATATTCAGCCAGTATGTTTGAGTGCCATTGACATCAATGTCGGCATGATAGTAATGAATATGATTGTCTCCGACATCAACGATCGAGTAACCCACGAGCGCAATTCTGTCTGTTTGAACGTCCACCTTTATCGACGTTGGAAGTGTAATGTCTATTATGTCCGGACAGGAAAATGTGGCGCTCGTGTTTCCCTCGCCTATTGGCACAAGGGTAAACTCCGGTTCACTCGGCTCGGCGAATATCTCGCCCCCGGCCTCATCCCATCCGGTGATCGCATAGGAGAGCACGAAGAGGGTGGGCAATATTATGACCAGTATGAAAAATACTACAATAAAACCGTACCAGGCCTTAATGGTGCTCTTCCTCGAAATGAATGAAGAAATCCTCTTTCCAATTTCCATTTATTACCGTCCTATTAATTAATAGAAAGCATTATGGTACCTATATCTATTCTCTATAGGCTATATAGATTATATAAAATTTTAAAATAATTCAAAAAAATCAAAAATCAATAAATATTTGTTAATTACACACAATATCCCGGCATTCAATTTTCTTTATCTTTTTGGAGTATAATATATAGAAATCTATAGCCAATATATATGTCTATAGTTTATGTCGAATTACAATATATTCAAGGTGCGTTTAGGAGGTTCAAGGTGATATAGATGAGACAAGACCAAGAAGCAATTACGACAACTATGATGGCCATAATAGCGGCCGTCATAATAATCGGTGCCGGAGCCACATATTTTGTGATGAGCTCCGGGAATGACGGAACAAAAGTGCAATTGACACAGACAGGTTCGAGCACTGTGCTTCCACTGGCAGTTGCCTGGGCCGAGGAGTTCGAAGGCGCGGATATATCGGTTTCAGGCGGCGGTTCGAGCCACGGGATAAACGCCCTCCTGCTGGGCGAGGCGGATCTGGGCGATGCCAGCCGGCTCATGAAGGGCTCGGACTACACAGCTGTGGGCGGAGATCCTGCCCTTGTGAGTTCGGACGGCACGGCAACGGGACCTGCGCCGACAGGCGTATTCCCCGAGAAATGGGTTGTGGCTTACGATGTACTCGCGGTTGTCGTGAACAACGGCAACACATGGGCAGCCGACCTGTCCTATTCCCAGCTGAGATATATCTTTGCATACAACGACACCCAGCCAGCGGCGGTATATTGGGATGAAGTCCCGGGGCTGACAGGTGCTCCGCATGAGCTCATCGAGATATATGCTCCGGATGAGGCCAGCGGTACCTATGACTATTTCTTCGAATCAATCATTAAGGATTGGGGAAAGGACACCCAGGCTATGAAACCGAGGCTAGAATCCACGGATGGTGTGTACCATCCGAGCGCAGATGACAATGTAATCCTGAATGCGATAAAATCGAAGACCAATGCGATCGGGTACTTCGGATTCGCCTACCTGGTGGAGAACCCGGGCCAGGTAACTCCTGTAAGCCTGTCAAAAACAAGCACCGCCTTCGTTGAGCCTTCATTCGGGAATGTCGGGACATACCCAATGGCAAGGCCCCTGCACATCTACACAAACGGCATGCCGGACGAGACAACTGACAAAGGCGCTGCCATAGCGGATTACCTGAGGTTCATACTCAGCGAGGAAGGCCAGGACATGGTCCCCGAAGTGGGCTATGTGAAGCTCGACCTTGTGGACCCAGACCTCCTGGCATCCCAGAGGGCGAAGCTGGAGTGACGGGGTTGAAATCACGGCGAAGAAGCAAAGCAGCGAATCTCTGGCAAGCGGTAATAATCCGTTTGCCAGAAAACCTTTTTGGGGCGAGAGGGCCATAGTCCTCTCCCTTTTTATCGCTGCGAGCCTTGCTATAGTAATCAGCGGGTTGATAGTCTACACGCTCGTTGACGGTTCCATAGATTTCTTCGGGAACCCGGCCGTCGATATAATTGATTTCTTCACCGGGACTCTGTGGAGGCCGAACGGCACCGAGCCCAGCTTCGGACTGCTTGCTTTGCTCTCGGGCACTATCCTCATTGCCGGAGGGACATTGTTGATAGCCGGCCCATTGGGGGTCGGCGCCGCAATATACCTTTCAGAATTCGCAGGACCCAGGTTCAGGTCCATAGCCAAGCCCGTCGTGGAGTTGCTTGCGGGGATACCGTCCATAGTATACGGATTCTTCGCCCTGCTGGTCATAAGCCCGATATTCCAGGATTACTTTGGCGCGAGCTATTTCAACGCGGCAAGCGCAATTGTGGTCATGTCAGTCATGGTGCTGCCGATAATAATCAGCGTTTCGGACGATGCGATGAAGGCCATACCCAGGAACCTGCGCGAGGCAAGCCTTTCCATGGGTGCGACAAAGTGGGAGACGGCAACCAAAGTTGTCATGCCGGCGGCCTCCAGCGGGATTATGGCCTCTGTGCTTCTGGGGCTTGCAAGGGCAATTGGGGAGACAATGATTGTCGTGCTTGTCGCAGGAAGCGTGGCAGGCTTTTCCCTGAACATATTCGGGGAAACGCAGACAATGACCTCCTACATCGCGCAGGTCGCAACCGGCGACATCCCCCCCGGTGTCGCGGTGAGCGCGGCATTCGCGGTCGGCCTTGTACTCTTCGTGATTACCTACATGATCAACTCCCTGGCCTCGAAGGTCGTGGACAGGATAAGAAGGGGATCCGCACCGAAGTCAGCCGGAGGCAAAATAGAGAAAGCACTCAGGAAATTTGCAGCAAGATTCTCGCTCAGGTCCAGGCCAAGGGACAGCGAGTCCTACCTCAGGCTCAGGCAGCTGAAGGGAAGGATAGGCTCGCAGTCAATGGCAATTTGTATACTTCTGGCAGGTGCGTTCCTGATAATATTGTTGGCCTCAGTATTCATCCAGGGCATCGGGGTCATTGACTTGACATTCCTCACTGAATTTCCCAGCTCCTCGCCTGAAAGGGCGGGAATATACCCCGTGATAATCGGCTCAATATATCTCATGGGCCTGACCATGCTGTTCGCGATACCCGTTGGGGTGGGAGCGGCGACATATCTCAATGAATTCGCCAGGGACACGAGGTTCACACGCCTCCTGAGGCGCATCATCCAGAACCTTGCAGGCGTTCCGTCGATAGTCTTCGGTCTCGTGGGCCTGTATATCTTTTCAAGGATGTTCGGATTCGGGGCAAGCCTTCTTTCGGGAGCGCTGACTCTGGCAATAATGTCCCTGCCTGTTATTGTTGTTACAACCGAGGAAGCCCTGCGTGCAGTTCCTATGACATTCAGGGAGGCTGCAAAAGGGCTTGGGGCGACCAAGTGGCAGACAGTGAGGCACCACGTGCTGCCCAATGCGGTTCCCGGCATTATGACGGGCACAATACTCTCGCTTTCCAGGGCGATTGGCGAAACAGCGCCCATCCTCTTCATAGCCGCGGTCTTCGAGAAGACGGCTCCCAGCGGCATCATGGACGGGTTCATGGCCCTGCCAGTGACTATTTTCTATTGGACCAGGCATCCCAACAGCGAGTTCCATGACCTTGCTGCCGGGACAATACTTGTGCTGCTTGCCATGTTGCTTTCGATGAACGCCCTGGCAATCTATATCAGGCACAGGGCTCAGAAGAGGAGGGATTGGTAATGCTGAACATATTCAAGGTGTTGAGGAGCAAAGACGGGTCCGCGGAGGGCGGCATGACAGGACAGCCTACGGGCGACACGATGACCATCGAAGACTTGAACATAAGTTATGGCACCAACCATGCTGTCAAAGGCATCAGGATGTCCATCCCACTTAAGTCTGTCACTGCCTTCATAGGGCCGAGCGGATGCGGGAAGAGCACTCTCCTGAGGGCCCTGAACCGGATGAACGACGAGATAGAAGGCTGCAGGACTGAAGGAGCAGTGACCTGGAAAGGCGTGAATATACTTGACCCTAAAGTGGATCCGGTAGCCCTGCGTTCGAAAGTTGGAATGGTCTTCCAGAAGCCTAATCCGTTCCCGAAGTCAATATTCGACAACGTGGCCTACGGGCCGAGGATACATGGGGTCGCAGACAGGCCTGAACTGGAAAAAATAGTGGAGAAAGCCATCAAGGACGCCGCCCTGTGGGACGAGGTCAAGGACCGAATGGATGAGTCCGCAATGGGACTCTCGGGCGGCCAACAGCAGCGCTTATGCATCGCGCGAGCGCTGGCAATCGAGCCGGAGGTAATCCTGATGGACGAACCCTGCTCGGCCCTGGACCCGATAGCCACATCAAAGATCGAGGATCTGATTGAAGATCTGAAGAAGCAATATACTGTAATCATTGTCACGCATAACATGCAGCAGGCTGCCAGGGTTAGCGATTTCACAGGGTTCATGTACCTGGGCGAGCTTATAGAGTTCGGTGATACCGAACAGATATTCCAGAAGCCGAGGGAGAAGCTGACTGAAAATTACATAACAGGCAGGTTCGGGTGATTTGAATGACGGAAAAATTCCACGAGGAACTTGAGATGCTGAAGAACCGCGTCGAGGAAATGGGGGAACTGGCAAAGGATATGCTGGAGACCTCGGTAAAGGCGCTTAGGGAACAGGATATCGCACTGGCCAATTCGGTCATAGGGAAGTCGATCAAAATCAGGGAGATGGACCATTCCATCGAGGAGGAAACTCTCAAGCTAATCACGCTGAACCAGCCGATGGCCGGGGATATGAGGATGGTTGCAACAATGCTGAAAATAATCACCTACATCACGAGGATAGGGAGGTACGGCAACGATATAGCCAAGGTCGCCGTGGATCTCTCGGAGGAGGCACATATAGGCAAGCTGGTCAGCCTTCCCCAGATGTCGGGAATCGTCTGCAGCATGATAGACGATGCACTGCTGGCCTTCAAGATGAAGGATATATCCTACATAGCCGATTTTCAGGAACGCGAGGACACCATCGATGCCATGCGGTATTCCATCTACCGCGAGGGGATATCATACATGATGGAGAACCCGAAATACATAACGCGGTGCACGCAGTACATATTGATCGCCCGGTACCTGGAGAGATGCGGGGACCATGCCGTCAAGATGGCTGAGAAGATTCATTACATGGTCACGGGCGAACATGTGGAGATAGACTACAAGAGCTGCTGCTCTGTCGAAGGGAAGTGACAGGCAGGCCAGGAATCGGGTCCGATTCAAGGTTCGTTATATATGTATCTATATAGAATATACACTAAGATATATTCTAAATCGACAAAGAATATATTCTCCGGGTGCTTGATGATGTCCATGGAAGAAAGAAATGCAAACTGGCTGGAATCAGGCCAAGGAAAGAAAAAGGGGGTGTTGACAAATGGCTGAACCGCATGCGAGGAATCCAGAGCCCGGGTGGGACGAGGACGACGACGAGCGCTTGATCTGGGACGAACTCACTGAATGAGGGGCAGATTATATGACTGCGACCGATGCGATGCTGGCGCTCTCTCGGATGGGAGCGCACGTGGTGTGGGAGGATATCGAACCGGGAAGACAGAGAAAGCGAACCAGGCAACTTTCCCTGCCGGATTTCGCAGAGTGCGTTGGCATTGATTAAGTACCAAGATTGCATCACATGCCGCATGAAGATGATCCATCTCTCCGACTTGCATGTGACCAGCCCAAACTACTGCCCGGAATGGGGGGAGAGGGTGGTCGAGTTCGTAAACTGCCAGTCGCCCGACCTGCTGCTCATCACGGGAGACCTGACCAACGAGGGCCATCTGCATGAGTACGTGCAATGGCTCGAATATTTCCGGAGGTTCAAGGTCAAGGACTGCGTCATTGTGCCGGGAAACCACGACGCCAGGAATGACGGATGGGAGCTGTTCGAGGAGATGATTGGACCCAGGCATCCGCTCTGGGAGAATGGTGCAGCGGTTATCCAGGGCATTGATTCCACCGAACCTGACATAGATTCAGGCAACATAGGCAGGCACAATTACGCAATGATCCGAAAGAACATGTCCGGAAAAGGCAGGCTGAAGATAATGATGCTTCACCACCACCTGATACCGATACCCAGCACCGGCCGGGAGCGGCAGATACCCGCGGATGCGGGGGATGTTCTCAAGCTGATAAGGGAATGCGGCGTCCACATGGTCATCTCGGGCCACAGGCACAAGAACTGGATATGGAATCTGGAAGGGACCTATTTCATCACCTGCGGGACATCCACATCGAAAAGGCTGAAGGGTCACGGATACCCATCTGCAATGATATACAATTTAGATAATAATCATCTGGTGGCCGATGAATTGAATGTACGCGACGGCGAAATGCAGAAAAAGCTGGATGTGAATCTCGAACTATAACCCCAAGACCAGGTCCAACAACACCTTTTTCCTGTCTTTGGCCTTGACAACCCCGGACGCCAGCAGCACGCCGTCCGCCCCCAACTCGATTGCCTTGGTCACGTCCTTTCCTGTCTTGATCCCCGCGCCGCAGAGGACCTTCACTCCAGGAGCCGCTTCCTTGACCAGCTTCACAGAGTCGGAGACGACCTTCGGATTGGCTGAGGTAACAGAGATGTCGCCGCCGATGAGCTCCGGCGGCTCCACAGCCACGAAGTCGGGTCCGAATTTTGCATATTCCCGGCTTTCCGCAGCATCTTTCGTGCATACCACCGTGACAAGGCCCAGGGTTTTACACCTGGCCACAAGGGCTTTGACATCTTCGGCCGGAATCCTGTACTCAGAATGGTTGATGAGGGTCCCGGCGCATCCTGCCGCCTTGATGGCTTCAGGCGTGTTCCTGCCTGTCGCGCCGCCCTGCTTGGCATTGTCCGCGTGCTGGGCCAGAACTGGAAGGCCGAAAGAATTGGAATACAGGGCCAGGTCGGCATTCTGGGGTGCGATCGCGATGGATTTCCCTGATTCGAAGACCTCCTGGCAGAGAGCGGCAAGCTTCAGGCCTTCCTGCCCCGTGGACTCGGGGTATGTCTTCATATTGATTATCACGACTGGCGTTTTCATGAGGACTCCATCGCGTCCCTGACGTATCCCGCGGTTCCGGTCGCGCCGAACGACCTGAAGAATGTCCTGGCCTCGGCATAGGATATCGCCTCGATTGTGTCCACGGCCTCGAATTCAAGGTTCTGGAACCTCATGTAGAATTGGCCGAACGCATTCTTGACGTTCTTGCCGAATATCATCTTTTCGGGCTTGCCCGGGCTCTTGGGGGCGTATGTCTTGACGGTCCAGTCCCAAATCTCCTTGTAGAATTCCGGGTCATAGACCTTCACGGTGTCCAGCACAATGTTCTGCCAGAATGTGGCCACGTTTCCCTTGATTATGTCGCCTTTCGGGAACATCGTGTTGATGAGTTCCCTGGGTGTGCCTGTTATGCCGTGCTGTGCGATCCTCACGTTGGAGCCCATGTCCCTGAGTGCCTGGGCCACCCTCCGTGTCTGGTCCAGATCTATTCCGACCTGGTCTATAATATTGCCCTTGTCGTCGAATATATTGCCGTGCGTTGTCCCGTTGGCTATCGCCAGCACATCCGGCTCCACGCCGTTCTCGTTCAGCGCCTTGATGAATGTAACAGCTTCGTCCGGCGTGGTGACGACCTTCCCCTGCTCGTTCTCCTTGCCAATCTCCCCGACCTCGACCTCGAGGCCGAATGTTTTACTGCCCATCTTCTTCTTGATGTGCTTGGCCAGCTCGGTTGTGGCATCTATGTTCAGTGCCAGCTCCTCCCTCAGGTTCCCGCCTTTGAAGTTGAACAGGTGGGATGCGTCGATCGCAAAGCTCGTGAAACCGGCCTCTATCTGTGCGTCTATGAGGGACTTGGTGGCCTCGATATCCTCGGGTGTGCCCTTCTTCACGCCGATATGGTCCGCGTGAAGCGCCCATACATCCCATTTCACCTCGTTGGCGGCAATCTGGACCTGCTTCGCATAGTCGGCCGGCTTCATTCCGGTGTACCCGCCCTTCAGGTCGCTCTCCGAGCGAGCAATCTCGAATATCACGGGCGCATCCAGGTCCAGAGCGGCCCTGAAAATTCCCCTGGCCACACCCCTGGTCATTCGCAGGTTGGCAGCCATTATTATGATTCCCTGGTCCCTAAGGCTCCTGAACATCAGGTCTCCCGGTATCGGTTCGTACATATCATCCACCTCTGTTTATTTCCTCGATGAGCGCAATCTCCCTCTTCCCCCCGATGTATATCGGGATTCGCTGGCTGACGTTCTCCGGCATGACCTCCAGAATGTCGCCGGTCCCGTGGCTCGCTGCGCCCCCGGCCTGGCACACGATGAAGCCCATCGGGTTTGCCTCGAACAGCAGCCTGAGCTTCCCCTTCTCCTTTCCTTTGTATCCGGGGTATGTGAAGACGCCCCCTTTGTGAAGGATCTGATGGACATCCGCCACGAACGAGCCGCTGAACCGTATCTTGTAGCCGTCTGCCTCCAGCTTCTCTATCCATTTGAGATGGCCGGGCAGATATTCCTTCCTGAGCGCGCCGGGGGCGTATATCTTTCCCTCGGGAATCTTGATATCCTGTTCCTGGAGAATGAAATGGCCGTCGTCATCCAGCACGAACTCGTGCACTCCCTTCTTCACGGAGTATGTCAGTGTTGTCAGGGGGCCGTACAGCACATACATCGCCCCCACCATCGTGTTGCCCGGGACCAGGACGTTCCCGCGGTATATCCCTATTATCGTCCCGACGGCAAGGTTCACCCCGATCAGAGAGGAGCCGTCCAGAGGGTCCATGGTAATACCGAAATCATCTTTCGAATCGAATGTCAGAACACCGGGCTGTTCCTCGGATGCGAGATACCTCACGAGGCCGGAGTCCTTCAGGTCGGAAATGAGAACCTCATCGGCCCATTTGTCCAGGGCCATCTGCTTCTCCCCGTACACGTTTTCAGTGTCGGAGCAGGACTGCCTGCTCGCAAAACCCTTCTTGACGGTCTTGCAGGTTTCCGCGATCCTTAAGATCAGGTTTGCCAGGCCTGGCTCGCATCCTGCGAGATGTTCTTCCAATCGCACCGTTTCCACCTCTGCGAGTGATTGTCCCGGGGATATTAAAACCCTTGCTGTCACGTTTTTCTCTTAGACCTGAGGAACCAGACCCGGCCGCAGAACCAGTGATGGCTCAACGGGATGATGGAGACCGTGAAATTGAATATCAGGTCCTGGCTGTGGAACCAGTGCGGATTTGTTCCGTTCACCGCGAACAGGCCGGTTTCGGAGGTCACCAGGTGGAATATGAAATAGCCAAGTATCACCATCGAGGCGATGAAGGCTGTCCTTGCCATGACCTTCTTCTTCACATCGGGTATGGCATTGAAGTGGTTGGAGTATATTCCAAACAGGATTATCGGAATGAGAGGGAATGTGCCCATGTACAGAACGTGATGCCATTTATCCACCGATGACAGCATTGCGTCAGGGTCCGCGAAGGGTTGAATGACATCTATGAAAAATACGCAAATGTACCCCAGGACGAGGCCCATTATCAGCGAGAACGGGAGCAACACAAGCCCCCTCTGGATGTCGCTTTTCCATTTTATCGATTCGAGGAAGTCCCTCCACGTGATGGCTATCATCATGGACATCATGATGGTCCACTGAAAGCTGCCCAGGAATATGTTGTTGGCGAGAGCGTCGAATACGCCCAGCGCCCGGGAAAGGCCCCAGCTTGCCGCGAAGAGTATGTACCAGAACACCCATATTATTATGAACCAGAATATCGCCTTGACGGCATCTTTTTTGATCCATTTCGAGAGCGCTCCCTTGAACATGAAATCGTCCATACCGAAGAAGAAGAAACCCAGGACGATGAAGAAGAACTGTCCGCCCATTACCAGATTCCCAGGTATGCCCACAACTTCTCTCATCATCCAGTCATTGACATAGAATATCAGGACAGCGCTAGTTATGGACACCCACTGCCTCGCAAGACCGTCCCAACTTGGTTCTGGCTTGACCTTGAAATAGTGGCTCTGGCATATGGAGAACATGACATAGTACCCCAGCATAGCCATGTAGTAACCGTTGTGCCAGGCTATTCCCATCTGCTGGAAGTCCAGCCAGAGTATGATCGCGCCGATGATGGTGCCTATCACCAGGGCCGGCATCCATGTCCATTTGCCCCATCTCAGTTCGTATTCCATCGTATCCGTCCTCAATGATGCGGTGCGGTTTCCCGCCAGCCAGGATAATGATTGAAAGTACATAAAGGTTTTTTAAGCCTGCCTGCATCACATCCGCATGCAGAAGTTGGAGGATTTCGCTTTGCCAGACGGTCCGTTCTGCGGCGTCGACGAAGCCGGAAGGGGGCCTGTCATTGGCCCCATCGTTGTCGCGGGCGTCTTGGTGGATGATGACCGTGCAATTCGAAGCCTGGGAGTGAAGGACTCGAAGAAACTCACCCCTGCGAGAAGGGAGGCGATCCGGAAGGAGCTTGTGGGCATGGTGAAATACGAGGTCGTGACAGCCAGCGCAGCGGATATAGACACGCTGCGCCAGTCCATGACCATGAATGTGATGGAGTCGAAGCTCTTCGCAACCGTCATCGAGAGGCTGGGGGCGAAGGTCGCCTACGTGGATGCCGCCGACACTGACGAGGAACTTTTCGGCAGATACGTTGCCAGCGAATTGAAATCCAATGTGAGAATCATATCGAAGCACGGGGCGGATGACACCTATCCAGTGGTCTCTGCCGCCAGCATCATCGCCAAGACAAAGCGCGACGCGATGATAGAGAGAATAAAAAAGGAACTGGGCTCAGACTTCGGGAGCGGCTATCCCTCGGACCCAAAGACCATCAACTTCCTCAAGGCCTGGTACACGGAGCACGGGGACCTTCCCCCGCACACCAGGAGGTCATGGAAGACCGTGGATAGGATAATAAGCGAGTTGGCAATTACCAAACTTGACAGATTCGAGGGATGATGCATGGACGAACTTCAGGGACACATCGCGAAGGCAATAGACAAATTCAGGGCCAAGATAGCCGAGGATGAGAACCTCCGCAAAGAGCTGGCTGACATAACCCGGAACGTGAATGTTGACACTACGGACAACGAGGGATTCAGTTTCATCCTGGACAAGGGCGAGATAAAGGATTTCAAGAAGGGGAAGCTCCCGACCGCCGAGATAACGCTCCACGCCACCACGCTGGACTTCAAGCTGCTTTTCACCGGGGAGCTCAAACCGATGAAAGCCTGGGCGACGAAGAGGCTTAAGTTCGACGCGAGCCTCGACGATGTAATGCGCCTCAAGAAACTCATTTCCTGAGCATTCAGACAGGATTATATACGGCTTCTAACATATAATGACAAGGTGAAAGAATGCTGCTGGTTACCACAATCCAAGCCAAGGAAGGACGTTTCGAGGACACCATAAGGGCCCTCAAGAGACTGAAGATCCCGGAAGGCATCAAGATAAGGGAGTTCCTGGGTCTGTTCGGCGAGACCGATGCGATAATCATTTTCGAAGCAGAGAACGAGAAGAAGGCCGTCGAGTTCGTGTGCTCGCTCGCATCATGCGTGACATGCAAAACATCGATGGCCCTTCCAATCGATGAGTTCAAATGGACGAAATAGGACATCTGCCACATTCGATTACATACAGATAATGCAATCTGAATACAGGCTATTCCGTCCAAAATATTGTTATCCAAATGCCTCGCCTGCCAGGGCATTATATCGAACCTATGCAATCCGCCGCCCTCACATTTTTATACCCTCTCCCCATGATATGCCCCCGGAGCAATCCACATGACCCTCAGAGTCCACAACACCATGACCGGCCAGACAGAGGAATTCCAGCCCATCAGCGGAAGCAGGGTAGGAATGTATGTCTGCGGCATCAACACTTACGACGACAGCCACATGGGCCATGCCAAATCCGCGGTCACATTCGACGTGATAAGAAGGCATCTGGTCAGGAAGGGTTACCAAGTGACCTACGTGATAAATTTCACCGACATCGAGGATCACTGCATCGAGAGGACCATAAAACTGGGCATCCCGCTTGACCAGCTCACGGAGAAATACATCGGCGAGTACCATAAGGACATGGGAAGGCTTGGTGTGAAAAGGGCCGATATCTACCCGGTCGCCAGCCACCATATGAAAGAGATAATCGGGGCAATCCAGAAACTTATAGACAAGGGGTTTGCCTACGAATCCGGCGGAGAGGTTTACTTCGACGTGATGGCGGTGGCGGAATTCGGAAAGCTGAGCCACAGGAAGAAGGACGAGATGCTGGCCGGCGCCCGCATTGCCGTGGACGAGAGGAAGAGAAGTCCGCTTGACTTCGTGCTCTGGAAGAACAAGAAACCCGGCGAGCCTTTCTGGGAATCCCCCTGGAGCGAGGGCAGACCCGGATGGCACATCGAGTGCTCCGTCATGTCGATGAAATACCTGGGCGAGAGCTTCGAGGTCCACGGAGGCGGCTCCGAGCTTGTATTCCCCCATCACGAGAATGAGATAATGCAATCAGAGGCATTATCCGGAAAACCGTTCGTCAAATACTGGCTGCACGGCGGGTTGATGAATGTCGGCTCGGAGAAGATGTCCAAGTCGCTGAACAATTTCTTCACAATCAAGGACGTTCTGAAGGATTATGACCCGATGGTGGTCAGATTCTTCCTGCTCAACACGCATTACCGAAAGCCCATCGATTTCAACCAGAAGGCCCTGGCCGAGGCCGCACAGGCCCTCGGGCGCATGCAGAACACACTGGATGCGGCCCTGGCCGCTCTTGCGACCGCGCCCGAAGGCAGGGATGATTTCGGTAAAGTTGCCGCAGAAGCCGTCGAAAAGTTCGATGCAGCGATGGATGAGGACTTCAACACCAGGGACGCGATTGCTTCCGCATTCGAGTTCTCCAGGGAGGTCAACAAATACCTTGAGTCAGGAGCCACAAAGGGCGGCCTTGAGGAAGTCATCAAGGCTTACAGGGTCTTCGATGAGATACTGTCCATATTCAAATTCGAGAAGGTTGGCCAGGAGCATATGCTTGCTCCTCTCATGGACATAATAATCGGCATCCGCCAGAAAGCCAGGGCGGAGAAAAATTTCAAGCTGGCCGATGAGATACGTGACCGGCTGAAAGCCCTTAGCATAGTGCTGGAGGACAGCGCGGACGGACCCAAATGGAAAGTGTTGTGAACCTTCTGAGGGGCTAGGGTCTTTGCTTTCAAAATGGTGTAAAGGGTCTAGGGTCTTTGTTTATTAAATGGGATAAAGGGGCTAGGGATGGCTGGCTNNACAAAACAAATGTTAACAACCCTAGTCCCTAGACCCTAGACCCCATATCCAAATTATATTTGAATATTGATATTTCGAATCGCATTATATGCTGCCAGAAATCCACAGCCAGATAAAACCGATTGCCATCAATATCGCACCGGTCCCGAATATGAAATATGCTGTGTATATCGAGCCTGCGTCCCGGGTCTCGATAATTTGGTTCTTCTGGTATTGGTTGACTGTTACCCAGTTGGGGACTGTTCCGCGCATGTTCATCCTCTTGTAGGGATTCCCCTCTGCCGCGCCACCCTGGCCAAGCCAAAGCAATATCCACAGCGAGACCCCAGCCAGAACTGTGACGAATGGGGACAACAAAAGGCCGAGCAGGAGGCCGATGCCCACTATCACCAATATCAACTTGGTCGCATTTTCCATGAAGTGTAAATAACAATATGCCTATATAATCCCTTCATGGGACTTCCCAGGCAGCCCCATTCACTTGTCGAGAATTGTCAACTCCTTCGCGAACAGCTTGGAGGGACCCAAATAGAAAGTGTGGTAAATCTTCTGAGGGGCTAGGGTCTTTGTTGATAATTTGATTACAAGGGTCTAGGGGTGCTGGCTTGCTTTATACAAGCCAGTAAAACGATTTGATAACAACCCTAGCCCCTAGACCCCAGACCCTGAAATATCACTTTAATATCGTCAGTTCCCTCTCGAAAAGTTTGAGGTCCTTCTCCTCCATTGTCATCGGGCTCACTGGAACTATTAGGACCGCCTCCCTTATCGCTATCTGCTCGTTGAGAAGCTGGATGAACTTTAGCACGGACTGGAACGAGTTATGGGTGATGAGGTACTCGAGCCCGGAGAGAAGCAGTATCCCGTTCTCGCTCTTCTTCAGGAAGTTCTCGATGTGGTAGAAAAGGGCAGAGAGGTTCTGGGGAGGCACGGTGTTCTCCGTGTCCGATGTAGACAGCCATATTATCGGCGTCTTCTCCAGGCCGTATTTCTTGCGGATCTTGGCGGGGAAGTCCCTGGTGATGCACAGCCCCTGGTGCCCGTGGGTGACCCAGTCCTTGAAGATATCGTAGCTTCTGTCGGGGACCTCTTCCTTCACCAGGTACCCGGTGCATATGTCCAGTTCGTTCTCGACATCGCCCTCGGCGGATTCTGCTTCCGGCTTCACATAGAGCGGGTTCTTGACGATCCTGTGCATGCAGAACTTATCGCCGCGGCAGCGGCATGTGTCCTCGAAGCCGTCGTAATGGGCGTCGAAAAGGCTGGAGATGACACCTGCCAGGTATCCCCTGGTGAAGTTGCAGCTCGCGCCTTCCTTCCGGCCGAGGTGATTCGACTCCACGGCCTCGTCGAACTCGATTATTATCTCGTCCCCGGTTATCTTCCTGGTCATCGCACGGCCCAGCCCGGTCTCGATGAGGATTCCGGGAAGGGTCTCCTCCAGTTCCTCGATGTTGCCGCAGGAATACCCGACGCTTTGCACTAGGCTCTCGCCGCATCTGAATCCGTACCGCTCCAGAAGTGCGCTTGCGCCTTTGTCCCCCAGCAGTATCTGAAGCTCGTCATGCAGGCTTCTCAGAGCATCTCCGCTCATCACAAAAAAGCTTACGCTTGTCTCCTCAGCCATTGCTGTCGCCTCCCTTGTTCAGATGAATGTCTATCACCTCGTTCCCGAGCTCGAGGAAGGATTCCTCCACGTGCGCCCCGGTCTTGGCGCTGGTAAGATGAAATTTCAAAGAGTATTTGGCAGCCAGTGCCCCCAATTCATCCTCGCCGAACTGCATCTCGTCCAGCAGGTCGGATTTGTTGCCCAGCAGCACCACAGGGGCGTTCTTGTTCACCGCCCGGAATACATCTATCCATTCCTCCAGGTGCTCCAGCGTCTCGCGCCTCGTTGTATCGCATACAATAAACGCGCCCGAAGCTCCCTGGTAATACGCGGAATGGATGGCATTGTGGACACGCTGGCCAAGAATGTCCCAAATCAGAAATGTCATGTTGAATTCCTGACCGTGGCGGAACAGCGTGACATCCTTCTTTGATACTTTCGTGCCGAATGTCATTATGTATTTGTCGTCGAAGCTGTCGAACACGAATTTCCTGATGAGGGAGGTTTTTCCCACGGCGCCGTCCCCGAGAAGGCAGATTTTCTTCATCAGTTTCTTTGCAGGCATGGTCAGGACCTACCCGTACTGCTCTATCAGGCGTTTCCTCTTGGCCAATGCACTTTTCACGGAGAAATCGTCCTTGAATCCCTTCTCGACCTCAGCCAGCTTCTCCACGGCTTTCAGAAGCGCGTCCTTGTTCGGTTTCTTCACATCGACGCCAGCCAGCGAGAATTGCTGCCGAATCGCGGCCATAGCCGTTTCCTGGTCGCCGAAGGCATCGCAGAACTCCTTGATTATGACATCTGTAACGTCAATGAGGTTGGATATCACTCTCTCCCGGGAGGATTGGTCCGTATGATAATCTTCTGATTTCCCTGCGAGCACCTGTTCGCCGAGCTTCATGAATATGGACTCGACATTCTCCCCGGTCTTCGCGCTCGAGACGAAGCAGGGGCTCTTGTATTGCGTCGCGGTGGCCTTGAGCTCATCCTCGGATATCTGGCGATTCTCAACGAGGTCGCATTTGTTACCCACGAACACCAGGGGGATGTTGCCCACGACCTTCCTAAGTTCGGGTATCCAATAATCGACAGTGCTGGCGAGGGTATCCTTCCTTGTGAGATCGCAGACGATCAGTGCGCCTTCGGCCCCCCTGTAACTGGAGGACTGGATGCTTGTGTAGCCCTTTTGGCCGAGAATGTCCCAAAGCATGAGAGTGAGCACTATCTCGCCATCGGGATTCTTGTAATGGATATCCTTTTTCGTAATCTTCGTGCCAATGGTTGTGATGTACTTGTCGTCGAATTTGTCCATGACGAATTTACGGACTAGGCTTGTTTTGCCGACCGCTCCGTCTCCGATAAGGAGAACCTTCCTCTTTACCTGTTTCACATCCATTGCCGCCAACCACTTGTTGAAAAGTAGTAATGCAAACCATACTAATATTACTTTCCACATTTAGTGCAATCTTCTATAAATGAATCGAGGTCCGCCCCCATGTTTTTCAGGCATTTCCTTATGGTCTTGGACACGCCCGAACCGTACTGCATGGCCTTTTTCGGGCGCTGGGCCATCATCCCGGGAACACCCAGTATCTCTGCCGCTTTCCTTAGCACCAGCTTGTTTCCGGTGCTGTCGATGTTCGCATCCGCAGGTATCCTTGAGCCAAGTTCGACGAGCCTCCGGTCAAGATACGGAGCAATCAGCCACTTGTTATAGTTTGCAGCCATCACTTCATATGCCGGGTACTCCTTTTCCAACAGATTCCCTATGTCGTCATTCATGGCACTTCGGATGTCTGCGGACCGAGAATATTTCCTGTAGCCCCCGAAAACCTCGTCCGCGCCCTGCCCGCAAAGCACGTTTGTTTCCTCCACTTTCCTCAGTAGGAGGTCAAAAGCCGTGAATGTGGACATCCATTTTGGATTCGTCATTCCGTGCCTGAGGACCACGGTTTTCATTGATTCCAGTGCATCCGTTTCATCGAAAGGAATCGTCCTCATCGGCATGTCTATCATGCTGGCGCACTCCGCCGCCCATGCAGCATCGTGTGAATCCGGTGCCCCGAGAACGTAGAGAGTGATGTCGCATTCTTTCCTGGACAAAATGGCAAGGATGGAAGAGTCAAGCCCGCCCGAAAATAGCAGGCCGGCGCTGTCAACCCCCCGAAGCGTTTCTTTGACCACTGAACGCAAAAGGTATGCAAGTTCCTCTGCCAGGGATATCATGGTATCAGTTCAGATCCTGAAATGACATGGTCCCTGATGCCAGCTTTCTTGCCGTCATGTCCAGCCCGTCCAATTTCATCCTCTTCTGCTCTGATGTGCTGGTGTCCCGGATTGTGACAGTCCTGTCTGCAAGGCCGTCGAAATCGACCGTGATGCAGAACGGTGTTCCGATCTCATCCATCCTGGCATACCTCTTGCCGATGGACCCGGATTGATCGTAATACACGGGATGGCTCACCTTGAGTTGGTCGGCTAGCTCCCTGGCGACCTTCACAAGTTCGTCCTTTTTCATAAGGGGGAACACCGCGAATGTGTATGGGGCCAGGGCAGGCGGGAGTTTCAGAACTCCGGTCCTTTCGTCGGACAGGTGTATGTCCAGCAGTGTCCATACGTTCCTGTCGACGCCGAAGCTCAGTTCCAGGACATGGGGCATCACCCTCTTCCCGTCAATTGAGACCTCCATTTTCTCGCCAGAACCCTTTTCATGTCTGGTCAGGTCATAATCGCCGCGGTAGTGCAGGCCAGCGACCTCCTTGAACCCGCCAAGCGTGGAGAGGTTCACCTCGATGTCGAAATGGACCCGATTGTAGAACGCCCTCTCCTTCTCGGATTTCTCGTAGAACCTGAATTTCCCGCCCGGCACTTTTATCTTCTCAAGGTAGAATTCCTGGACCTTGAGCATGTGGTACACGTAGAAATCGGGAATACTGTGCTCTTTGACTAGGACATCGCAGCGAATCGGCCGGAAATCGCTTTTTCCCCTTTCGCTGACAAGTTGGACGTTGACGGTCTTAGCCTCCATTTCCTCCAGGCGAAGCTCGCCTGCGAATGTATCCGGGTCCATGAAAATCTGCAGTTCCGCCTGTATCAGTTCCCTCATCCTGTACACGCCCTGGCGCGGGGCAATCTCATTCCTGTATGCCTTTCCGATGATTATCAGGCCCAGAGGAAGTTTCCTCCTCATTATCTCGAAGTGCCTTCTGAAATTCAGGTATGCGCCTTGAGCGGTCTCGGGCCGGAGGTAGGCCTTCTCGACGCCGACAGGGCCTAGGCTCACCTGGAACATCATGTTGAACGTTCTTGCCTTTTGGAACCGGCCCTTGCATTTTGGGCATGTAAGGTTGAGGTCCGCAATCTTCGAATCTATCTGCTCGAGCGTGAAGTCTTCGGCAGGCTGGCCTGCGCTTTCCTCTATGAGTTGGTCCGCCCTCACGGCCTGGCGGCATTTGGAGCATTCCACGAGAGGGTCAGTGAAGCTGTCAACGTGGCCGGAGGCCTTGAGAGCCGCCTCGGGCATTATCGTGGCCGGATCTATCAGGTAATAATTATCGTTCAGGCCCATGAAGTATTTCAGCCATGCGTCCTCCCACCTGCGTTTCAAAACAGCGCCCATCGCCCCGTAGTCATAGAAGCCGGCCATGGAGCCGTATATCTCCCCGGACTGCCAAATGAAGCCCCTCCTCTTGGCAAGTGATTGGACGTCTTCGCTCATGTGAACACTACCTGAGCAGGGCGGCGAGCATGTCCAGCTCGTAAATCATGGCTACGAGTTTGTCCTTTGAATTCCGAATCGGTAACTGGCCGAAATCGTGCTTCTTCATTATCCGCGCGGTCTCGCTCACGCTCGTCTTTCCGAATATGGTCAGCGGGTCCGGGACCATGACATTCTTTACCGGTATGTCGGGGAGACTGAGGTGCTTCACCTCGTAGTATAGTTTCATCACATTCCTCAGGCCTTCCCAGGTCCAGGAATCCTCATCCTCGCCGATGCCCAGGTCTGCGACCGCAGTATGGCCGTCAACGCTCGAATGTTTGAATATGTCCCTGTCAGTAACGATGCCCACCAGTAGGCCGTTGCGGTCCAGCACCGGGGCGGAAACGACATTCGCAACTCTGAATAGAGTGTCAACCACTGGCAGGGGGGAACCCTCGTACACCGGCACGCATGGTGTCCGGACGAAGTTCTCTATGGGTTCGGCTATTTCCATTTTCTCGATGACCGTAAGGTAGTCCGCGGGAGTAACGATGCCCACCAGCTTCTTCTTCTGAACGACGGGGAGGTGGTGCAGCTCATTTTCCAGCATCAGCTTGGCGCCTTCCTCTATCGAGTCGTTCTGTTCCAGGTAAGGATAATCCTTCCTCATGAGGATTGCCAGCTGTTCCTCATCTGGCTTGGAATATATGTCCTGCCTGGTGATGAAGCCTGCGTAAGTGCCGTCGCTCTTTACCACCGGCAAGCCGGTTTTATTGTTCTTCACCATGAGTTTGATTATCTCGGTTCTGTTTCCTGGTAATTTGGCACACACCGCTTGCTTGACCATTATATCCTTCATCTTCATGTCGTTTCACCCCTGTCGAACAGATGAATTTTCTCCGCTCTGGCTTCCAGAATTCGCTTGAATGGGTCATCGACCGGCGCCTCTATCACGAAGAATTCCTTATGCTCCAAATAGGCATCCCTTAATCCTGGGAGTGAATTTAATACTTTTCGGCCTTGCTCGAAGGCCATGTCCATTATCTCGGAATCGGTCAATTCTCTCTCTGAAAACATCGTCCTCAGTGCCCTGACCTCGCCCAAGATGCCGGGACTGGACAGCATCGCATTGTCAGAACCGATGCAGACCGCGATGCCGGCGTCGAGCATCTCCCTGACCGGCGGTTTGAGGCCGAAGAAGGAGTTTGATGTGGGGCATATCGCGACCGGAACCTTCGCGGCCGCGCAGGCTTCCATATCAGCTTTGCTGGATTTCACCATATGCACTAGTAGATCCGGTTCCAGTTCCAGTATTCTGCTGAAATCCTCCCTCCGCGTCTCGCTTGCGTGCAGCGCCACTATCTTGCCCATGGACCGGGCATGTTCCGACAGGTTCAAAAGTGAGTCTGAATCAAAGTCCGAAATCGCGCTGATCCCCAGCCCGTCCGCGACTGAGAGCAGGGCCGAGACTTCGTTTGCATCGAAGGCCTCGGGCCTCCCCAGTATCACCGGCGAGACCCCGCACCCCAGAGAGGCCATGAGCAGCCTTCTCACACCCTCCAGTCCGGATTCCCTGAAATCAATGTAATGGGATACTCCCTCGAGTTCCATTCCGCGTATGGCATCTTTCATCGCAGGCACCTGTTCCCGCTCACTGGCGTTCCGGAGTAACCGGTGCTTTAGGCCGTCAGGCGGGGCGACCAGTTCCTCCACCGAACATTTGGCAGGTCTCTGGATGAAGGCGTCGCCGATGTGCGTATGGCAGTTCACCGTTCTGGGGAGGATAATACCCTTCACATCGGAATCTTCGTCTGGATTTTGACTGATGGCCAGTCTGCCTTCGGAGAAAAAGGCGCTACCCTCCCTGAAACCGCCGCCCGAATATATCAACCCTGAAGCCGACCTCATGCATGGGTGTAAGCTCAGCCGGGTAAAAAAGATTTCACCGAAGGCGGCCTATGTGGCGGTTTCGGTGCAAATTCGAAGTTTGGGCGGCAGAGGCCGGCCAAAGGCTTTGGGAGGCATTAGTTCGCAGGAGCCATATAATCTGGACCAAGGCACCGAAAATTGAATATGCCGCAAGTATAATGTACAGATTTGAATTATCTGACTGGTATCGAATTATGAAGGACGGAAAAAATCACATCAGGAATGTCATATACGACCTATCGAGGATCAATGAATGGTGGCTCCTCTCCGTAGGCTTTGTGCTCTTCGGTTTCATACCTTACACTTATATTCAAAATGGAAACGAGTTCAATGCAGAAATGTTCATCGGGCTCTTCACTTCCCCGCCGATTTATTTCGTGCTGATCGTCGTGTTCAGCGCACAGATATTCCTTTTCGCAAGCAACGATTACTTCGACCGCAGCGTTGATGCGCTGGACCCGAAAAAAAGGGCGAGGAACCCGGTGTCGAACGGAAGCGTGACCCTGCCAGGGGTTCGGGCGCTGCTCATCGTGACAGGGACTATTCCATTCATTTTCTCCATGTATTTTGGCCTATGGCCACTTGTTTTCGTGGGAATTTCGATGTTCGTTTTCTTCTTCTACACCGCGCCGCCCCTGCGCCTGAAGAATAAGGTTGTGTTGGACGTGCTCAGCCACGGCATTTTCGTGAATACCTTCCCTTACTTCTTCTGCCTGGTCGTTCTGGAGGATTTCAGCATGGGCAGTGTTTTCCTTCTCTCGGCGATAATGATGAGGAGCACAATGGCCCAGATGATGCAGGAGATTAGGGACTACGATATCGACCGTCAGGTCGAGCGGAACACAGTTGTTGCATTAGGTCAAAAACGGGCCTTATGGGTGGTTTTCTCCATTTATCTGCTGCTATTTGTTTCAACCGCCGCCCTGCTGCTCACTTATGAACTGTTCGGCTGGGGCATTCCTATGTATTATGTGTTCATACTCATCCTGTGCTTTTCCTTCATCCCCATATTCAAAAAGCTCCTCGAAGCCAAGGATTACGGGAGGGAGATAGAAAAACTCTGGATGGGCCAGGGCAGGACGAACAGATGGCAGGTTGCCCAGTATTTCGCTTCCTTCAGCATCTACTTCGCGGTCGTGTTCTACCTTCTTGCGACAGGATATTAGCTCACAATCCAAACATATTTATTTTGTCAATCATTGAATCCTTCTGATGGTCATTGAGAGAAGAATGCCCGCGTGGTTGAAATTGACGGTAGCGATTATTACAATCCTGTCATTACTTTCACTCGCATGGTTTGGCTGGTTGGGTCGCATGCCCGAATCAGAAAGCACAGTCTCCTTTTCCACATCGAAAGGAATAGTTGCATTTCACTGTGAGGTCGCCGATACCCCCCAGGAGAGGTCCGCAGGCCTAATGAACAGGGAATCTCTGGACTTGGATTCGGGAATGCTCTTTGTGTTCGAGTCGCCTCAGATTGTTAGTTTTTGGATGAAGGACACGCTGATTCCTCTGGACATGATATTCATCGACGAAACAGGCCATGTTATCAACATCTGCGAAGCCGAGCCGGAACCGGGCGTTGCAGAGGGTGACCTGAATATATATTCCAGCTCAAGCTCCGCAAAATGGGTTGTGGAACTCAACAAAGGCGTCTGTGCCGAAGAAGGCATTGTCGCCGGCACCCCGGTCACTATCGAATTCAAGTAAACTACCAGCCCCTAAACAGGCGAGGCACAGCCTCGTCTTAACGCTAACCAAGTATGGTTAGCGAAAGTGGCTGGCGTTTCTGGTTTGCATCAATGCCAGTGGATTCGGGGCTGTATGTTTACCATAGGGCAGTT
>DAJR01000010.1 GCA_002496385.1 Methanomassiliicoccales archaeon UBA147 | reverse complement strand
GGCACTTTGAAATCCCTGGCTGTCGCCGCGAGGAGATGCGTGCCTATTTTGTTTATGACGCTGCCGTCCGATTCAAGGGTGTCCGTGCCGACAAAGGCTATTGAGACCTCTGGCATGACGTATCTCATGGCCGAATCCACGATGAGGGTGACGGGCACGCCCGCCTCGGACAGTTCCCTGGCTGTTATCAGCCCCTGCCTTTTTGGCCGCGTCTCGCAGGCATAGACCGACGTTACTTTGCCGGCCTTGTGGCACGCGACTATTGCGGATATCGCGGCCGAGCTGTTGCAGATTGTGATGGCCTTGCCGGGGGTGGAAATCAAACTGGCTGCTTCAGCTCCGATCCTCTCCACCGCGGAATTTGACTTGGAGATGAACTGGCCGGCATTTGAAATGACGAGTTTCCTTGCGGAGTCCAGGTCCTTCTCGTCCGGCACGCCCTTGAGGGTAAGGTTTACAGCGTTGCTCAGGGATATGGCGGTCGGCCGGGTGGATACCAGGCGTATGGCGGATTTATCCAGGCCTTCCCTGAACTCCTTCAGGTTGCTGAAATTCCCTGACTCGGCAAAATCCTTCAGGGCTTCGGCTGCAGACCTGGCTATGCGGCCGGCGCCGCGGATGGTCATGTCCTCGATTAGTTGGGCTGTTGTTTCGATGTCCATATGATAACATTGAGATATGGAGATTTGTGTTCATAATGCTTGCGATTGGAATGCCCATGCCATCGCAGGCGGGCATGGATGCTCTGGGCAGTTGGCCGGTGCTGAAACCCCGGGACCGGGATGTGTGCCGATTTAAACACCTCCCAGCCCTCACAGGCTGGGTGTCCTGAGGATGAGAAACGGGAATCGCGTCACCAACCCGGTTCGATATCGTCGTTCCGAAGCGTACTTCGGATGCCAATAAAACCGGGTCACAACGAATGGCAAGCCATTCGTCTCACTCGCATCGATGAATAGAATTGATCCCGAGCTACGATGCTCGCACAACCCCGGCCTTGAAAATAAATGATAATGGGCGACCAGGGCATGATAGGGTTGGCCAGGGCCATAGCCATGAAGACGGTTTGCATTGCTATTGCCATTTCACCCTACCTCGTTCCGAATGTCCGCAGACTTCGGATGCAGATAATTTCCGCCGCAACCCTTATATACCACTCAAACTATCTGTATTCCCAAGGTGTACAACCTAATGTTGTAAACCCCAAACAAACCCACATGAAGCGATGGCGAATATCCCTATGGACTTCACGAGGGTTTAGTGAGCCAAGTGCGAATATCTCGCAGAGATTTCGCAAGGAAAATAAATTCGCAAGGAAAATAAAATGGACGACATGGAACTCGACATACTGCTGGCGGCGATCGGAAACCCCACAAGGCGGAGGATACTCCGGAGATTGGTGAAGGAGACCCATTACCCGCTCCAGCTGTCCAAGGAGCTGAGCATCAGCCAACAGGCAATAATGAAGCACCTGAAGGTGCTGGAGGACAGCGACCTGGTGCGCTCGGTGTTCAGGGAGAGCGGTTCGGGCCCCCCGCGGAAGTGGTACGTGGCCACGAAGAGGTTCACACTGGTCATTGACCTGGCGCCTGAACTATTCTCCGAGGAACTGAGGATCCATGACTCCGAAGACATCATAGAGGCCGAGGCGGACACCGATTCTCTCCGCAAGCCGGACAATCTAAGACTCAAGCTCGCGGAATTCATGTCCCACATCGAAGCTGTGAACAGCCAGCTGAAAGAACTCTCCGATAAGAGGGATGAGCTGATGTCCAGAAAGGAACACGCGATGCGTTATGCCAATGACATCATCGAGACCCTCTGCGACGACTATGACGAGCGCAAGGTGATGAGATACATAATCGGGGAGGACGACATGGACCTGACTTCGATCTCCGATAAACTGGACATGAGGGAATCCGAGATAGAGAGGGTGATGCGAAGGCTGGAAAAGAAGGGCCTGCTGATGCTCTCGAAATAGCGTGATGAGTGTGTGATAACATGGGAAACAGGAAAAAGAAGAAGGATGAACTGGCAGCAAGGGAATCCGATGCACTAGTTGAGACCCCCGATGCGCCGTTGGCAGTGAAGGAAACCGCTGAATCCGCCGTTCCGGAAGGAGCCGGGCGGGAGATAGAAGAGCTTGAACGCCGGCTTGCAGAAAAAACCGAGCTGGCCCAGGGATACTTCGCCCAATTGCAGCGTGTCCAGGCCGATTTCGAGAATTTCCAGAAGAGGGTCGAGGCGGAGAAAACCAGAATAGCGGATGACGCATGCCAGACCATAGTTTCAGGGTTGCTCGATACCCTGGACAATTTCGAGAGAGCGCTGTCATTCCTCGAGAAAATGCCGGACGAGGAAGCCAGAGGTGTCATCATGGTCTACGAGAACATGATTTCGTACCTGAAGACGAACGGCCTCGAGAAGATAGCCTCCGCGGGATGCAGGTTCGACCCGCACCGGCACGATGCGATAATGCAGGCCGAGGTCGAGAGCGGGGAGGACGGCGCGGTCCTGGAGGAATTCCAGGCTGGGTACGCAATGAAGGGAAAGGTCATAAGGCCTGCGAAGGTCAAGGTGGCCAGGTTGAGGATCAAAGAAGTTGAGGATAATAATATATCAAAGGAGGAATAAAAATGGCAAAGATAATCGGAATAGATCTGGGAACGACAAACTCGTGCATGGCGGTCATGGAGGGCGGAAAGCCCAAGGTGCTGCCCAATGCCGAGGGGGAGAGGACCACGCCTTCGGTGGTGGGGTTCACGAAAGACGGGGAGAGGCTTGTTGGCCAGGTCGCGAAAAGACAGGCCGTCAGCAACCCCGAGAGGACGATCTCGTCCATCAAGAGGAAGATGGGCACGGACCACCGGGTGAAGATCGACGCGAAGAACTACACCCCGCCGGAGATATCGTCGATGATACTCCAGAAGCTGAAGATGGATGCAGAGGCTTACCTGGGCGAAAGCGTCACGAAGGCCGTCATCACGGTACCTGCCTATTTCAACGACAATCAGCGCCAGGCGACCAAGGACGCGGGAAAGATCGCCGGTCTGGAAGTGCTCAGGATAATCAACGAGCCCACTGCCGCGGCGCTTGCCTATGGCCTTGAGAAGCAGGAAGGCGAGAAGATAGCTGTCTTCGACCTGGGCGGCGGCACGTTCGACATATCCTTCCTTGAGGTTGGCGACGGCACGTTCCAGGTGCTCAGCACCGACGGGGACACGCTGCTCGGCGGGGATGACTGGGACCAGGTGCTGGTTGATTACCTTGTCTCCGAGTTCAAGAAATCCCACGGCATGGACCTGAGGAACGACGTCACGGCGATGCAGAGGCTCAAGGAGGCCGCAGAGAAGGCAAAGATCGAGCTTTCGGGACTCCAGCAGGCAACCGTGAATCTCCCCTACATCACCGCGGATAACACCGGCCCGAAACACATGGAGGTCAAGATAACAAGGGCGAAGTTCCAGGAACTGACGAGGAACCTGCTCGACCGCACCTTGGAGCCGATGAAGAGGGCCATGAGGGACGCAAAACCGGTGGCTCTCAAGAAGGAGGATATTAACAAGGTGATTCTGGTGGGCGGCTCCACAAGGATGCCCGCAGTCGTTGACCTGGTGAAGGATTTCTTCGGTCAGGAACCGTACAAGAACGTGAATCCCGACGAGTGCGTCGCTGTCGGCGCGGGAATCCAGGGCGGCATACTGGGCGGCGAGATAAAGGAGATTGTGCTCCTTGACGTGACACCGCTGACCATGGGCGTTGAGACCCTTGGCGGCATCACGACCCCGCTCATCACCCGGAACACCACCATCCCGACCCGCAAGAGCCAGATATTCAGCACGGCCGCGGACAATCAGACCAGCGTCGAGATCCATGTCACACAGGGCGAGAGGACGATGGCCACCGACAATGTCAGCCTCGGAAAATTCCATCTGGTGGGCATTCCGCCGGCCCCGAGGGGGATACCCCAGATAGAAGTGACATTCGACATAGACGCCAGCGGCATAGTCAACGTGGCGGCCAAAGACCTGGGCACCGGCAAGGAGCAGAAGATAACCATCACCGCGACGAGCAATCTCTCGCAGGAAGAGATCGAAGCGAAGATAAAGGACAGCCAGAGGTTCGCGGACGAGGACGCAAAGAAGCGCGAGAAGATAGAGACCATGAACCAGGCCGACAACATGGTGTACTCGACCGAGCGCACGATGCAGGAGCTGGGGGACAAGGCCACGCAGGAGCAGAAGGAGCGCATCAACACCGCGCTGGCAGCTCTCAAGGAAGCCATAAAATCCGATGACGTCGAGAAAGTCAAGGCGGAACTGGAAGCCCTTGGAAAGGCGCTGCACGAGGTCACGACCGCCCTGTACCAGCAGGCAGCCGCGCAGTACCAGGCGGAGCAACAGCAGGCGGGAGGCCAGCAGGCCCCGCCGCCACCCGAGGGAGACAACGGCTTCGTGGACGCGGACTACAAAGAGGTCAAGGAAGACAAGTAGCCAGGCAAGATATTAATGGGCGCGGGCATCTGCCTGCGCCCAATTTCAAACCATCGGAAGTTCGACAATGGCGGGAAAACGGGATTACTACGAGGTCCTCGGCGTCGAGAAGGCAGCCAGCCAGGACGACATAAAAAAGGCTTACAGGAAGCTTGCCAAGAAATTCCATCCGGACATGAACCCGAGCAACAAGGCCGAGGCCGAGGAGATGTTCAAGGAAGTGAGCGAAGCCTACGAGATACTTGCCGACCCCCAGAAGAGGCAAAAATATGACCAGTACGGCCATGCTGGCATCAACGATGCGTTCGGCGGCGGCGGGTTCCAGTGGCAGGACTTCACCCATCAGCAGGACATCAGCGACATCTTCGGGGATTTTGCCGGCGGCTCGATATTCGACATTTTCTTCGGGGGCGGCGGACGCAGGAGCCATCATAGCACAGGTCCCGCGCGGGGCAGCGACCTCAGGTATGATATCCAGATAACGCTGAGGGAGGCCGCGAAAGGTGTCGTCAAAATTCTTGACATCCCCCACTCGGCGGCCTGCGCAGAGTGCTCCGGCACGGGTGCGGAGAAAGGGACCTCACCGAAACAATGCCCGACATGCAGCGGCTCGGGCCAGGTGAAACAGGTACAGAGGCGGGGGTACAGCCAGTTCATATCAATAGGCGCCTGCCCTGCCTGCGGAGGCGCGGGCCAGACGATCGACAAGCCCTGCAAGAAATGCGGCGGCCAGGGTGCGGTAAAGAAGACAAGCAGGATAGAGGTGAACATCCCGGCGGGCGCGGACATGGGCACCAGGCTGAGGCTGAGGGGGGAGGGCGACGCGGGAAGGCGCGGCGGACCGCCAGGGGACCTTTATGTTGTGATACATGTCCAGGATGACCCGGTATTCCGCAGGCAGGATGCCCACCTGCTCACGGAAATAGACATTGACTTCGTCCAGGCGGCGCTCGGGGATGAGGTGACGCTTGAGACCATCGACGGGAAGGCGTCAATCAAAATACCGCCCGGAACTCAGCCTGGCACTGTGTTCAGGCTCAGGGGGAAGGGCATGCCCGTGATGGGCGGGAGAGGCAACGGAGACCTGCATGTGAAGGTCAACCTGGCGGTGCCGACAAAATTGAACGCGGAGCAGAAGCGCGTCCTGAGGGAATTCACCGAGGCCGGCCACGGAAAAACTGATGCCAGTGGGGGCAGGTTCGCAAAGCGAAAGAAATGATTGAATTTAATTTATTTCAATAAATTTAAATAACCTGAAACCATAAGCATCAGCAATGAGAACGCTGAATCATGAAGCAGATGGTCGGAATTGGCGGGGGCTGTTCCTGTGGAATTGATAATAGCCCTTCTCCTTATTCTGGCTGCGGCAAAGGTATTCGGCGAAATTTTCGAGAAGCTCAAACAACCGGCGATAGTGGGCGAACTTCTCGCGGGCATCATACTCGGCCCATCGCTCCTGAATTTCCTTGACCCGCTGTCACTTGCGGCGGGCGACCCGATGGCCATCCTTCTGGATGTCCTGACAACGCTGGCTATCTTCTTTGTCGTTTTCTATGCCGGCGTCGAACTCCACATGAAGGATTTTTACGAGGTGATGCTGGGCAAGAGCATGTACATCGCCGTCGGGAGCTTCATCATCACATATCTCATGGGATTCCTCGTAGGCCTGTATTTCCTCGGAACATACCTTGGTGCCCTGTTCCTTGGCCTGTGCATATCCATCACAGCCCTTCCCGTGAGCGTCAAGATACTGAACGACCTGGGGCGGCTCCACACCAGGACTGGGAGCGCGATAATCGGCACGGCGATAGTTCACGACGTGATCAGCTTTTCGATGCTGGGTGTGCTTATAGGTATCAGTGCCGAGGGAGGAGGTTCCGACCCATGGCACTTATCCATGATGTTGCTCAAGATAGCCCTGTTCATGAGCATAATATTCGCCGCCGAGCGCAGCTTTCACATAAAGGACGGATGGCTGGCCAAAAAATTCTCCGGGTTCATGTCAAAACTCAAGACAAAGGAGGCGCAGTTCTCGGTCGCACTCATCATCGCGCTTTACTTCGCTGTGCTGGCCGAGTTCCTGGGCCTGAGTTACATAATCGGCGCATTCTATGGCGGACTGTTAATCTCCCAGAAAATAATCGGAACGGACAATTTCAGGAACCTGAAATCCGGGATATCCAGCATATCGATGGGATTCTTCGCCCCGATATTCATCGCCTACCTTGGGCTGATGTTCGACCTGAAAGAGCTGGGGTCGGTCATGGCCATGTTCCTTGCCGTGCTGGCGGTGGGGATGTTGAGCAAATTCCTCAGCGGATTCCTTGCATCCAGAATGGCAGGGTACAGCATCCTGGAATCCAAGATAATCGGCACCGGCATCAATGCCAGAGGGATGATGGAGATGGTGATCGCCATCACCGCCTTCAAGTACGGCTTCATAGACAGAGCCTTTTTCACAATATTGATAGCGCTTGCCCTGATAACCACGGTAATCACGCCAGGTATCCTGAGGCATTTGTACAGGGGCCTTCCCGCGGCACATGATGCCCCCCCTTCCGACACTGCAGCGGAGGTCGGTAGATAATCCACTAAAATTTATATGCCGTCGAGTCATATACTGCCACCTCAAGGCGGAATTGGATGAGCGCGGAAGACGGTTCTCCGGATATTAAAGAGGCATTCCTGGTACATAAAAGCGGATGCCTTATCACCTATGCCAATCACAAAGGCGAGCAGAACCAGGATTTCGACATTGTCGCCGGCATGCTGACCGCCATCCAGAGCTTCGTCAAAGACACTTTCGGCGCAGGCCAGTGGTCCCTCAAGCGCCTGGAGTTCGAGGACAGGAACCTCCTCATCGAGCTGGGCGAGCATATATATCTGGCCGTCATTTACGAAGGAAAGGCGGATGTGAAGATCCAGAGCAAGGTCGAGAGGACGGTGGACATAGTTCAGGAAAAGTTCTGGGAACAATGCGGAAACTGGACCGGCGACATGGACGAATGGCAGGGTGCCAGCGACATCGTGAAATCACTTTTTCTGCCTGAAGAGGAGAGCGGGCTGGCGGACGACAGGAAGAGATGCGAGCTCTGCGGCTCCTTCGTGGAGGATCCGGAACTCACGGCCTGCCAGATCTGCGGATACGACCTTTCCATGTTCGGCTGAGGGATATTTTGGTTCTGCCTGAAAGGAATGTCATAGGAGTCCTCACCGCCGATGTGCGCCTGTATTACGACCTGGCCAAATTCCTCAGGTCCAGGAATATGAAATTCAGGCTGCTGGATTTTGCAAAGCCAATTCCGCTTGATATCGGGGTGGTCCTCACCTCGCGGGAAGAGCTGTCTGCGATTGAATTCACGCCGAAGATCGCTGTTTCCGAGCTCGAGTCCGGGATGCGGCAGGCCTTGCAGGCCATGAACGGTCTCGGGCCGAGCCAGGTCCTGGTCATCGGAGTGGATCCC
Source organism: Methanomassiliicoccales archaeon UBA147 (assembly GCA_002496385.1). Classification (GTDB taxonomy): domain Archaea; phylum Thermoplasmatota; class Thermoplasmata; order SG8-5; family SG8-5; genus UBA147. Next base: position 376 of record DAJR01000010.1, on the reverse strand, counting down.
GGTCCGGAGCCCGGGATTGCCGCCCTGTCGGATGATAAAGTTATCGAGACGAGGGACGCCCAGAGCCCCGAGCATGCCGCTGACATCATACTGGGAATTCTCTCTGACTATTCGTACAGCCAGTGCGTGTTGCGGATGGGGGACGGGTCGCCGGAGCACAGGGACAGGATCCTGGAGCTGGTATCGGGAAATTTCAATTATGTCGAGATAGTGGACGAATCCTGCACATCCAACAGCATCCGAGGGTTCCATGTGGAAGCCGCGATTAAGATCGCAAGGTATGATGAGGAATGCTGAGGTTCATATTGCGATTTTCCAATTTTTGTAATTTAAAATTATATAGCATGTTGTTAGGGGCTAGGGACTAGGGGCTAGG
>DAJR01000027.1 GCA_002496385.1 Methanomassiliicoccales archaeon UBA147 | reverse complement strand
GCATGCCTGAATATCGAAGCTGGAGGGCTTCGATTTACTTTGATTGTATGAGTACGGCATGCAACGGCATATCTCACGTTACTGCTCATGCCGATTCATCTCAGCCTTGAAAGGCTGAGCGTTCTCGGCGTATTTACACTAGGATTAATACATAAGCATGCCAAGAAAAATTATCGGGCATGACCCGGTAGGAGTCGTTGAAAATTACTTCTGAAACTCCTTTCCGACAAGCGAGAAATATGCAAGCATGGATTCAATCTGGATGCGGCTGTTGCTCCCCTCGATTATCCTAAATTCGATTTCACCCAACTTATCCAGAAACCTGACCTTTCCAAACTCTGATATCTCAAGTTCGAAGACATTCTTGTGCATCTGCCGGATTATATCCTCGCCTGAAAGGCCGTAATCTATCAGCAATAGGTCAAGTTTCTCTTTGGCCTCGCCGAATTTTCCAGATATAGCCAATTCCATCATAGAGATAATGTCCTGGGGGCGTCCGGTTGAACTTGTCTTGTATACTATATCGGAATCAACTTTAGATCCTAGCGCCGATGACACCTGAAACACGTTGGTAGCTTTTCTCAAATCACCGCCGGCCACATATAACAAAGCATCAATTCCGTCTGCGGTCAATTCAATATCCTCGGCCTCGGCAATCTTATTCAGGTAAAAGGTGATGTCTTCGGGAAGAAGCGGTCTGAATCGGAAAACTGCACATCTGGATTGGATTGGATCGATAATTTTGGAAGAATAATTGCAGGAAAGGATGAAACGGCATGTTCCTGAGTATTTCTCCATGGTGCGCCTAAGGGCGGCCTGTGCGTCCGATGTGAGAGCATCCGCTTCATCCAGGAATATGATTTTAAACTGCGTCCCCCCGAGAGGCGAGGTCCTGGCAAAATCCTTGATGGTTTTTCTCACGACGTCAATGCCTCTCTGATCAGATGCGTTCAGTTCCTGAAAATTGTTGCTCCAATCATCCCCAAACATCTGCCTGGAAAGCGCGATAGCACAGGTGGTTTTTCCTGTCCCTGCGGGTCCCGCAAACATCAGATGTGGCATATTGTTGCTTCCCACATAGGCTTTCAGGCGTTCTATGATATCGCGGTGCCCAACGACCTCGTCCAGCACCTTTGGGCGATACTTCTCAATCCAGAGATCCTTCATTGTCCCCCCTATTTGAACACGACAGCTTTGAACTCGGGCGTGTCCCTTACCTTGTCAAATGATGGGTCAGTTTTGGCCCTCTCACGGAATTCATCCTCGACTTCAGCTGACCTCGTGAGGAACGGGACCACAAGCTTCAGGTTGCCTTTCATTGCCTCTGCCGAGGCCTTGTAATACCAGGCGGCGGCATCATTCATGTCTCTCTTGACGACGTTATTAAGTGCCTGAATGGACTCATCATATTTCCCCGCCTTGAACAGGGCCGCACCTTTTGTCAGGTAGGCTGCAGTGTCATTGCTGTCAATGGCAATCAATCTGTCAAATGTTTTAACCACATCGTCGTACTTCTGCATTACAAACAGTACCGAACCAAGGTTGTGCAGGGCTACCGTGTCTGTCGGCGACAGCTCGACAGCCTTGCTGAAGCACTCGAAAGCTTTCTCGAGCTCTTCATTTTCAAAATAATGGTCGCCAGCCTCAACATAGACATCTGGATTGTTCGGGTACTTGGCAATCTTGGCCTGGTAAGGATCCATTGGGGTAGGAGGGATCGGTGTGGTTTGTGGGGCTGGTTCGGGTTTCTGGATTTCGGGTTGCACCTCCAGTATCGCCTGCGGTTCTTCCGTAGCAACAGGTTGAGACGTTTCCGGTTCAGGGGCCGGTTCGGGTTCTGGCTCCGAAACCTCAAGCTTGATGGGTTCGGGAATCGGTTCTGGGACAGGTTCCTGTTGGACAGGCATTGGCTGCGGAACTGGCTCGGGAATCGATTCAGGTTCAGGAGTGGGTTTAGGAGGCAAAGTCTCGACGGCAGGTACAGATTCAGGCGGTGGCGGGCGAAGGATTTTCAGGTTTTTCTTGGCCGTCTCGTTTTCCGGAGCGATACTCAGTATCCTTTCATATATTGCCGCAGCTTCGTCGGTTTTTGTCTCATTGACAAGGAATTGGCCTTTCTTGATCAGCAGGCCGACATTGTCCGGAGTGACTTCAAGAAGCTTGTCAACTGCGGTCATATTGTTCGGATTCAATTCCAGAACCTTCTCATACAAAGCTGGTTCTTTGGCAATATAAGCAAGCCGAAGATAGGCTTCTATCGCTTCCGAAATGCTTCCCTCGGCTTCAAGGAGTTCTGCCCTTCTCCGCCAGAGCTTTGGATCTTTCGGGGATTTCTTCAATTTGGCTGTGATGTTCTCCAGGTTGTCTGGTGACAACTCTGCCAATTTTTTCTTGTACGCCTCGTTTGCTGGTGCAATCTGGATCATCCTCTCAAGGATGCTAGCTGCATCATCCTGTTTTTTACTCTGCAGCAGGGCTTCGACTTTGTTTTCCATTGCTTCCAGGTTGTTTTCCTGATGTTTCAGAACCTCATCGAAGCACATGATGGCATAGTTGAGCATCGCTCCGGTCTTCATATGCACAATTCCACGGCTCATCCAGGCATCGGTGTTGTTCGGATTAAGCTGGGTGGCTTTATCAAAACATTCGACCGCCCTGTCCGGCTCGCCGGTCTCGAACAGGCCATGTCCGGTTCTGGTGAACAAAACTGAGAAATCGTCAGGGTTCTCAGCAATGTTTTCTTCGCGATAGAGATAACGGTGTGCCCTTCTGTATTCCGATGCTGCTTTGTCAAGATCGCCGGCTTTCAGGCTTTTGTCGGCATCGTTCAAGAGTTCCTCAATAGCTGCAACAGCCTTGTTCTTTTTCTCCTTCTTACCACCAAAAATCGGCATATCAGGTTTCTCCAATAGTCAGCCTGTAGATATTTCCTGAACTTGTAGCGCGTGAAGGTTTATAAAATCTTCGTCAGTAGGGGAATCCAATGCCAAGGTTGATACCGTGATTGAGAAACTCCATAATTGATATAATTCGTCAACAGCAACCTTTAGCTAGAACTTGGCAATGGAGACAGCATGTAGGAGAGAATTCCAAGGAATCACGGTTCTTCATTTTTGGCAAACTATCCGCCCTTGAAGGGGATGGCATTTGCACCGGACTGGAAGTTTAGCATGGGGCGGTTGAATGACTGATTCATCGAAGCCAGTCTGAATTATTTGGAATCTGGGGGTCTAGGGACTAGGGTCTAGGGTTGGTAACATATGTTTTATGCTGGCTGTTCACGATAGCCAGCAAACCCTAGCCCCTCTGCAGAAGATGACAAATCATTCGATTTGCTTGGATTGCATGAGTACGGCATGCAACGGCATATCTCATGTTACTGGTCATGCCGATTCGCACTGCTCCTTCGAATCCGAGTTGATGTGGTCGGAGCAGTTCTCTCGATGAAATATGGTTGGACATTGATTCTGTCTTAATTCATCGATTCATCCCAGCCCTGAAAGGCTGAGCGTTCCCGGCATCTATGCAGTAAATATATCTCAGTTCCAGTTGCGACCATGAGGCAACTGGGGTTGCCACAGGTTGCGGGAAAAGCGATTGAAGTCCGAATTAGAATTAGACCAAAATGTTAATACGGACAACTCTTCACCCTCCCCGATGATGAGAGCGAGCATCCGCATAGCCACCAATAATAACAAAGAAACATATGCCCGGGCACTGATGCCTGAAACCCGCGATGAAATTTCCCGGGGGTCTGTAAACATCACCAGGGAGAACGACTCGCTCATCATAAACATCGAAGCGGAAGACGCGGTGGCACTGAGGGCGGCTTTGAACTCGCACCTCAGATGGACGAAGCTTGCAATCGACACCAATGAAGTCATAGGAGCTATACCATGAACGACATCAGCCAAGAGATGCAGGGAAAGATAATGCAGTTTCAGCAGCTTCAACAGCAGATACAGGTCATTGCCCAGCAAAAATACCAGATAGAGATGCAGGTTACGGAGTTGGACAAGACGATCGAGGAATTGGGCAAGCTTAAAAAGGGAGCTGAAATCTACAAGAGCGTGGGCGCTATCCTGGTCCGGACAGACGACAAAGAGAGCCTGAAGAAGGAACTTGAGGACAAAAAGGAGACCCTGGAAATACGAATCAAGACTCTCGGAAACCAGGATAAGACGCTTCGAGAGATGCACATGAACCTGCAAAAGGAGCTCACCGAGGCTCTCCAGAAGGAAAAGGCATGAAGAGTGACCCAAAAGAGATTCTTGCGCTGTTAAAAAAAGGCCCTAATCTTATTTTTCTCCACTCCAATGCCGACCTGGACTGCACAGGGAGTGCGGTCGCAATCGCAGTGCATTTCGGAAATTCCGTTCTCTGCGCACCGGCCGGAGTGAGCCATCTTGGCAAAAGATTGTTGGCGCAATTAGAAATGAATGTTTCCGAAACGATCCGGCAATTCGATAATCACAACATTGTCGTTGTCGACGCCCAGGGAGATTCTTCGTTGGGCTATGTCGGAGTGGATTGGAAGAATGCCACCATCATTGATCATCACAGGGATAATACCGCAGAGCTTGCACCGCGCTATTTGATCGATGAAGCATCGACATCTGCCTGCGAACTTGTCTGGGAAACGATGGGCAGACCGAAAAAGATAGACAGGAGGGTCGGCATTTGCCTTTTGGCTGGGATCATTTCAGATACTGGACATTTGAAAAGAGGGACGTCCAGAACATTGGCCAATGCATCTGAAATCTTGAGGGCTTCGGATTTGAGGCTTGATGATGTGCAGATTGTATTCGATAGCGCGGACGACCAGGATAGCGCGAGGAGGATATCCAGGCTCAAAGCCGCCCAGCGGTTGAAGTTCGACCGGATAGGTGAGTGGGTCGTGGCGGTCACCGAGATAGGGGCTTTTGAGTCCGCTGCGTGCCAGGCCCTGCTATCCGTCGGGGCGGATGTCGCTTTTTCCGGCTCTCAGAAAGAAGATGGCTTCAGAATCACGGGGAGAGCCAACAATGCCGCGGTAACAGCAGGAGTTCACCTTGGAGATATGTTCAACTCGATTGCTGCGGAATGCGGAGGACAGGGCGGCGGACATGACGGCGCTGCGGGTCTCTCGGGGAAGGGGGATGTCGAGGCCATGCTTGGGATATGCTCTTCAAGAACCATATTACTGCTGAAGGGCAAGGAGAGACAGGGACGCACGGCCAAGGAAAGCCTATTATAGTGAAAAGCAATCAGCCAGCAAGGAGAACAGGAATGGCAGGAAACCCCGCACCCCAGCCTCCGGGAAATGTCAGTTCCCAGATGATGATGATGATGATGATATTCGGAACGATGTTCATCATGTTCATCCCCGAATTGAGGGACGGTGTAGGGAGGATTGCTGGCATCATTCTCGAGCCCCTCATTGGCTTCGACAGAAATTTTCCGGTTCTGACAGTTCTGGTGGCCGGCATCCTGCTCGTCACCTTCTCGAGCGCCGTGCGGCATTATTTCATTGACTGGATAGATTCAGCAGAAAAACAATTTAAAATGAAAGACTTCAACAAGAAGCTGAGAGACGCCAGGATGGCCGGGAACGATGCGGAGGTGAAGAGGCTCACACAGAAGCAGCTGGACATGTCGAAGGACCAGATGACCTCCATGATAGACCAGATGAAGCCCATGATGTTCACGATGATATTCCTGGTTGCCACCTTTGCGTTCATCGGCACGTTCATCGGCAACATCTCCGGAGCCACGCTCTCGGTTCCCTGGTCGAGCAACGTGGACATGAATGCCGCTTTGAGCTCCAGCACATGCTGCGCATTCTCGAACTGGATGCTCCTCTACATGCTGATTTCCATGTCTGTCGCGCAGGTCATCCAGCGAGTCTTCAAGCTCTACAGTTTCAACAAGTTCCTGAAAGACCCAGATTCGCTGACTTCAAAGAACTGGGTGGCGGAACCCGATGAAGAATTGGCGGTGGAGGATGAGACCGAGAAGGAGTCCGACGAATATCTCATAATCGAGGATGAAGATTCTTCAGCCAGCGCCGAAGGGGAAGAGAAATGATAATCACCATCAGCGGGCCGCCCGGCAGCGGCAAGACCACTGTAGGCAGACTCCTCGCGGAGAAACTGGGCATTGAATTCATCTCGACCGGGATGATATTCAGGGAAATGGCCGAGGAGCAGAAACTCACACTGGCGGAATACGGTGAGAGAGCCCTTCACAATCCTGATATCGACAAGGAACTGGACAGAAGGATCCTCGCTCTGGCAAGAGAGAAGAAAAACATGGTTCTCGAAGGCAGGCTGGCAGGGCACATGCTTCATCTGAACGGCATCAAGGCCTTCAAGGTCTGGATAGAGGCGACCATCGAGAAGAGGGCGGAGCGCATCGCAGGCAGGGAAGCGAAAACGGAAAGCCAGGTCATCGAGGAAATACGCATGAGGGAGAAATGCGAGAAGGAAAGATATCTCGGCATCTACGGCATAGACATGGACTCCCTGGCGGTTTACAATCATGTCGTTCATTCGGACAAACCTACCCCTGAAGAGATAGTGACGGAGATAATCGGGACGATGGAGGCCAGGACAGATGGCTGAAGCCTCATCAGCCAGAAGCCGGCACGGAACTCCTCCGGGGGAAAGAGGCATCAGAGAGCACCTCAAGAAAGGGATAATCGTCATAGACAAGCCCCGGGGCCCGACAAGCCATCAGGTCTCGGCATGGGTGAGAAAATTGGTCGGGGCGGAGAAAGCGGGTCATGGAGGCACGCTCGATCCGAATGTCAGCGGAGTGCTGGTCATCGCTCTGGACGACGCCCTCAAAGCCCTGCAGGTCCTTCTTCTCGATTCCAAGGAGTATATCGCCACCATGAAACTCCACGGCCAGGTGGGCAGAGAGGAACTGGATGCGGTTTTCACACAATTCACGGCTGAGATTTACCAGACCCCGCCGGTGAGGGCGGCCGTCAAAAGAGAGAGGCGCTCCAGGAAAATCCATGAGATGGAAATACTGGACATCAAGGATAAGAGCGTGCTTTTCAGGGTTGTCTGCGAATCCGGCACATATATTCGGACGCTTTGCGTGGACATGGGCGATGCGCTGGGCGTCGGCGGGCACATGTTCGAGCTCCGAAGAACCAGGACCGCGGGGTTCGGCGAGAGCCAACTCATCACGCTTCATCAGCTGAAGGACGCCTTCGTGGCCTACGAGGAGGGGGACGAGAAGCCACTGAGGAAAATCATCCTCCCGTATGAAAGGCTGCTGGACCATCTTCCCAAAATATATGTCAAAGATTCGGCTGTCGATGCCATATGCCACGGCGCGGATGTTGCGGTTCCCGGCATCACCAAGACGGAGGGGGACTTCGCTGTGGGTCAGATGGTTGCAGTCCTCACCCAGAAAGGGGAGGGCGTTGCCGTCGGCAAGGCCAAGCTCGACTCCGCGGCGCTGCGGGGGATGGAGAAAGGCAGCGCGGTGAACCTTGAAAGGGTTTTCATGGCTCCCCGCACCTACCCGCAGCTGTGGAAGAGAGGGAAGGATGAAAAAGTCGAAGGATAGCATCATCAGAACCTATGATGCGATCGCGGAGAATTTTGACGCAACCAGGTACCTGCCCTGGCCTGACACGAAGAGATTCGCGGAGCATTTTTCGCCCGGACAGCTCGTCCTGGACCTGGGGTGCGGGAACGGCCGGGACCTCCGCTATTTCGAGGGAAGAGGCATCAAAGTCGCCGGATTGGATTTTTCGCTCGGCCAGCTTTCCACCGCCAGGCGAAAGCCCGACAGCCAACCTTCTCTCGTGCTCGGGGATGTCGTCCAACTTCCTTTCAAAGGGAGCATGGCCGACGGGGCGTTGCTGGGAGCGGTCCTTCATCACATCCCGGCCGCAGGGGAGAGGACTATGGCCCTGAACGAGGCCCTGCGATGCCTGAAGCCGGGCGGCCTCTGCCTGGCCGGAGTTTGGGCTGCTGAACAGGCGAAATTCAAAGATGACCTTGTCCAGGGAAAGTTCGAGTTCCAGCATGACTGGGAACCGGGGGATATGCTCCTCGACTGGAAGATGCCGGATGGGCGCGTCTTCAAGCGCTATTACCATCTGTTCACTGAAAAGGAGTTCGACAGGTTGCTGGCCGGCTCAGGGTTCGATGTCGCCGAGAGATGGTTCTCCTGCGATAACCATTACGCTGTTTTGAAAAAACCTTTGTGAATGGAACATTCCCAGGTCGGGATGGCCGGTGCCAGTTCGCAGTTTTGGGAAATCTGGGTGTCGGGGGGAAAATCTATTCGACCGTGACACTCTTGGCCAGGTGCCTCGGTTTGTCGATCTCGCATCCGAGAATGTTGGCTGTGTGGTACGCCAGCAGTTGGAGGACGACAGAAGTCAGGATGGGTGTGAACAAACGCGGAACTTCGGGTATGTATATCACATGGTCGGCATATTTGTCCAGTTCCCTGTCCCCCTCGGTCCCGACCGCGATAACGGTCGCACCCCTGGCACTTACCTCGCCGATGTTTCCCAGCATCTTCTCGTATGTCTGGTCCTTCACGGCTATGGCAACGACCGGGGTCTCCTCCGTCACCAGGGCCAGGGGTCCGTGTTTCAGCTCCCCGCCCGGATAGCCCTCGGCATGGATGTAAGATATCTCCTTCATCTTGAGGGCACCTTCGAGAGCCACTGGGTGGTTGAGGTTCCTTCCGAGGAAGAACATGCTCCGTGCGCCGGTGATCCCCTGCGCAAGGTCAAAAATCCGGTCGGACTGGTCCAGAACCGTGCGGACATGCTTCGGAAGCTTCTTCATCTCATTGGTCAGATGCCGTGCTTCGTCTATTCCCAGGCTTTCGTTCGCCACACCCAGCTTTATGGCGATGGATAACAGGGCGATGAGTTGGGTGAGGTATGTTTTCGTCGCTGCGACCCCGACTTCCAGACCGGCCCTGGTGTAGAAAACGGAATTGGCCTCCCTGGTCATTGTGCTGCCGACAATGTTGACGATGCCCAGCGTGTCGAATCCCCGCTTCTGGGCTGTCCTGATGGCAGACAATGTGTCAGTGGTTTCGCCGCTCTGGCTGATGCCCAGGACGAGCGGTCTTCCCGAGGTTCCGGAGGAAAATCGGTATTCGGAGGCCAGCTCGACCGTGGTGGGTATCCGGGCAAGCTCCTCGATCATGTATTTCCCTATGTATCCGGCATGGTAGGATGTTCCGCAGGCAATGATTTTCACCGTGTCAGGCAGCAGGTCGATAGAATACCCGCTCTCTGAATTTAAGTTTGCACCGATTATCGTGTTCTGAATCGCGGTCGGCTGTTCGAAGATCTCCTTCAGCATGAAATGGTCATAACCGCCCTTCTCCGCGCCTTCCAGGGTCATGTCGACCCTTTGCCAGCTTCTCTTGATTTCCTTTCCCTTGAAATCGGTAATCCTCACTGATTCTTTCGTCAGGGTGACAATCTCCCCGTCAAGGAGATAAATCATCCTGTCCGTATAATCGAGAAGTGCCGGCACATCGGAGGCGAGGAAGTTCTCCCTCTTTCCGATGCCAACGACCAGGGGGCTGATGTTCCGGGCGCCGACCACCTTTCCGTTCTCCTTGACATGAACCGCAGCCAGGGCGTAACTGCCCTGAAGCCTCGCAACTGTTTTTCGCATGGCCGTCTCAAGGTTGCCGCTGTAATATTCTTCAATCAAGTGGACGGCGACCTCGGTGTCGGTTTCTGACCGGAAAACATGGCCCTTCTTCATGAGTTCCTCCCTGAGCGCCACATTGTTCTCTATGATGCCGTTGTGGACAAGGGCGATATCACCCTTGCAGTCGAATATGGGATGGGAGTTGTTCTTCATAGGGCGGCCATGGGTTGCCCATCGGGTGTGGCCTATGCCATATTTACCCCTCATGGCGGGAAGAATTCCGATGAGATGGTCCAGGTCCCCTTTGTCCTTGAAGAGGTTCAGCGAGCCGTTGCCGATGACTATCCCGGCCGAATCATAGCCCCTGTACTCAAGGCGTTTAAGACCGGCAATGATGACATCCCTGGCCTGCCTGTTTCCCGTGTAACCGATGATACCGCACATGAACGAGCCTCTATATCACTTTGGTATTGTCCTCAAGATTGCCCCTGACGCAGGCATGGCTGGAGATTGTGCAATCCGAGCCTATGATGCATCCGGACTCGACCGAGACCTGGCTGCCTATCACTGTTTTGGCACCCACCAATGCGCCGAGCCTTTCCACTTTCTTGCACTCATTTTCGAGCTTCACATGCGCTTCTGCCTCGACTGCGCAGAATTGCGGATTAATCTCGACGCCTTCGCCGATGACGGAATGTGAGATGTATGAGCCAGAGCTGAGCTGGACATCATTCATCAGGACGCTGTTCTCGACTATCGTGAACGGGCCGATCCTGACATTGTTCCCGATGCTGGTGGACGGATATATGCATACTGAGGGGCCTATCTCGCAGCCTTCGCCGATTACGACCGGGCCCATTATGTGCGTCCCAGTTCGGATGACCGTGCCTTTCCCTATCGAGACAGCGCCTTTCATCGTGACGCCCTTGTCTATCTTGCCGGATGTCTTCGGCGCGCATTTCCTCAGGGCCACCGCATTCATGGCCAGTATGTCCCAGGGATATACAACGTCGCTCCAGACCTTGGATGTCTTCACTGCAGTGACCTTTGTCGTCGGAATTATTGTCTGTATAACACTGGTGAGGTCGTAGCGGCCTTTCTTCATCACGCGGTCGATTTCCGAGAATATCTCGTCGCTGAACTTGTATATGCCTGTGCTGATGAGATTGCCAATGTCCGCAGTCGGTTTCTCGACAATGTTCCTCACCGAATCCCCCGACAGCTCCACAACCCCATACTTGGACGGTGTTTCGCTCTCGGTCACCACAAGTCTGTATTTTCCCTTGCTACGGATGAGATCGCCAATCAGGCTTGGGCTGATAATGTTGTCCCCCGGCAGAACCAGGAAATCACCATTCACATGGGCTTTTGCCATCGAAAGGGCATATGCGGTGCCTGCCTGTGCGACGCGCTTCTTCTGCTCAACATATTCGATGTTGACCTTCAGGTCGGAACCGTCCTCGAAATGGCTCATGATGCGTTCCTTCTTGTAACCGACCACCATGATGATGTCCGTGATTCCGTTCTTGGCCAGGGCCTCCAGGGCATATTCAAGGATGGGCCTGTTGGCAATGTGTATCATTGGCTTTGGCTCAGAGTTCGTGAACGGCCTGAGTCGCGTGCCTTCCCCTGCGGCTAGTATGACAGCTTTCATCGGGTCACCTTATGGCCTTACAAACCGATTGCTATATATATTTTTGCGGCAAACTGAAACAATATTAATTATGCATCAATGTTCGGAAACATTAATATTAGGTATTTATTGGGGTTCCTCACTAGGTCTTAGGGCCTAGAACATCAAATCACAGGTGGAACAATGGCCGATAAAAACAGCAAACCCGGTAGCAAGAGAATGACTGTGGACGGAAACACGGCAGCAGCCCATGTCGCATATGCCTTCAGCGATGTCGCCGCAATATATCCGATAACACCATCCAGTCCGATGGGCGAGGAAGCTGATGCCTGGGCATCGAAAGGCCGAAAGAACATTCACGGCCAGGTGCTCAGGATCGTTGAAATGCAGTCCGAGGGCGGGGCTGCGGGAGCCATTCACGGTATGCTGAGCGCTGGAACCCTGGCCACGTCCTTCACTGCATCCCAGGGATTGCTGCTGATGCTCCCGAACATGTACAAGATTTCGGGGGAGCTGATGCCCTGCGTCCTTCATGTTTCGGCAAGGGCCATCGCAGGCCAGGCGCTCTCGATATTCGGAGACCACCAGGATGTTATGATTGCCAGGCCGACCGGATGGGCACAGATTGCCTCGGGCTCTGTCCAGGAAGTAATGGACCTATCGCTTGTGTCTCACCTTGCCACATTGAGGGCCAGCATTCCATTCATTAATTTCTTCGACGGTTTCAGGACATCGCATGAGATCCAGAAGATCAACGGAATAGATTATGAGGACATGAAAAAGCTCGCGGATTGGGATGCGATAAAGAGGCACAGGGCAAGGGCGCTCAACCCGACGCACCCCCATCTCAGAGGCACGGCCCAGAACCCTGATATTTATTTTCAGGTCACCGAGGCAGCCAACAAGTACTACGAGGCAGTCCCTGACATCGTCGAGGCGGAGATGGCAAAGGTTGCCAAGCTCACCGGAAGGAAATACGGGCTGTTCGACTATGTGGGGGACAAGGGAGCGGACAGAATCATCATCATGATGGGCTCCGGCTCCGAGGCGGCTGAGGAGGCGGTGAATTACCTCAATGCAAAGGGAGAGAAAGTCGGCCTTGTGAAAGTGAGGCTGTTCAGACCCTTCTCTGCCAAACATCTTCTGAAGGCAATCCCGAAAACAGCGAAGAGTATCGCCGTTCTCGACCGGACGAAGGAGAGCGGAGCTTTCGGCGAGCCGCTCTACACTGATGTGTGCTCTGTTTTCCAGAACGCTCACGATGACCGGATTATCGTCGGAGGCAGGTATGGCCTCGGTTCCAGGGACTTCACGCCGACCATGGCCAAGGCGGTCTTTGACAACCTCAAGCAAAAAGAACCGAAGAATCAGTTCACGGTCGGAATAATTGACGATGTGACCAACACATCCCTGCCCATGGGGGAAACCTTGGATGCCTCGCCAAAGGGGCTCGTCCAGTGTAAGTTCTGGGGCCTCGGTTCGGACGGCACTGTCGGAGCCAACAAGGACGCGATAAAGATCATCGGAGACAACACCGACATGTATGTCCAGGGCTATTTTGCCTATGACTCGAAGAAATCCGGGGGCATCACTGTTTCGCATCTGAGGTTCGGAAAATCCCCAATCCAATCCACCTACCTCATAGACAACGCGGACTACATTGCCTGCCACCAACCGTCATATGTCCTGAAATACAACCTGCTGGTGGGAGTAAAAGACGGCGGAACCTTCGTCCTCAATTCACCCTGGAGCCTCGAGGAGATGGAGAAGCAATTGCCCGGGTCGATGAAACGGGCTATTGCAAAGAGGAAATTGAAATTTTACAACATCGACGCCGTGAGGATCGCCTCTGAGGTCGGCCTCGGAGGCCGAATCAACATGGTCATGCAAACAGCCTTCTTCAAGCTGGCCGATGTCCTTCCGGTCGAAGAGGCGGTCAGACTCCTTAAGAATGCCATAGCAAAGACCTACGGAAAGAAGGGCGAGAAAGTTGTGAAGATGAACCAGGAAGCCGTGGACATTGCCATCAACAATCTGGTGCAAATAAAATACCCGGCAAGCTGGGAAAATGCCCCGCTTGAAAAGGAGGAGAACAGGGATGAACCGCCCTTCGTCACCAATATCATGAGACCGATGCTGAGCCAGGAACCCCACAGGGGGGACGATCTCCCTGTAAGCCTGTTCACGCCCGGCGGCATCTTCCCGCTCTCCACCGCCAAGTACGAGAAAAGAGGCATTGCAATAACGGTGCCAGAATGGCAGCCGAAGAGCTGCATCCAATGCAATCAATGCGCTTTCGTCTGCCCCCATGCGGCCATCCGGCCCGTGCTGGTGAATGCCCGGGAAAAAGAATCCGCACCCAAGGGCTTTGAGACCCTGAAGGCCAACGGCAAGGGCCTCGAGGACCTGGAGTTCCGCATGCAGGTCAATGTCCTGGACTGCGTCGGGTGCGGCAATTGCGCCGACATTTGCCCCACCAAGGAGAAATCCCTGATAATGAAACCTCTGGGAAGTCAGACGGGAACACAGGTCCCTCTCTTCGAGTTCTCTGGTACAATCCCGATCCGGACCGGTGAGATAGGCAAGTTCACGGTCAAGGGGTCCCAGTTCCAGAAACCGCTTCTCGAATATTCGGGTGCCTGCGCGGGCTGCGGAGAGACGCCTTACTTGAAACTCGTAACCCAGCTTTTCGGGAACAGGATGATCATATCCAATGCAACCGGTTGTTCTTCGATATGGGGAGGTTCCGCGCCCTCGATTCCGTTCACTGTCGACAAGAACGGGCATGGACCGGCATGGGCCAATTCATTGTTCGAGGACAATGCCGAATACGGTTTTGGAATGGCAATCGCGACCCAGCAGCGCAGGAACAAGCTGGCAGACCTCGTCCGGGAGGCCATCGCATCAAAGGCGATGCCAAGCCTGGAGCCGGATTTCAAGGGATGGCTCGATAACATGTACGATCCTGACAAAGCCTCGGAATTCGGAGATAAAATCACAGCCGGCCTGTCCAATGCCAAGAGGAACGCTCTGCTCGATGAAATTTACGAGTCCAGGGACATGTTCCTCAAGATATCCCAGTGGATACTCGGAGGCGACGGCTGGGCATACGACATAGGTTATGGCGGCCTTGACCATGTTATGGCCATGGGAGAGGATGTGAACATCCTGGTGTTCGACACCGAGGTTTATTCAAACACCGGGGGCCAGGCTTCAAAAGCATCGCCTATCGGCTCGGTAGCGAAATTCGCCGCCTCCGGAAAGAAAACCGTCAAGAAGGACCTTGGAATGATTGCGATGTCGTATGGCTACATCTATGTCGCCAGCGTGGCGATGGGTTCCAACAAGAACCAGCTGCTCAAAGCCCTTCAGGAGGCCGAATCCTATCCGGGGCCGTCGCTGATAATAGCCTATTCGCCCTGCATCAACCACGGAATAAAATCCGGGATGACAAAATCGCAGGAGGAGGCTAAATTGGCAGTCGAGTCGGGATACTGGCCGCTGTACAGGTACGATCCGAGGCTTGCGGAGCAGGGAAAGAACCCGTTCCAGCTTGACTCGAAGGAGCCGAACGGGAAGGTCAGGGAGTTCATCATGGGCGAGGTCAGGTACCAGAGCCTTACGATGGCTTTCCCCGAAGAAGCGGAGAGGCTTCACGCACTGCTCGAGAAAGATGTCAACAGGCGGTACAAACGGTACAAAGCGATGGCGGAACAAAAGTAGATTCATGAGTAAGAAATGAGCCTGGTTCGGCCAGGCTCTCATTTTCGTTGTAGGAACCCCAAGCGGAGATTATTTTTTCTTGAACCATGATGATTTCTTCTGTTCCGGTTCCCTCACCTGGACATCATACACCATGCCGCAGTTGACGCATACTGCTTTTCCTTGGGGGAACAGTTTAACTCCCACCACATTGCATGTCTGGCAAAGCTGGAGAGGCTCGCGCGAAGCGATAACATGCTCCCTGAATGACTTTACCTGTGTCAAGACAGATTTGGAACGGGATTCTGCGTCTCTTGCATAAGTGAGGGCATTCACATAATCATTGTTCATGAGAGCGTTTCGGGCGGAGTGCATGGAGCCAGACATCTCCATCACATTGATTCCGTAAGCTTCGGCCTCCCGCATGATCGGCACAAGGGAGGAAAGTATCTTCTCGGCATCACCGAGTTTCTCCCTCTCAAGTTTAGCCGCTTTCTGAATTTGTGAATGCTGGCTCTCCATGGCCTTCCTCTCGGCCTGTTTCTTCAGCTCGGAGCAAAGGGAATAGTCCTTGTTGTCAAATGCACTTTTGGCCTGTAACAGGTGTTTCTCTGCTTCCGCAGTGTCTGCGCCCAGTTCGGAGGCCTGATGAATTATCGACTCCACCCTGGGGATGTCATTCCTGATTTCATTTATCCATTGATTTTTGGATTCATTGGCCATGTTGACCGACTTGTCCAGATAAGCAGTCACAGATGCAAGGTCCCCTATCAAAAAGGATTCTCTTGCTCTGTGGATATAGCGCTCGGCATTGAAGATGTCAACGCCCTGCACCCTCATGGCATTGATGAGAGGTTCCACCTGGGCCAGCCGCTGCTCGAGGATGATTACCTCCTCTCTGTGCACCTTTTTTGCCAGCTCGCTGAGAGCCTGAATGGCTTCAAGGCGGTTCGCGCCGCGTGACGAGAAAGTCCTCTTGGCATGAATCAGCATGTCTGCAGCCTTCTCATTGTTGGACTTCGAGTCTCTGCATTCTTCCAGCACCTTTTCGGCCGATAGAATGATGAAGGCCTGGGTGATGTCACAGTACTTCTGAATCATATCTTCCGATGCCTTGATGGCTTCATCCAGGATTGTCATGCTTTCGACATATTTTCTGTCCAGGAATTTTATCCTGCCGACATCCAACAGACTGGCTACATTCGAGTAATCGATGTTGGTCTTCACCACGTCAGTTAGTTTCTGATCGATTACGTAAATATCGGTCATATCGGGAGGAGGCAAGTGCTCAAGTTTGTCGAGGACGCTCTCCATGTCCTTTTCGAGGTTCTTCAATTCGCCCCCTATTTCTTCAAGCTGGGATTGCTGCTGGGAGGAAACATTAAACAGTTGTCTCACGGCAGCATCAGTCAGCGCGGGTTTCAACAGAGCCGCGCAATCTGCAGGCTGGATGGCAGCAGGGATGTCCAGGCCAATCGAATCGGCAAAGTATTTTAAATCGTCCAAGGTCATGGAATTCAGCTTTGCATCCAGTGCGGCATTTATCATGCCCAGAAGATCGCTCTTCTTCTCCCTGCCCATCAGCTTTAACCCGATGTCCTTTGCAAGCAGCTTTATTTCTGGTGCTTTAAGTTTGGTAAATGATTCGCTAACTGACATTTGATATCTAACTCTCCTCTGGTAGGTAATAATGACCTTAATAAATCCTTTTTGGTATCGTTTCTCGAGAAAATCCCCTAGGCAAACGTTTTATATCATATGCTTGATGCACCGCAGGATGCCAGAAGAGAATGCAGAATTCGAGATTCCCAAAAGAGTTATGATGGCTGTCTATGCCGCATTCCTAGCTTTAGGAATCATCATATACATTTCATGGGGCCTGATGTACAACTCCTGGAACATCTTTGACAGGTCCAACCTGGGAATTTATTCCGTGACTGTTGTTCTGTGCGGATTCGGCGCGGTCGGGATACTGCTCTATTCACTTAAAACCCCCAAAAAATTGTAAATGGCATTCAGTAGGTTCGGGCAACGTATATCGTTTTCATGGTCGGTATACCGCATACTATGCATTTTTTCTCCGAAAGCTCGGCCCCGACAGGTTCGCCCAGGACAGCCATCTCGGTTTTCTCCTCTATGACGTGGCCGCAATCCTCGGTTCCGCACCAGCCCATGACATTTATGCCTGGCTGGACATTCGTGAGTTCCTCTATCGGATGTATTGAATCCTGAAGCGAGGAGTTCGCTTTCGCGAAAAGGTTGCCTTGAACGTCGGCCATGTTGGCAGATATGCCATTCAACAAGTCCTCATTTTTAAGCTGAACGCGCTCGCCGGTGTCTCTCCTTGCAACCGTGACTATGCCATTCTGCATGTCCCTGGCGCCAAGCTCTATCCTGATTGGCACGCCCCTCAATTCCCAGTCATAGAACTTGTTGCCGGGTCTGAGATCCCTTTTGTCCAAGTGAACCCTGTATCCTGATTTCTTCAGTGTTTCACTCAATTCCTCGCAGCGGGCCGTCACCTTCTCTGGCTCGACCTTTGAGAGAATCGGAACAATCACTATCTGGATGGGTGCGACGTCAGGAGGCAGTATTATGCCTTTTTCATCGTTGTGGATGGATATCAGGGCTCCGAGTATCCGTTCGCTCATGCCGTATGTTGTCTGATGGACATTGACATGTGCGCCGTTCTCGTCCTCGTAGGTGATATTGTAAGGCTTCGAGAAATTGTCCCGGTACTGATGGATGCTGCCCATCTGGAGTGTGCGGCCGGTTGGCATCAGCGAATCGATTCCGATCGTGTAATATGCACCTGCAAATTTATCCCAATCCGGGCGTTTGCACAGGACATACGGGAGGCAAAGGCGCTTCGCGAGTCGGGACATTATCTCAAGGTCTTCCCGTATCTGGGCTTCTGCATCCTCAAAATCGGTGTGACATGTATGGGCCTCGAAGAAATGTATCTCCCTCATCCTGATGAACGCCCTGGTCTGCTTGGTTTCATATCTGAATACATTGACTATCTGGTAGGTCTTCAGGGGAAGGTCGGCGTGGGACCTAACCCAGAGCGAGAAAATCGGGTACATCGCAGTCTCGCTTGTGGGTCTCAATAAGAGAGGTATGTCGAGCTTGTTCTCTCCGGCATGAGTCACCCAATAAACTTCCGCGCCAAATCCTTTGATATGGTCGGCTTCCTTCTGGAATTCATTCTGCGGGATTAGCAATGGAAAGCAAACCTCGTCATGGCCTGTGTTGTCAAACTCATCCCGAATGAAATTGTCAATCAGCCGCATGGCCTTCCAGCCATACCCGGTCCAGACATTCATGCCTTTAATCGGATATCTCTTGTCGGCCAGACCGGCCTTTTCGACTATGTCCTGGTACCAATCGCTGAACTCCTCGGGGGACCTCATTTCAATCTACCTTATTATCCGGTGAAACAGGTTCTTCTTTAATAGGCTTCCGACGATGATGCAGATATACCAGAAAGGCTGCGAATATCATTAGGACTATCACAATTGTCAGTATCAAAACGGGTAACCAAGAGGATTCACCGCAGCGGGTTACCTCCACCGTGCATGAGCCATGTATCGGGAATCGGGCATCATTGACTCCGTCGCTGGCCACTATGTAATATGTGAAATTGCCTTCAGGCTGGCGGTCCAATATCACGGCATAATCGTCTGTGCCGGATGCCTGCATCAACTCCGCACTGGCAAATGCCTCGGACTCGGCATTTCTGTACCAGATCTCGACCGAGGCAACCTTCAGATTGTCGGTGACCGTGGCAATGATGATGGGCATCTCGGCCGTGGTGAGGTTCTGCAATGGCTCATGGATGATTCTCGGCATCTCCAAGTCAGATATCTCAATTTCGTAATAGCCATCATCCGGCCAGATTGAATGATTCTCTGTGTCGAAGGCAATGATTCGATAAAGAACCGTCACAGGGCTATCAAAGGAGAGGTTTGCGCGATAAAAATTTGAATTCACCCGGCCCAATGCTTTCAGAGTGCTGACCCCTCCCTGCAACTTCCAATCAAGGCTCACGTTCTCAACTCGCAGGTCGTCCGTGACCTCGGCGACAATCGAGAATGCCACGCCAAACGAGAGGTTGTTGGGCGATGTATGCCTTATCATCGGAGGATTGTTGATCACCGGGATTTCTATTGTGGATGTTTGATTCCTGTTAAGGCCGTCCGAAGCAATTGCGTACAGTTTAACGAAACCGCTGGACAATTGCGGGGGAAGGGTGCCTTTGTATGAAGCGTCATCAATCATGGATAGCTCTATCCGGCGGAACACGGTGTCCTTCACGCCCATGCAAAACAGTTCAGCCGAGGCATTTGAGAAATCGTCGGTTGCGTTGACGATGATATCCACGGTTTGGTTCACACCCATGGATTCCGGAACGACCAGTTCAATCCCGGGGGGAATGCCGTCCGTGAAATTAATGAAGAACGGATTGAGTTTGGGCGTGGTCAGGGGGAGCGTGGCAGCGTTCCCGCTTGAGTCGTTTGACGCAATATAAAACTTCACCATGCCCGGGGAATGGGGGGGGATTGTTCCTTCGTATGTCAGGCTGTCGATGAGATTCATTTGGACTGGAGTCCACTGCAAAGAGGTGGAATTAAGATAATGAATTGTCACGGAATCCACAGAATGCCAGTCCGTGACATTCACTCGAACCCTCGCACCGGCATTTCCGGGTGGGGTCGCATTGAAAGCCAGATTAGAAATCGATGGGGGAAGCGTGTCCAGGATGTCTATCAGATAATAAGGCTGGAGGGAAGGCCAGGAAATGTTGTTTGTGCCGTCACTGGCATTCATTATGTATCTAAGTTTACCTATCCCGAGAACAGTTTGCGCGGAAATATTGGCTGTATAATTGCCATGCCTGACATCAGAGTGGGTGTCCGCGTCGGCCATGCCGACAGTGTTGTATTCCAGGGCTCCCGAGGGAAGGTATGCCAAAGCAACTCCTGCAATCTCAACATCATCCTCGACATACGCAAAAATAGCCACGGTCCGGTTGAATTCCAGAAACTCCGGAGGCTGATGGGTTATCAATGGGGTGCCCACATCAAGCACCGGGAACGCATTTGATACATGGGCGATGTTCCCGCTGGTGTCATTTGCCCAGATGGTATAGCAGAAAATGTCCTTGGTTGACAGAGGACTGAACTCATAATGCCAAGCTCCTGTCAGGGAGCTGTAGTTCATGGTCTCGTTTCCCGATAGCGCACCATAGGAATAATTGAGCCATACAGAGTCCAACAAGTCTTCATTGACTTCATTCACGATGCATGTGAAATTTACAGTTCCATCCTTATTGGCTGAATTGATTTTGGTGTGGGTGATTACGGGGGCTCGGGTGTCCGCCACGTTGACACTCCACTCACCGGACACTGGCAATCTTACAGAATTATTGCTGGTGTCATTGCATACCAGGTAGTAATTCAGAGTTCCCAGGGCATATTGGGCGGGGATGCTGGCATTGTACTTTAGGGGGTCGCCTGTTGGCATCATCCGGATTTTAGAGAACGAAACCATGCCAACGCCCTTGCAAAAGAGATTGACCTGGTCAACCATTATGTTGTCATCGGCGGTCGCAATTATTTCTTTGGGCACTCCCGCCTCTGCCCATGTAACTGGCGTATGCGCGAGAGTCGGAGAGAATTGGTCATTCACCTTAATGATAAACGGGCTGGCAGATGGATTGAGGGCGGGGGCGGTGCCTGAATTCCCTCCAGTGTCGGTCGCATTGATGTAAAAGAGCAAATCGCGGATGTCGGTCTGAACCGGGAGACCGAGCTGTGTCGATTGGCCGTACAATTGAGTGTTGGGCATCCCGTTCCCGTTCCAGTCATTAATTGAACCGTCGTCTTTGATCATCGGAATTTCGGAGTATGCGGATTGGCCGCTTTTCTTGATGAGCAGCCTGACGCTGCCGAGCACATGGTTGTCAGTGACCCAAACAAGGATTCGGAAATTCTGTGACAGGTTGACTGAGGCCGGTGTTTCCTGGAGAAGGGGGGTTGGATCCTCTATATCAACGAGGGTGATATCCAAAGTTGCACCTGGGCCGGTTTGGACCACGGTGTATTTCTGACCGTGAAAACCGGATTGGCTCACGGATGCAAGTATCCCGTCGTTCTGCCCGAACCCGTTTTGAAAGGTACTGAGGTCGGTCCTGTAATGGCCCTGGGAATCCGTGACGCAATTCCTGGTTTCATGATAGAATTCATTGGTCACCTGGACATTGAAATACCTGGCTGGCGTTCCATCCGGCTTAACAACGTTGCCCTGAATGATGTATGCCCTGAAATTCAAGGAGATATTGAACAGTTGTGCTGGAGAGCCATCAACAAAAATAATGCCATTCTGGGAATGATTATGGTAAACAGCCGTTATGGAGAGCAAATCACCGATTTGATACGGGTGGGTCGTATTCGCGTCGATACCCACAGTATATCTCCCATATGCATCGGCAATGCAATCCTGGGAACCTCCAGTCCTGGTATTGTTGACATATACTTCAGCGTCTTTAAGGGGAGTGGAATAGGCATCATACACATAGCCATATATCACATGCGGCGGGGGAGAATCAGAAGCGCCTAATTGAATCGAAGGGACCAGAAGCGAAACTACAATGAATGCGGTCAGGATTGACATGAACTGATATTGTTTGTTTCTCATCTGAACCTCTCAATTCCTTCGCCTTCGCTTCTCGACTCGTTTTGACTGTTCGGAGTCTTTTACTTCTTCAGGCGATTCAGATTTGGAAATATAGAACCCTATCATCACAGCCACTATCAGAATCACGATAATCAGTATGCCTATGGGAGACATCAGGTAATCCCCCAGGCCAAGACTCTCTTTGTAAGTCAAATTAGCCCAAACCGAAAGGCCTGAGATGGTCACATCCCTGCTGACAATGTCGTCTCCGGAACGATACGAAACCGTGACTGTGGAATTCATGAACAGGCCGCCCGGCTCATTCGCTGCCAGGTATATCACGTATTTGCCGTATGCGTCGGTCGTGCGGTACCAGGTCTGGCTGACCATGTCCTGTACCCCGATATCGTACACTTCGCCGGTGATGGATATATTGGCAAGAGTGATTGGAAGGCCTTCACCGTCGTTAAGGTACCCCTCTATCTTGTAAGGAATTGCCACGGATTCCCCCGGAACGGCGGATATCATTAGGATGCATACGACAAATGATGCAATGGCGATTCTAGATGACGGCAGCATCCTCTCTCTTCCTCCTCCTTCTTTCGAGGAACGCCACCAATACCATCAAACCGATCAAGGGCACCAGTATAGTTGCGAATTCTGGGATTTCCGAAAGGACGACGTTCACCCTTCTGTTGGGGAAAGCCATTGTCAGATCGTCGTAGCCATCAAGGTCAATGAAGGATTCGTTCCTTCCGTAGAATGAGCCGTCGGTTGCGTACACCACAAGGTTCTCGCCGTTCATGTATCCCGAATACAATGTGGCCAAATCAACCGTGTACCGCCCGCCCGAATCTGTTATGGCCATCACCGTCTCATTGGTAACCGTGTCAGTGATTTGGACGATGGCGTTGGCAACCATGTTGCCCCGGTTGGAGTAGATATTGCCCCATACGAAATAGGGGGGCAATCTGACCGCGACATCGTAAATGCCGGTTCGGTTCTCGTTGCCATTGGTATCGTTGACCCAGACAAAGTACGAGATGAAACCCTTGAATGACTGGGCCGGCATCACAATGCTGTAGACGCCGCTGCCGTTCAGGGTTATCAGAAGGGGCACCATGATGCTGTACCAGGTTGTTCCGGAGATGTCGGTGAAGTAGAGGATGACAGTGTCAATGTCAGCACCCATGCCCAATGCATCGGCGTAAAGCGTGAAATTCTGCCCGGCCCATACGAATTCGGGCGGCGTGGTGGTTATCTCCGGGGGAAGGATGTAGGGCAACAAACTCACCTGGGTTGTGGCCAGGGAGAATATTGTGGGGTAGAGCAGATTCGCCGCATTCCGGTACGAGAGCGAGGCATTGTTAATGAGTGTGGTGGCGCGGTCTGCAAGCACGGTCATGCGGATTATTCCGGTGGTACCGGGAGCAATCGCCGATACGGTCCATTCATAGTAGCCGAGCTGGATGGTGGCCGGGGCCGGTTCTGTTCCGAGTATTGTAAGGGCTGAAGGATAGATATCCCGGATCACCACATTGTATGCCCAATCCGTGCCGTTGTTCCAATACTGGATGGTGTAGTTGAATATCTGGCCTATTTCCACATATCCCGGGGCGGACTTCAGTATTTGTATTGAGGGTCCGATGATCCTGGTTGATGCTGACACGTTCAATTGAGGCATCGGCATGCCGCCCTGGTTCTGGTAGGCGAAATGCACCGTGTTGTTCAGCAATGAAGCCGGAACGGCGTTCCCGTTGACCCTGACGAGGATGTTGAGCCATCCAATGAACCCGACAGGCAGGCTCGCGAATGTCCATTCGTTGTTTCCAGATGTGGGCGTGATGCTTGCCCATACGAAGGCGGTTCCGACCGGGTAATATTCGGTCACTATCACATTTGTGGCATTGCCTGTTCCTATGTTCTCGGCGGTGATGTTGTAGAGGATGTAGCCCCCAGCAACGGCCGTAGCATTGGCAGTCTTCCGAATTATCATGCAGGGATTCTCGATGGTCGTGACCCAGTAATCTGATACGGGTTCCTGGATTTCTCCCGGATAATCCCGGTAGGCCACTGTCACGGTGTTATTGATATCGCATTGCACAAGGACCGTGACATTTATCCACAGCACCCAGGTCGCGCCTGGGGCAAGCGAGAATATCGTCCAAGTGTCGTTACCTGCTCCGGTTGGGAATTGCGATGAATTGACAAAGGTGATCCACCGGGCTGTCTGGTTGGACGGGTACAATTCGTTAAGCAGGATATTGTACGCATCTGCATTTCCAAAGTTCTCGACGGTTATCAGATAGGTGATTGTCTGGTTTGTACTGGCGATGGCAGGCCCTGTCTTTGTCACTCTGAGCAGAGGATCAACTATCAGGGTGCTGGCACGGGCCCATTCCTGGGGTTTTGCCCCTCCGTTCCCGTCCTCGTAGTCGACGAACACGTCATTATGGATGGTGATTCCCGGGGTAACAGAGTATCCGATGCGGACGGTGATGTTGAACTGGATTGACCCGCCGTTTATCAGGAAAGGTATGAGCCACCTGTTGTTTCCTATGCTGGGTGTCAGCGAAGCGCCGACGTAAGTCACCTGGGACGGATATAAATCGGCTATCTCGATATTGTAAGCGGGTGCTCCGCCGATGTTGTTGAGCGTAATCGTGTAATTGATGAGCTGGCCCGTGTTGGCTGATGCCGGACCGGTCTTCCCGACCTGCAATATGGGGTTGTAAATGGTTGTTGTGACAAAGGCACTTTCAACAGGCTGGGCGATGTAGCCCATGTTCTCATAGGCGAGATTGACATAGTTGAAAACAGCGCCTCCGTTGGCGACAGTCCCAAGCACCCGGACTGTTATAATTATGGACCCGCTTCCTCCGGGGCTCACGGTGCCGATGAACCAGACATTTGTCCCTGTTGTCGGAAGGGGATTGGCAATGAGATAGGTGACATTCAGGGAGTAGGTTTCCGTAATCGTCACATTGTATGCTGCCGCAATGGGATTTGTGTTCGTGTAATTTATCCAATATGTGATGTACTGGCCGCTGTTTGCGAAGGCAGGTCCTTCTTTTGTTATATTCAGTACCGGGATGTGTATCCAAGTAGAAGCCATGTCCGATATACTGCCAGGGTTGCCCACGGTATCTGTGAAATAGATGGTCGCAAAGTTCTGAGCCGAAGGACCCGGGGCAAGGCCTATGGTGCATCTGACGATTATCGTGCCGCTATCGTGCGGGGCCAGGTTTCCGAGGTTCCAGCCTATCGTCGTGTCGCCGGGGCCCCCGTATGACGGTGTCCGCGATGCGCTCAGGAATGACAGGTCAGAGGCGAGGAAAGTGTCCTCAAGGACTACATTCAGGGCCATCCCGGTGCCGATGTTCTGATAGTAAATCGTGTACTCTACATACTGGCCGGTCGTGGCAGTGGCCGGTCCCGACTTGTCAATGTACATCCTGGTGTTGCCGGTAAGCACGGTGGTCGTGTTGAAGGCGGACTCCTCGGGCATCCAGCCTCCGGATATGTTCTGGTAGTTCAGCGTGGCGCGGTTCGTGAGGACGCCTCCCGCCATGGCATTGACCCTCACCCGAATGATAATCTGGCCGGAGTTGGGCGGATTGTTCAATCCGCCAATCGTTCCGAGGTGCCATACATTGTTCCCCTCGCTCGGGGCGGGTATTGATGACAGGAAGGTCAGGCCGGCAGGGTAGAATTCCCTTATGGTGACGTTCAGCGCCGGGCCAGGCCCGTTGTTCACATAATTTATCGTGTAGATGAATTCCTGGCCCGGAGAGACGTATTTCATCGAGGAGGTCTTGGTTATGTCCATCAGGGGGCCGCTGATCGTGGTCACGGCGGTGGCATTGAGGAAGTGCACGAATCCGGATTCTGTGTAATTCACCATCGCGCGGTTCTCGAGCACATCCGGGGCCATCCAGTCAATGTGCACGATCAGCTGCAATGTCCAAGTGTCGAAGGCCGGCATGGGTCCGAGCCATGAGGAAAGGTACCATGTGTCAAGGCCTGCCACGGATACATTTGCCGGTGCGGGATTCCACCCGCCGTTGTTTATTTTTAACTGAGCTGTCACAAACATTGTGCCGGCAGGGTAGAAATCGTTTAGGGTGACATCGTTGGCAAAGGTAAATGGAGTCGGCCCGGCATTGAAAATAGTGATGAAGTAGGTTATATCTGTTCCAGGTTCCGCAACCAGGGAACTCGTGGTTTTGGTCAATATCAGTTCCACCGCTGTGACCTCTGTTGTAGCCTCGGCGTAAACCGGCTGCTGTGCAGTCCCGATGGCATTGTCATAGTTCAGCGAGACGTTGTTTGTGAGTGTGCCAGAAACAACATTGACCTGGGCATCGAGGAATATTGTTCCGCTGCTCCCGGCCGGCACGATCGGGATTACCCATGTGTACATCGGGGGGGCGCTGGTGTCCCATGGCGGTGTTGCGCCCAGGTAGGAGGAACCCGGCGGAAGCGTGTCCACGATTGTCACGTCGTAGGCAGGGGCGCTTCCCACATTGGTGTAGGTTATCGTGTAGTGGAGGGTTTCGCCATTCTGTGCCATTGTCTCGTTCACTGTTTTGGTGACTTGCATAAGAGGCGAGACTATTGTTGTGTAGGCGTAGGCGACGTTCGAGCCGCCGGTCCAAACTACATTAGCCTGGTTGGCCAATGTGCCGGAGAGGGCGTTGACAGTCACATTCACGAAGATGGTCCCGGAAACGCCCGGGCCAATCGGAGCGAGGTTGTTCCAGGTCACCAGTTGCCCTGCAATGGAATCTTCTGCCGGTGTGGCATTGAGGAATGTCACGCCAAGGGGCAGGGTATCGGTTACCACCACATTGTTGGCAATCCCGTCCCCGACGTTTTGATAAGTAATCAGATAGGTGATTACCTGGCCTGTGACAGCCTGGGCCGGTGCGAATTTTTGAATTGTGACATAGGGTGTGGCTAGGCCTGTGATGACGGTGGTCGCGGAATCAGATACCTGCGGACGCGCAACGCCCTGGGTGTTGTCATAGTCAATTGTGACTGTGTTCACCTGCACCCCGGCGACATTGGCCTGGACGGTGATGGTGATGCCGGCGGAAGCACCGGGCGCGATTGAGGCAAAGTGCCAGCGGTACACCGGCGGAACGCTGCTGGCATCCGGCGGTATCGAAGATGTGACAAAGCTCACGCCGCCCGGCAGGGTATCCACAACCCACACATCATAGGCGGTATCGTTTCCGATGTTTGTGTATGTGATCGTGTATAAGAACTGCTGGTTGATTGCCACTGTATCCGGCGCGGATTTGTCAACCTGCATGAGCGCGTCCCTCACAATGGTGTTGGCGCTGGCGTAATTCTCGAATTTTCTTGTGAGGTTCCCGTTCCAATATACGATATTGGCCATGTTCGTGAGAGTGCCATACACAGCCCCGGTCACTGTCACACTGATGAATATGTAGCCGGATTGGCCGGGCGCCAGGTCATCGATGAACCAGCAGTTGTTGCCGACTGACGGGGCAGGGTTGGCGACCGGGACATAGGTGACGCCGAACGGATATGTCTCGTTTATCCATGTATTGTTTGCCCAAATCGTGGCTGCGTTATGGTAAAATATGGTGTAATTAATCGTCTGGCCAGCATTCGCATACTGCGGTGCGGTCTTCTGGATGATGACGTTCGGAATTTCACCCAGAGTGGTGACGGCAATGTCCCATACCGGGGTATAATCCACGCCGATCTGGTTCTCGTAATCGACATCCGCGCGGTTCACCAGTATCCCGACCGTGCCGATATTCACCTGCACAGTGATCTGAATCTTCACCGTGTGGTTCGGTGCTATCGAGCCTAAGTTCCAGGTCGTGTTCCCCGGGTTGGGCGCGGGTATCGCGGAGACGAAAGTGATTCCAGCGGGGTATGTTTCCGTGACAATCACATTGTATGCCCAGCCGGTCCCGGTGTTGGTGATGTTGATCCAGTATGTGAGATAATCCCCTGCATTGGCATAGGGCGTGGCCCATTTGTCCACTGTCAGGGACGGTCCCGTGACATAGGTGGACGCGTATGCCCATTCCCTGTCCTGGGACTCTCCGGCAAGGTCGAAGTAATCCACGTAAGCGGCATTGTCCAGATAGCCCGAAGCAGATAACGGGACAGTTACAGTAATGGTTATCACAACGAATGAACCATTGGCTATGGAATCGAAGTACCAGACATCGTTGGACGGGAACGCTGGAGCCGGAATAGATGATTCGAATATCGTGCCCGGGTAGTTCTCGAACACCCATACATTGTAGGCGAAGTCCGAGCCGATGTTCCGGACGGTAATCGTGTAGGTGATGGTCTCGCCCTGGTTTGCATCGGTCGGGGCATCCTTTGTTATGATGAGAATCGGGTCCATGACCTTAGTTTGGGCGGTGGCCTCGACGTATGGCATGATCCTTCCTCCGCTCCTGTAATTGAGAATGGCATAATTCGTCAGTGTTCCGAAAGCGGTGGCGTTCACCCTAACGGTTATCTGGATCGAGCCGCCTGTGTTAGGAGCCACGTTGCCGATTGACCAGAAGTTCGGAATTGTCGTGGGTGCGGGAGTCGCGGACAGGAATGTCACCCCGTCTGGGTATGTCTCGGTGACTGTCACATTGTAAGCCCAATCGGTGCCCTCATTGAAATAATTGAGCCAGTAGGTTATTGTCTGACCCGAGTTGGCCTGCGCCGGCGCGGTCTTCGACAGGGTCATGTCCGGCTCGACAATGGTCGTGTTCCACACTGCCTGTTTCGACTTGAAGTCCCTGGTTGCGCTCGAATAATCGAGCACAACGATGTTGGTCAGTGTCCCGGAAGCAGTCACACTCACCGTTACATTTATGAAAATGGTTCCTCCGGTGCTCGGGGCTACGCTGCCGATGTTCCAGATTGTGTTTTCAGGGTTGCCGGGCATCGGGGTGGCATTCAGGAATGTTACGCTTGCCGGGTAGGTTTCAGTGATAATGACATTGGCGGGCGCGGTACCGATGTTCTCATAGGTTATCGTGTACATGATCACCTGGCCGGGGTTGGCAGTGGCCGGTCCAGTCTTGGAGATTGTGACCATGGGGTCCTGGATGAGGGTCATCGCCTGCGCAAGGACCGGCCCATAGGATTGGTCGGCCATATCCCGGAACGTCACGGCGACACTGTTCAGCAAAGTACCGTAAGCGTCCAGATTCACCCGGACGGTGATTTCGACGAACCAGGAACCGCCAGGCCCAAGGTCAGGAACGTACCATACCGTGTTTTGCACGGTAGGCACGGGCACTGCTTCGATGAATGTGACGGATGCCGGGTATGTCTCGGTGAGGATTATGTCCGTCGCCCATGCATTGCCGGTATTGTTGACCCATATCCGGTAGACGATATCCTGGCCGGTATTTGCCGTCGCCGGCGCGGTCTTTGTTATCTGGAGTCTGGGAGCAATTACCTGCAGGGCGAGTTCGGCATACACCGGCGGCATCTCTCCGAGAGAGTTCTCGTAATTCGCGGTGATGTTGTTCAGTAGCGTTCCGGTAGCTCCGGAGTTGACCCTTACCGTGATCAAAATTGAGCCGCTGGCTCCCGGAGCCAGGGGACCGACCAGCCATTGGTTGCCGAAGGTGGGCGGCGGGGTTGCGTCAAGGAATGTCACGCCTGTTGGGAATGATTCCGTTATCCTCACATCGTAGGCCCATCCGCCGCCGATGTTCGTGTAGATTATCTGGTAGGTGAAAATCTCGTTGGGGAAGACTGTGCCCGGCAGCACCGTCCATGCTGTCTTTTCAAGAGACAACAGGGGGTTGACTATGAGAGTGACGAATGTGGCAGTCACAGGGACCATGGCTCTTCCGGCCTGGTTATCGTAATCGACTCTGACGGTGTTGGTTATACTTCCTGTCACAGCCAAACCTATGGTCACGGTTATCTGGATCGAGCCGCTGGCTCCGGGGGCGAGACTTCCGACGTTCCAGACATTGTTGCCGGTCGTGGGCAGGGGAATGGCTGTGTAATAGGTGACGCCTGTCGGGTAGGTTTCGGTGATTGTCACGTCATATGCCCAGTCAGAGCCGGTATTCGTGTAGTTTATCCAATATGTAATGGTCGCTCCGGGGTTGGCTCCCGCGGGCCCTGTCTTCACGATTTGCATTACAGGCTCAAGAATGATCGTGGGCCAGGTGGCATCGCTGCTGAACTGCTCGCCGACAGAGTTCCGGAAGACTGCTGTGACATTGTTGTGAATCGTTCCGGTAGCTGTGGCTGCCACAGTCACGTTGATGAATATTGTGCCGAATGCGCCCGGGGCAAGGTTCCCGAGGTTCCAGGCATTGTTGCCTGTTGTCGGTGCGGGGGTGGCATTCAGGAAGGTAACGAATGCCGGGTAGGTTTCGTTTATCCAGACATTATAGGCTGTATCGGTTCCGATGTTCCGGTATGTAACCGTGTACATTATGATCTGGCCGGGATTCGCGTAACCCGGGCCGGTCTTGGTGAGCAGCACATACGGGCCGGTAAGGACAGTTATAGCCTGGTCTGTCACTGACGGCTTCGGGTTGTTCGCCGCGTCCGTGTATGCCAGCAGCACATTGTTTTCAATGAACCCGGTTGCAGTCGCGCTGATCGTGACGTTTATGAAAATAACACCGCTGCCATGTGAGGGAACCGTCGGGATGGTCCAGACAGTGTTTGTCGGCGGGTTACCGGGCATCGGGTTGGCGTTCAGGAATGTGACTCCTGCAGGGTACGTTTCAGTGATTATCACATTGTAGGCCGGCGCAGTACCGTTGTTCCAGTAGCGTATCGTGTACATGATGGTCTGGCCGGGATTCGCGTTGAGCGGAGCGGTCTTCTGAATGAACATCAGCGGGTCTCCGACAAGCGTGCTGGCTGTGTCTGTGACCGGTGTCTGGGGGATTCCCACATAATTGTTGAATCTGGCCTCTGCAGAGTTCACCAGCAGGCCGGTCGCATTGACAGTCACAGTGATGAATATTGGGGTGGCCGTGCCCGGGGCCAGGTTGCCAAGGTTCCAAACATTGTTGCTGGAAGTTGGCACAGGGAAGGCGAACACGAATATGACCCCAACAGGATACGTTTCCGTGATTGTGACATTGTAAGCTATGTCAGTTCCGGTGTTGTTCACCCAGATAACGTACTCGATGTTCTGGCCGGTATTGGCAGTTGCCGGGGCGGATTTCTCGACTGTGATTATCGGGTTGATGATGATGGTGGAGTCGGTGTCCCAGACAACGGGATAAACGACGCTATATTGATTTCTGTAACTTGCCCGGACAGTGTTTGTCAGGGTCCCGTCGGTTGCTGTAACTATGACATTGACCGTGATTGTCCCGGACGCTCCCGGCCCGAGAATCCCGACGTTCCAGGTGACGGTTTGGCCGGCTGCCGAACCGGGCGGGGTCGAAGACACATAGGTCACGCCGACCGGCAGCGTGTCGGTTATCACCACATTGTAAGCAGCGACAGCCGCGAGGTTCTGGTAGGATATCGTGTAAGTGATGGTTTCGCCGGTGTTGGCATAATCCGGTGCGGTCTTGGTGATCGTCATCCGCGGGACGATGATGGTTGTCAGGGCTGAATCTCCCACCTGGTCAAGAGGAATGATGCGGTTCTTATAATTCACATACGCCCAGTTCGTGATAATTCCGGTGGTCGCGGCGCCGATAGTGGCGGTGATGTAGATGTAACCTGAAGCACCGGGTGCCAGGTTGCCGATTACCCATACACCGGGCGAGGTCGGGTTGGGTGTGGAATTGACAAAGGAGACGCCCAGCGGGACTGCATCTGTGATAATGACATTGTAAGCTATGTCGTTCCCAGTATTCTGGTAGAATATGGTGTACAGGATGGTCTGGCCCTGTGTGGCGGTGGCCGGGCCGGTCTTGATGACTGTCATGGCGGGCTGGACCACATTCGTGACGGCCCATGCGCTGATAGTCAGTTGGGGGATTCCCGCCTGGTTCTGGAAGTCGAGCCTGGCCGAGTTATTGAGTACCCACCCCACGGTTCCGGCGAGCACCTGAACGGTAATTTGGATGGAGCCGGTTGCGCCCGAAGCGAGCGGCCCGAAGTTCCAAACATTGTTCCCGGATGACGGATCCGGTGTTGACGATACGAACGATACTCCGGCCGGGTATGTCTCGGTGATGACCACATTGTAAGCCCAGCCATCGCCTGTATTTGTGTAGTTGATCCAATATGTGAATGTCTGGCCCGGGTTGGCCGTCGCGGGCGCCCATTTGGTTATCCCCATTATAGGATTGACTATTGTGGTGATGGCGAAATCGTCCACCTCGGTCAAGGGCATATCTGCGAAATTGGTGTAATTGACGAATGCCCAGTTCGTGAGGGTGCCGGTGAGGGCATCGACCCGAACGGTGATTGTGATGGTGAACGGGGCACCAACCGCCAGGGACGGGATGTACCATGAGTCGTTGTCCCCGCCGAAGTTGATGGGCAGTATGTTGGAACTGACGTATGTGACACCCGGCGGGTAGGACTCATTCACCCAGATGTTGAATGCCGGAGCGGTTCCGACGTTGGTCACAGTCAGCGTGTATGTGATCAGCTCACCGGTATTGGCTTCGGCAGGCGCTGTCTTATCAATAGTCAGAAGCGGGTTCACTATGGTAGTGTCAGCGTATGCCCAGACTACGGGCATGACAGCGTTGGCCTGGTTCCAGTAACGCACATTTACAGCATTGTGCAGGACGCCTATGGCGGTCGCATTGACACGCAGGGTGACAGTGATGGTCCAAACAGCTCCGACCGGCATCGAAATGCCTTTTATTTGTGAGAGGTTCCAGACATTGTTGCCGGAGGTGGGCAACGGCACTGCAATCAGATAGGTGACGCCGTCAGGATAGTTTTCGGTGACTATGACATTGTTGGCGACATTGCTGCCCGTGTTTGTGACTGTAATCTCATAAGTGATTATCTGGCCTGTGCAGGCTGTCGCATTGGCTGTCTTCTCAATCGTGAGCAGCGGGGAGTTTACCACCGTGGTGAATGTGCAATTGTTGATGATTTTATTGACGAATCCCGGGTCTGTGTAGTATTCGACGGATGCGTTGTTGATAAGCAGGGTCGCATCGGCGTTCACGGTCACGGTTATCACGATCGTTCCGGAAGCGCCCGGGGCAAGGTTCCCGAACCACCAGACCCATGTCGGCGGTCCCGCGGTTTGCAATATACCGGATGCAATGGCATTGACAAAGGCGACGCCGGCAGGTAAAGTATCGTACACCCGGACATTATAGGCTATCCCGGGGCCGGTGTTGGAATAAGTTATCGTGTAGGAAATCGTGTCTCCGGGCGCGGCATTGGCCGGACCGGTCTTCACAATCTGGACATAGGGACCCACGATAGGGGTGTTG
Organism: Methanomassiliicoccales archaeon UBA147; assembly: GCA_002496385.1. Taxonomy (GTDB): domain Archaea; phylum Thermoplasmatota; class Thermoplasmata; order SG8-5; family SG8-5; genus UBA147. Next base: position 32,875 of record DAJR01000027.1, on the reverse strand, counting down.
ACAGTGTCCTGGTCAGTGAATTCAACATCTGCATCGTTCTCGCAAATGATCTGAACAGTGTTCACAAGGGTGCCGCCGGCCGTGGTGGATATGGTAACATTAATGAATATCGTGCCTGATGCTCCCGGAGCCAGGTTCCCGAGGTTCCAAACTGTGTTTGTCGGAGGATTGTTCGGCATCGGGTTGGCGTCGAGGAATGTGACCCCTGTCGGATATGTTTCGGTGATAACCACATTGTAGGCTGTGTCGTTTCCGCTGTTTGTGTAGTTGACCAGGTAGGTCAATATCCCGCCGGGTGCCCCGGTCGGCGGAGCCCATTTGGTAATCTCAACAAGGGGGTCGATGACCGTTGTTATGTTAAAATCGGATGTTTGGTTGACTATGTTCCCGCCGTTCTCGTAGGTCACTACCACATTGTTGATGAGTTCGGTATCTATGGGAAGACCTTCATTCACTTGGACTGTCACTTGTATGGAACCGCTGGCATATGGCGCAAGCGTCCCGATGTTCCATGCTATGACCTGGCCGATGACCGTGCCCGAAGGTATAGATGAATAATATGTAACGTCTATCGGAAGAGTGTCCGTGATGACCACGTTGTAGGCGGTGCTCAGGCCCACATTGATGTAGGCGATCGTGTATGTGATGAACTCGCCGGTGTTGGCAGTTTCCGGAGCGGTCTTTGTTATCAATATAAGGCAGTCGACAATGGCCATGGGAGAGGTCTGAATTTCAATGACTGGCTGGACAATGTCCGCATCATTCTTGAAGGTTATGTTGGCGAAGTTGACTATCTCGCCGGATGTTGCGGTCACCTGCGCGGTTATCTGAATTGAGAATTTTCCTCCGGGGGCCAGATATCCGATGAACCACGAGTATGTTGACCCAAAAGATGTGTTGAACGCAGGGATGGACCCCAGGAATGTCAGGCCGGCAGGCAGAGTGTCGTTCACCCAGATGTCATACGCCCAGTCATTTCCGATGTTCGTTCCGTTAATCCAGTATGTGATGGTCTGGCCGGGGACAGCGGTGGCCGGGCCTTCCTTTTCCACGATAAGGAACGGGTTGATGAGGGTCGTTACCACGGTGTCCTCGACATCGTCCTGGTCCTCGTCCGCCGCATCGTCATAATCTACCGAGACAGTGTTTATTATAGTGCCATTGGTGGCGGTCACAGTGACGTTGATGAATATGGTTCCGCCCTGACCCGAAACGAGTGTCCCGATGTTCCAGGTCAAGACCTGACCGGCCAATGCTCCGGCCGGGGATGATGAAACATAGGAAACGCCCGGATCCAGCGTATCTGTGATGACGACGTTGTACGCGGCTCCGAGGCCTATGTTTTGATAAGTAATAGTATACATTATTACCTGTCCGGGGTTCGCCTCGCTCGGACCCACTTTCTCAATAATCATCAGCGGGTCGAGAATGATTATGGTCCAGTTCCCCGTTTCGACCGGGAGCTGAACATCTGCGTCGTTCCGGTAGTTCAGGTTCACATAGTTGGTTACTGTGCCGGTCACGCCGTCATTGATCGTCACCGTGATGTTTATCCAACCATGGACGCCCGGTGCCACGGTCGGGATGAGCCATATGTTGTTGCCGTATGTCGGAGGCGGGTTCGCGCTCACGAAGGTAACCTCTATCGGGTAAATTTCTGTGATGTTCACGTTGTATGCTGTATCATCGCCCGAGTTCCAGTAATGCAAAGTATAGATTACTGTCTCGCCGGTATTCGCGGTCGCCGGCCCTGTCTTTTCAAGGTTCATCCAGGGGCCGGTGAGGAACGTGTAGGTCTCATTGGTGATTTCCGGCATTGTCTGGTTGTCCGTGTTTTTGTAGATGGCGCTGATGCTGTTCACGAGCATTCCTGTGGCCGTGGAGCTGATGGTCACATTGACGAATATCACTCCGCCAGTGCCGGGGGCGACAGACGGGATGACCCATACGTTGTTACCGACTGTGGGCGTCGGGTTGGCATTGAGGAATGTGGTATCGGCCGGATAGGTTTCTGTTATCGTCACATTGTAAGCTGTGTCGGAGCCAAGGTTCTGGTAGTGAATCGTGTACATTATCGTGCTGCCGGCAGTGGAATTTGCCGGTCCATCTTTCCAGATGTTCATCACGGGCCATGTCACCATCGTGGTGTCGTAGGCGGTAACATGGTAATCCTGACCGCTGCTGCTCTCGTAATCAGCTGCCACGGTGTTGGTCAGCAGGCCAGTGGTTCCCGCGTTGATGTGTACGGTTATGACGATCGTTATGCTTCCGCCCACAGGGATGCTTCCGAGGTTCCAAACATTGATCGGGGTGGTCGGGGCCGGGTTGGCGCTGACGAAAGACACGCCTGCCGGATAACTCTCGGTGACAATGACATTGTAAGCCGGCTCGCTTCCGATATTTGTGACCGTGACGGTGTATGTGATGTCCTGGTCCGGGTTGGCGAATTCCGGAGCGGTCTTGGCAAGAGTGAGCTGCGGATTGTTCAGGATGGTCGTGACGACATCCGTAACGTCCGCCTGGTCCTCGTTGCTGCCGTCCTCGTAATCGGCGATGACAGTGTTGTTTTGCCATACGGTGCCCGGGGTGGCGCTTATCAGCACGGTGACAGAGATCTGGGTGCCGCCGTGCGCAGCCAGGAACGAGATGTTCCAGACATTGTTGCCGAAGCTGGGCGGCGGGTTGGAACTGACGAACGTCGCGTCCGCGGGGTATGTTTCCGTAACTGTAATGTTGTATGCGGGTGCGCTGCCAGTGTTGTTCACCCATATCGTGTATGTTATGGTCTGGCCGGAGTTGGCGTAGGCCGGTCCGACCTTCTGAATCGTGAGCAACGGGTCAGCTATTGCGAATGTTGCAGTGTCAGTTACCGGGCCGAGTTCCTGGCCTGCGGCGTCCTCGTAAACCACGCTGACTGTGTTCGAGATTGTTCCGGTCGCGGTTTCGCTGACCTGGACTGTGACGTATATCCACACAGATGCCCCGGGCGCGATGGGAGGGAGGGTCCATGTAAGGGTCTGGCCGACCACGGAGGAGGGTGGAGGCGTTGCGACAGGGACATATGTTGTCCCGGCCGGCAGCGTGTCGGTCACAACAACATCAAATGCTGTGGCGGTCCCGGAGTTCCATATGTGAATCGCATAGACAATCTGGGCGCCGGAGTTGGCGGTCGCCGGGGCGGTTTTATCGACATTTAACAGGGGATTGTTCACCGTTGTGTTGGCCCAGGCGCGGGCATCGGGCATGGAAACCACATCGTTCTCATATGTCAGGAGAACCTCGTTGTACAGCGTTCCGCTGAATCCGGCATTCACCGTGACATTGACGAATATAGTTCCGGTTGCTCCTGGGGCTAGGTCGCCTATGTACCATGTCCCCGGCCAGGCCGTCGGCATGGGTGTCGCGTTCAGGACATTGACATTCATCGGGTAATCCTCGTATATCCAGACATTCTGCGCCCAGTCGGTGCCGTTGTTCCAGTATCGGATAGTGTACATCATCGTCTCGCCAGCATTTGCGGTGGCAGGCGCGGATTTCTTCACAGTCATCAACGGATTAATAACAGTCGTATTTGCGAAAGCCCATACAGTTGTTATTGATGGAGCGGTTATGCTGGCTGTGTTTGTAAGTGTCCCGGTCGCATTCATGTTCACTGACACGAATATCTGTATGGAGTTGGAGCCGCCCGGGGCTATGGTCCCGATGAACCAGTAATCCGTGCCTATTGTCGGCGGCGGGATGGAACTGATGAATGTCACGCCCGGGGGATATGATTCGGAGATGCTCACGTTATACATCCACTGGGTGCCTTCGTTGGAGTAGTTCAGCCAGTACGAGAATATTTCTCCGGGGTTCGCGAATGCCGGTGCCCACTTCGTGAGATTGAACACCGATTGACCCACTACCGTTAGCGTCAGATTGGCCCAGTCCTTCAGGTATCCGGGCGTCGCAACGCCGCCTATCTGGTAGGCTATCGCGTCGAAGGGCGTCAGGTAGAAATCGGACAGGTGGTTCTCGGTGACGTTGATGTAGGTAGCGCCCAGGGTCTGCAACAACAGGTTGCCTGTCCAGGTGCCCGGGGTTGTGGATGATGTTCCGTCGAAATACACATCGGGCGGGGAAACGAAGAGCGGGTCGCCGCTGTGCCAGTTCATCGGACCGTCAGCGAAGGTGAAGTATCCGGGCGCTAGCACGCCATTGATGTCAACTATCCGGTAGGTCACAGGGAATGGCACGTTGGCAGAGACTGCGGGCACTGGCAGAGCCAGAGGATTCGTAATTATCACATCGTATGGGACACCGCAGAGCACGTTCATCCAGATGCCGCCCGTCATGTTCCAGTCGGTTATGGCGGTCCAGTTGTATCCTGTATTGCCGGTCGATGCGGTCGAGCTTATCTCGATCCCGTATCCCAGAGGGTCGCCGACCCCGCCGTTGTGGAGGTCGATGCTGAACTGCCCGAGGGCGTTCGTGACATCCGAGGTCGTGTTCACCGCCGCCATTGAGAAGTCGTACCAGCTCACTGTCACGGTCGCTCCGGGCTGCGGGACAGGTGCGAATCCGCCCGCAAAGGTACCGTCATACAGGTAAACATAACCGTACACTGGGAATGGGTTGCTGGGTGCATACGAGGCATTGTAACCGAAAGGCGTCGGGTATCCGGGTGCGCCGGACCCGCCGAACATGCCGAGGTTCGAGCCGTCATCGGCCGTCAGGTAATACTGATAGAGCTGGTTGATGTCCGTCATCTCGACGGGGATGCCTGCCACCCAATTCCCGTTTGAGGGAGAGCCCGAACTCAGGGTCATCGGCGCGGATGTCCAGGCGCCGGAAGAGCCCTTCCTGTAGAACACGGAGGCAAATTTAATACCTGAATCATCCGTGACGGTCGCTTTGACAGTCACCACGGATGCGGTGCAATCGGCGATCGGTTGATGAGTGATGACTGGAACGGCGGAGTAATTTACTGTGACGCTGACCTCCTGGGAATAATGCACCTGAGCGCCTGTGACCGATTCTATGAAATAATAGTAAACCGTGTTATTGGCCACGTTGGTGTCTATGAACTCCGTGGCAGTTCCGGAGATGCCGGTCAACCTGCTTATGCCGTAATACCTGCCCATCACATCGCCGGCAGAGGTCGTGGTGTTGGTTGTCTTGAAGATATTAAAAGAAGTGGGAGTGGCCCCTGTCGTCCATGTGAGACGCACACCAATAGCGCCAAAGACCTTCGCCTCCAACCCGGTCGGTGCTGCGGCCGGTATGGGGTTGCCCATCATGATATTACATTTGGCCAAAGTCTTGTCGTTGGTCAATGTCGTTGAGTTTGCACCGTAGAGCGTATTGTTGACTGCATACATGTTCACCTGAAGCCCCTTCGAGACTTCCTGGGCAATAGAATAGCTATCGATTGTGTTCTCGACAGTTATTCGGGTGGTGGCACGTCCAGTTAAATCCTTAAGTACCAAGGTTGCCCCTGGCACGAATTCATTTCCGGAGGTCAGGAGAGTTCCCATAAGGTGGCCGTAGCCGGGGAGACCCGGGTCCGCCCTGGTTCCCGCCCTGGTACCGGTCTCGAAAACATCCCACATTGAGATATCCGAGACGTCTCCGTTGAGGTTCCAGTCGACAAGCTGGATCACCGCGCTTGTGTTCGGGGTGATGCCCGTGAAGAGCCCGAGGGGAATTCCGATCTCAACACCGGAGCCCGATGACGCGCCCAGGGGAAGGCCGGCCTGGAGGGTCCAGCTCGGCATATTCCGGTCCGAGCCCGAGAATATGGAAATGCTTGTGGCGGTGACCCTTCCATTCTGGCCCTTTATCTTGACCAGGTAGTCTGCGCCCCTTCCTTCGATAGAGTATCCGGTTGAGGTGTCGTTGTCCGTGTCCAGGTAAACGTTCACCGCGCCTTCGCCTGTCTTGGCCGATTTCACGGTCGGCCTCTGGATGTTCGGAGCCCTTGTCTTGGAGACCTCTGGCTCGGTGTAAGTGTAATCGGGTTTGGTCGCTTCCGACCTTGTGTTCGCGCCCGTGTCAACATATGCTTCCTCTATCTCGGGTACCCACATGCCAGCAAGCATCGTGCCGTTCGTCTGCACGAGGATGTTTAGCTGATTGTTCTCGCGCGCTGTGGTCTGGCTGACCATGTCCAGTCCCGCATCGTCAATCGAGTCGATGCCGTTCTTGGAAAGCTGGTCGTCAATCCTGTCACTGTTGGTCGTGCCTTTCCCGTTCCAGTCGGCGAATGCACCGTCAATGCCTATCAGAGCGGGTGCCATCACGGCATACGAGTACGAGCCCTGTCCGGTGACCACCACATGCGCACCTGATACATCGAAATCATCCGGGGCGGCTTCCCTCACGACCAGTGAGCCGGCGCTCAGGCTGGTGACGCTGGTTGTCAGAGATAAGGTCTGGGATGTGCCGTTCGCCATCGTCCTGACAAAGGTTCCCGGAGCGCAGTTCGGCACAGTGATGCCGTTTATGTCAACCGATTGCCCGATGGCATGAATCTCAAGCGAAATCGCCGGCGAGGCCGAGCCGGTCATCAGGCCGTTTGCGGGCGCGATGCTGGATTGCCTCACAAACAGGACGCTGCCAAGGCTGGAAATCGGAAGGTCCGAGTAATCCCGGTTGCCGTGAGAATCCGCCATGTAGAACACCGCGGTCACAGGGGTGGTTTGCGTTATGCCGATGTCCCCAAGCGTAGCCCGCACTTCGAACTTGGCCGCATCCTGGACCGCTTCGGGCGCATGAGGTACCGATGGCGATGCTGAAACAAAGCCGTTGAAATCATTCTGCGCCTTTGAATCGTCAAATGCAAGGCATGAGGAGCTCTCGACGTCGCCGCCGTGGCCGAAAACGCGTATCTGGTAATCCGCTCCCAAGCCCATTATGCTGTAGCCTGTCGCGGGGTCCTGGTCGGTATCGATGAATATCCTGGCAGTATCGCCTTCCTGGTCTCCGAAAACCTGGCCTCTCACCTGCATAAAGAAATAGATATTGAACGCGTCAGAGAGCATTTTGCTCTGCACGATGTCCACATTGGCCGGGAGCGTGCTGAGTACCGAATCGTTCTGGCCTGATACCTGGTCCCAGTCGCCGAAGGCGCCGTCGATGCGAATCTGGAGCCTGTCGACATGGGGAAGCGGTATCGCGAACGGCAGTATACCGGAAACGAGCAGAACTGCAACCACGCCGATGGCGATTATGCGGTACCAGTCCCTCTCCGGCTTCTTCCGGGGGGCGAGTTCCTCTTCCGCCGGTTCCTCGCGCTCGATGAGAGGCATTCCGCACTCAGGGCAGATGTCGTCGCCTGGATTGGCAATCTCATGGCAGAACGGACATTCAACGCCATATATCTCGGTAACCTCGTCGATGTGCTCTTCCAGCTCGCCGCCGTTCAGGTCTTCCGCAGGCAATTCTGCCGGTTCGGGCATTTCCTCTGGCGGCTCTTCGATCAGAACCCCGTTCTTCAGCTTCGCGAAGCACTCGGCGCAAACCTCAGAACTCAATGGTATGGTATGGTCGCATTTGGGGCAGCGTATCATCTCGGGTATCTCTGCCCAGCATTCCGGGCATTTGGACGTCCCCATGGCGATCGGCTTGCCGCATGAGGGACAGTGAAACTCATTCTCTCCGAGCTCTGGCAATTCGGGCGTCGGTTGCTCGGGAATCTCTTCCGGTTCTTCGGTGACTTCCTCCGGAGCCGGCTCAGCGTCCCCGCCGACAACGCCCGCATCCCATTCTTCTTCCGGGGGCGTTTCCTCGGCCGGTGGCTCGGGGATTGTTTCGGTTGAAGGGGTTCCTATTTCCGCCCCGCAAATGAAGCATGAGGTTGTTCCCGCGGGCAGTTCCGCTCCGCAGTCATTGCAAACGGTCGAGCCGGAACCGGGTGCCGCTGAGGTCGTCTCAACGATATCGTCCGCTTCGAACGTGAAACTGCAGCCCGTGCACTCTGATGCATCGGGAGCGTTCTCGGCTCCGCATATCGGACACTGCTTTGTCCCGCCTCCTCCATCGCCTTGTCGTTCAAGGTCCTTCTTTGACATGTCTGTCACCTTTGCACTCTCAGCCAACTAGCCCAGAGACTGTATGCTGCCCGGCGATACGATTGATGCTTTGTTGACTGTTTATAGATGACTAACGTATATCTCTAAGATGTATATAAAATTTTCTAAAGTTAGTATTTAAAATTTGTTAAAATTAAATAAAGGAAAGAGGGCCTGCGCCTTCCGGCGCAGGCATTCCGTTTCTTGGCTCCTGTTTAGAACAGGACGTTGAACTCTATTGTTACACCGGCTTCGAGCCAGAGGAACAATCCGTTACCGGGCTGGTTGGAGTAGGTGAAGTCCCAGCTCCAGAGTTTCTCGGGCATTCCCGGGAAGCCAGCTTGTTCTACGTAGCTCACGTACATCTGTGTGCTGTAGTCCCACTCGGTTGCGATTATCTTGTCCACGCCCGCAAGGTCCGCGTCAATCGTCGCGTCCATGAACATGGCCGATGTCGGGATTACTAACCAGGTAGCGTAGTTGTGTGTGAACCCGACCATGTTCCAGCCTGCCGCTGCAGCGAGGACATTGGAGCCTGCTGCGACGTAGTCCAGAGCAAGGAAGGTCACGATCTGTGCCACTTCCGCGTATACCCAGTACGAGTGCACTCCGTCGATGGGGAATCCACCCTCGCCGTCGGGTATGGTCCAAGTGATGTAGCTGCCGTCGACCTGCCTCTCTGCAATCTGCAGAGCGTTGTCGTTGGTGCCGTTGTGGTTCCAGCAGACCTGTAGTGCGTCGCCTGCATCGAAGATAGCGTCAGTTCCCTTGGATAGCGGGTCCTGCGGTGCGGAAACGATGTTCCATCCGAATGCTACGCAGTTCCAGTCAAAGCCGCCTGCCAGTACGAAAACTGTCAGGTTGGCCCAGTCCTTCAGATATCCGGGTACTGCAACGCCGCCAATCTGGTAGGCTATCGCATCGAACGGTGTCAGGTAGAAGTCTGACACATCGTTCTCTGTGACGTTGACGTAGATGAATCCGGGTGTCCATAGGACGAGGTTGTCTGTGTATGTGCCGGGTGTTGCGGATGCAGTTCCATCGAACTGGACTGCTGCCGGAGGTACGAACAGTGTGTCGTTGCTGTGCCAGTGCATCGGTCCGTCATTGAAGGTGAAGTATCCGGGTGCAAGCACGCCGTTGATATCCACTATCTGGTAGGTTACCGGGAACCCTATGGATGCGTACACGTTGGGCACTGGTAGTGCGAGCGGGGATGTGATTATGACATCGTACGGTACACCGCACAGTACGTTCATCCAGACGCCGCCCGGCGCCATCCAGTCAGCTATTGCCGTCCAGTTGTATCCGATGTTGCCGGTTGTTGCGGTCGAGGTTATCTCGATGCCGTATGCCAGCGGGTCGGCTACCATTCCGTTGTGTATGTCGATGCTGAACTGACCGAGGGCGTTCGTAACGCCGTTGGCTGTGTTGACTGCTCCGATGGACACATCGTACCAGCTAACTGACACGGCTGCTCCGACCTGTGCGGTCGGGGCGTATCCGCCTGCGAAGGTTCCGTCATACAGATATACATATCCGTACACCGGGAACGGGTCCAGGAATGTCGGTGGGTCGTCCATCGTGATCGGTCCGCCTGCGCCGAGGACTGTCGTCTGGGGTCCTACGGATGCTGCGGTTACCTGTCCATTGTAGGTGATTACATCGCCTGCGACGAAGCCGCCGGTCGGGATTGTCGCTGTCGCTGTGTACAGGTAGCTTCCCCATCCGGTTTGTACTCCGACGAGGGGAACGTTAGCCTGTGGCACGCCGTTCAGTGACCAGGTCAGGTATGAGCCTGCTGCCTGGTAGTTGCTGAAGTCCTCGTAGGTTGCTGTGAAGACCAGGTTGTTACCGATGTAGGCTGTTGCGCCGGGAACCATGCCCCATGCTGCAACCGGTGCTGTGGTGTCGGTCACGGTGAATGTGCCGCTCATCCAGGTCGCGTTGTAGCCGTCGCCCGTGTCGGAGCCGTGTACTTCAAAGGTGTGCACGCCCTCCGTGAATGGGCTCGGGAAGTCGAACTGTCCGGTAACTGCCTCTGAGGCCTCGCCATCGAATGCGCCATCTACCGCAGTCATTGCTACAGGTGCGCCGCCGTCAACGCGGAGCTGTGCTCCGTTGATCGTGTCGGGGGTTGTATCTGCGATTGACTCGGTTATTGTCGCGGTTATGGTCACATACTCGGTCACTGTGTTGCCGTTGTGTGTCGCGGGTGTCGAGAGCAGGGCAGATGCCTCTGGTGCGAATGTCGTGGGTGGTCCCTCGATGTTCTGGAGGGGCTGGCTCAGCACTGCGCTGTTTACCGCTCCGTCCCATATTATGCGGACGCAGTAGTAGAAGTCAGGTGTCCTGTCGTAGGTTATGGCTGTTCCGTAGGGCTGTGTAACGCCAACCTGTGTCCAGGGCCCGTCGTTGTCGCCTGCTGCGGCGCCTTCCATCAGTACCCAGGACTCGATGCAGGATGCGGTGTTTCCGGGAACGTCTGCCTCGTGTGCCGGGAATGCCCAGTTGTTGGTTGTGTCGTCAGTGAAGGTCACTGCCGGCATCTTGTACAGTTCGAAGAAGGTTGTTGCGGGGAATCCAGATGGGAATATTTCCTCATCGGACAATGCTATTGCATTGTGGTTGCCTGCCCAGAGGTAACCGTTTGGTACTGTACCTCTGACAGTCCATCCGAATCCAGCGGGGCCATCGATTGTTGAGTAGTAGGTTCTTGGTTCTGCTGCAACAGTAGCATCTAACTCAATAACTGAGTAGATTGAATCCCCTGCTGCTACATCTGTAGGACCTGCAAGGCCTGTTGTCTGCATCATTCCCACATAATCGGTACTCGATTGGCCGTTTGCTCCAATCCAATCGCTCATTCCTACCCATGGTGTTCCAAGCGCAACGTTAAAGCCCTGTTGATGATATTGTGGTTCTGTGGCTTTCCAAAAGCGAGAAACCCCGCCGTTTGGTACTGCGCCATCGTTGGAATCGCGACATCTGGCCTCGCCATTATCTATTTCGGCAAACCAGAAACCGTGGTAAGCAGCTGCATTCACAGGTGTGGCCATCATGGCAAAGGCACCTGCCACCATTCCAAGCGCTAATATAGTCGCTATCATTTTCGTCTTCATATTTTTCATCTCCTCTATTTTATTTTCTCGTTTTTCTCTGTTGGTGTTCATTTCCTCCCTTTGGTTTTTCTCATTTAATGCTCGTGAGCGCCTTTTCAGGGAAAAGGCGTGCCTGATTTCCTGAATCAGGCCCTCCCATACTGTGAATCTGTGGATCGTGATATGCCCATTCTCTTTCTGAGCTTGCTATATTGTTTCTATTCTCTAATATATTAAATGATTAAAAGGGGGGCTCCCGGAGGAGCCCCATTTTAGTTTTGGTTTATGCTCCCGGAACTCTTAACGGGCAGGTCCATGCTACAGATGGCAGTATTGCGCCAATCCTGTAACCTTCGCCTGGCACCAGAGGGAAGTTTGTTCCAACTCCGGTTCTGACAATCCAAGCACCACCGTCTGAATTCCATGTGCCGATTGCATTCACACCAGTTATCGGGTTACCAAAGGTTCTGATGTCCGTTCTAAGGTCTGCTGCGAAGCCTAGTGTTGTGTGGTATGGAAGCGCAACATAATTTAAGTCTGGCGTAACAGCCCCAGTACCAATTTTAAAGGTGAACGCATTTACAGATTGGTCATGTGCGCCAACTATCTTGTAGGTTACTGAAGGCAATATCGCGCCAATCCTGTAAGCTACGCCTGGCAGTAACGGGAAGTTGGTTCCAACACCAGTTCTGACTATCCATGCACCACCATCTGAATTCCATGTTCCGATTGCATTTACACCAGTTATCGGGCTGCCCCAAGTCCTGATGTCGTTTCTTAGGCTTGAAGCGTCGTTGGTGGAAATGTTTATTTTCAGTGGGAGAGCGAGGTAGTTTAAGTCGGGTGTAACTGAGCCTGTTCCAGTCTTGAATGTGCGAATCTGCTTGTAGGCCATGTTGCCGCCTGTTGCGGGAACGTCGGTGTTCTCGCCGTTTCCGTTGGCTGCCCTGACTACCCATGAGTAGGTGTTCGCGTCCGCGTACTTACCTGTGAGCTGGTAGATTACCTTGCCAGTTCCGGATGCCGGCACGACGTAGCTCGGGGTGCCGAAGTTGAAGCCGGTTCCAGTCACAACTGCACTCTCGTACACGTTGTAGAAGGTCGCGTCGCCGATCTCGGTCCACTCAAGCTGGATGTCTGCTCCGCCGTTCGTGTGGGGCGTTGCAACGACTGTGTTGACCTGGGTTGCCGGTGGTGCTCCGCCGCCTGTTATTGTCAGGTCGGCTGCTCCGACTATCGAGCCAACGGTCGCGGTTATTGCATCGATCCAGGGTCCGCCTGCTGTTGCGCCTGCGTTGTAGGTTGCGGTTGCGGGGCTGCCTGCGACCTGTCCGGAGAACGAGCCGCCGCCGAATGCGTCAGCCCATGCTGGGGTGCAGGCCATGGGTGCGACCATCTGGTCGTATCCCTGTGCCGAGACTCCGATGGAGCCGCTCGCTGCGACAGATATCGGGTCCGGGGTGATGACGATTGTCGTCAGAACCGGGAAGTAGGCGTTGATCTGCAGGACCGCGGTGTCGGAAACTGTTCCGTCGGTTGCGGTGATGGTGAACGTTCCGGCTGCCTGGCTGCCGTCCGCGTTGAGGTCGGCTGTCGCCGGGCTGCCCGGTACTACGTTGATGAACGTGGTGCCGACAGAGTTATCGCTCCAGATCGGTGTGCAGGCCATTGTCGCGCCTATCTGGTCGTATCCCTGGACGCTGACCGGCATCGTGCCGATATAGACATCGGAGATTGTCACCGGGTCGGTCGTGATGGTCATGGTCGTAAGCACCGGGGTGTAGGCGTTGATCTGCAGGACCGCGGTGTCGGAAACTGTTCCGTCGGTTGCGGTGATGGTGAACGTTCCGGACACTTGGCTGCCGTCCGCGCTGAGGTCGGCTGTCGCCGGGCTGCCCGGTACTACGTTGATGAATGTGGTGCCGACAGAGTTATCGCTCCAAACCGGTGTGCAGGTTATCGGTGCGAGGTACTGGTCGTATCCCTGGACGCTGACCGGCATCGTGCCGACATAGATATCGGTGATTGTCACCGGGTCGGTCGTGATGGTCATGGTCGTAAGCACCGGGGGTGCGAGTTCGGTCGTGAATGTCCATGCGTACGGGGTCGGGTTCAGTGCGTTGCCTACGAGGTCGGTCGCTGCCGTTATCGTGAATGTGTAAAGTGTGTTGTAGGCGAAATTCGTGTGTGTGAGTGTTACACGGTCATTTGCAAAGGTTACGGTGCTCCAGGTAGGGTTCCATCCGCCGGGATTCGGCGAGCAGGTGTATGTGAATGATCCGGTGTTCATTGACTCGCTGAAGGTTATGATAACGCTTTGGGTAATCAGGACGCCGGTTGCTGTGTTCGTCGGCACTGTGGACAGGACTGTCGGTTGGGTTGTGTCCCTCACGACTGTCTGCACCCTTGTTTGGAAGTCGGCTGCGCACTGGTTCGTGTCCTGGTGGGTGCCTATCCTGTAGATTTCCTGGCCGGATGCCGGGTTTGCGGCGTTGGTCATGATCGTGTTCTCTGGCTCGGCTGCGATTGCGCCGTACTCGACCCTGTCAACGACGCGGGATCCTGTTGTCCTGATAAGCTTGACCGCGTTTGCGTTTCCGAGTCCGCCCCACCTGGTCATGTCGATGACCAGTGAGCCGCCTGCCGGAATGTTGATGTTGTTGTTCACTGTCAGGCCGGTCGGTATGTCGCCTGTGGCTATTGCCAGGACTGATCCAGCTGCGACTTGCAGGGAATAGGTTGAGGCGTCGACTGCGCCGCCTGTCGGGTTGTAAATCAAGATGTAGTCAGGCAGTCCCGTCACGGTGGACTGGGATGCCAGGACGTCGATCTTCAGAAGGTTCGTTGCGGCGTCGATGGTCAGGTCGCCTGTGAAGCTGCTGCCAGTGACGAAGTTGTCGTTCTCGGCTACTGCAAAGAACGCGCCGGTTGCACCGGTCAGGTCGCCGACTGAGTACTGGATGATATCGCCTGCGTTGCCGCCGGTCTTCTCAGTTGTCTGGTCGGTCTCGTCGCCTGCGGTACTTATGTCCAGGTAGCCTGTTCCGCTTGTCGTCGCTCTTCCGTATTCCACGCCGTCTATCCAGCTGCATACAATGGCGTTGTTCTGGGTCGTGTCCCCAAGCCTGTCGAAAGGCAGCAGGGGAGCGGCGAGAACAGGTGCCATCAGCATGCTGACGAACAGCATGGCTGTCATAAAACTAGCTCCTTTGATTAATTGGGTTTTCATGTTTCGTTCCTCCTCTCATATTTTTCTGTTTTCTCGAAAAAACAGCACAAATCCCAGAAAACCCTTTAGAAGATGAATACCCCCCAAGGGACCTGAGTTTCGCCTGTTTTTTCTCTTGTTATCCTACCCTATATACACAGGTATTTAAATACCATTTGGTACAACGTTCGAACAAAAGAAAATCATCAGCCAGATGTATTTTTCAGAGCTTGGGCGATGCATTCCGCGGCTGAGATTGCGGAGGTCGGGCGCTCGAGGGTGTCCGTGGAGAGGACCCTGTCGAACGATGCCTGAAGTTTCGGGAGGGAGCCGCCCGTGAAGAGGCCGTGCGTGCAGGCCGCGAAGACGGATCTTGCCCCGAGCTTTTTCAGCTGCTCGGCCGCCTTTATCATGGTTCCGCCCGTGGCGATGATGTCGTCCACGATCGCGATGGATTTGCCATTGGCGTCCAGGTTCTTCGGTTTGATCTCGACGGTGCTGCCGTCTATCCTCTTCTTCTGAAGGAAGTCCCACTGGCACCCTGCGGCTTCCGCGGCCAGGCTGGCCCTGGCCTTCGAGCCCTCGTCGGGCGAGACTATCAAATCCACAGAGTTATCAGCGAGGAACTTGCCGATGGCGGGCATAGCGCTGAGGTTCCGGACCGGGACAGTGAATGCTTCCAGGACTGAGATATTGTGAATGTCTATCGTGAAGGCTCTGTCGGTGCCAAGGCTGATGTGCTTGGCCATGAGCCTCGCGCTCACCGCTTCGCCCTCCGTGAAGCTCTTGTCCTGCCTGGCATAACCGAAATAAGGTATTACCGTGGTGATGCTCTCCGCGCCCGAGTTGCGCACAGCGTCCTGGAGGAGCAGGAGTTCGAGGATGTTCGGGTCCGGGTATGTCGTCTGGACGATGACAGCGTCCTGGCCTTTCAGGGGCTCCTTCACCTTGACATAGCATTCCTCGTCAGGGAACCTCTTTATCTCGACATCGGCCATCCTGCAGCCGAGCCGTTTTGAGAGCTCGCGCGACAGGGACCCCGAGGCAGAACCTCCTACAACTATCATCGAAACACCGCCGCTGTATAGCAGTCTATATTTTAAAATTTGGCGTTGAGTTGTGCCACGGAAAACCTGCTTTCTGTCGCAAGAGTTCATTGGAATAGGTGTCTAAATAACGATTTTATGTGTCTGGGTCTAGGGGCTAGGGTCTAGGGTCTAGGGTTGGTAACAATTGTTTTTTGCTGGCTGTTCAAGTCAGCCAGCACACCCTAGCCCCTTTATACCATTTTGCAAACAAAGCCCCTTTATTCCGTTTTATAAGCAAAGACCCTAGACCCTTTACACCATCTTGTGAACAAAGACCCTAGACCCCGTTACAAAAAGAAATGAAAAAACAGCAAACTGTGAACAATTACTTTTGTCAAAATCCTTAAATAATACCTGAGGGGATTCCCATCTATGAAAATACTTGTCACCGGCGCATCGGGCCAGCTGGGTTCCTACCTTGTCGAGGCACTGTCCGCGGACCACGAGATAACTGGCCTGGACCTCAAGCCCACCGCACACCCAGTGAAAGGCGCCAAGCACATCCTCGGAGATATCGGGGATTATCGGCTCTCGATGAACCTCTGCCGGGGGAGGGACGCGGTCATACACACTGCCGCCCAGGTCAGCGTGGACCGGTCGGTATCTGACCCGGTCTTCGATGCGAAGGAGAACATACTCGGGACCGTGAACCTGCTGGAAACGGCCGCCAAGTCCATGGTCGGCCAGTTCATTTACATATCCTCGGCGGCGATTTTCGGCAATCCTGAGCGGGTCCCCATCGGCGAGATGCACCCGACAAGGCCGCTCTCGCCCTACGGTGTCAGCAAGTTGGCTGGGGAGAATTACGCATTCGCGTTCCAGGAAAGCTACGGATTGGGGGTGACCAGCATCCGCCCGTTCAATATTTACAGCAAGAGGCAGGACCCGAACTCCCCGTACTCCGGAGTCATCTCGCGGTTCGTCGAGAGGGCGAAGGCCGGGGAGGCGCCGACCATCTACGGGGACGGGAGCCAGACCAGGGATTTCATCCACGTCAGCGATGTCGTGGGAATGGTGAAGCTGTGCCTCGGAAATCCGGATGCGAAGGGCCAGGCATTCAACTGCGGCACCGGAAAGGCCACGACAGTCAATGAACTTGCTGCCGAGGTCATCAGGCTCTCGGGAAAGGAGCTGGAAGTGAGCTATTCGGAACCCCGCAAGGGCGATATACTGCACAGCAGCGCCGACATCTCAAAGGCCAAGAAGATTCTGGGATTCAAACCGGGCATGAAGCTCGGGAAGGGGCTTGCCGACTTCTTTTGATCGGGGTGCTGAATGAAAACTGCTGACAAGGTAATGTATGTCGCCGGTCTTGTGCTTCTCTTCGGGGGGCTCAACCTGGCGATATTGCTCAGCCACATGAGCCGGCTGGTCGGGATTGTTTTCATCCTCGCGGGCATCGGGGCTTTGCTCTGGGCTGCGAAAGGCGAAAAGGCCGTTGCCAAAGAGAAAACAGCGGAAGACAACATCGCCTCCCGCCTTGTGAACCTGGTCACGCTGGAAGGACGCCTTAAATTGCTCATCCCGGCCGCGGGGATTGCGGTGCTGGTCGCGGTGGCATCGTTCAACCTGTTCCTCAGGGACGGATTCTACCTCGGGAGCAATGACTATGTCGCACTTGTGCTGGCAGCGGTCTTTCTCGCTTACAATTACATTCCCGCGAAATATCGCGTCGAGAGGGACTTCGCCCTCCTTTTCGTGATACTTCTATTCGTTTTCCTAGTGATACCGACGACCCTGCTGAGCCTGGGCGGAGGCGAGACCGACACCAACACCCCGCTCATCTACTACTTACTGGCCATGCCCACCGCCGCCCTGTCGAACTTGCTCGGGATAGCCGTGGTCTCCCCGGTCACAGATCCGATGACGGGCCTCCGGATTTACAATATGATGGAGGTCCCCGGTCCCGATGGATTCCCGATCCCACTGAGCATCGGGCTGTCATGCACCGGTCTTTACTCAGTCGCGATATTCGTGTCGGCATTCATCGCCTTCGTTGCCGTGGAATATAAGAAGGCGGACAGGAAGGTAGCGCTCCTCCTGGCCCTCGGAATATTCCTTGCCTGGGTCGCGAACATCCTCAGGATGACCATCATCATCATTGTCGGCAGGTATCACGGCGCGGAGGCCATGCAGTGGACGCACAACAACATCGGCGAATTGATATTCATGGCCTGGATAACCGTGTTCTGGCTGGTCATGTTCAGGTACTTCGGAGTGCTTGACAGGGAACCGGTCAAGGAAGAATCCCCGCAACGGAAGAAAGGACTATGCCAGCACTGCGGCAAACCGCTTTCTCCGGCCTCGCCATCGGTGAAGTGCGAATGCGGAAGGGTGGCGCATGCCGATTGCATCTCGGCGAACGATGGGAAGTGCCCATCCTGCGGAGCGGACATGAAGCTGGAAATCCAGGATGAAAAAATCAGCTGAGTTTTAATCTTTTCACCTATGCATTATACAAAATTCAAGAGATTAATTGGAAACACATTAATACCCTCCAGCTGATTGTCCATCCCATGGAGACCCTGAAAAAGAACATCATACTCCTCGGGGACGGGGCCACGGGAAAAACGAGTCTTGTGCGCCGTTTCGTCACGGACCAGTTCAGCGACAAGTACATGACCACCCTTGGTTCAAAGGTGACGAAGAAGGACATGTACTTCAAACCGGACACCGGCCAAAAGCATGTCATTCTCCTGATCTGGGATATACTCGGCCAGAGGGGATACCAATATACCCAGGCACTCTCCTTCGGAGGCATCGAGGGAGCGCTTCTGGTTTCCGACGTCACCAGAGGAGACACACTTCAGAGCCTCAAGGATTACTGGATTCCTTCTCTGCTGAGCATATCCGGGGCGATGCCCATGGTTTTTCTCGGGAACAAAAGCGACCTCCAGGCCCAGGCCGAGTTCGGCGAAAGGGAATTGAATAACCTTGCCAGAGAATATGACCCTTGCAATCTGCGAAAGCAGGTATTCCTGACCAGCTCCAAGGACGGATTTAATGTAGAGGCTGTCTTCACTGAACTGGCCGAGGCTATCCTCAGGAACACGGAGAGCGCCCGACTTAATTATACCCAATATATTATTGACAAAACAGAAATCAACAATCTCAAAGATGCATTGGATCGCATCATCGCGGACTTCACCGACCAGTTCGGGGGGCCTGCCAATGCCGGCCCGGTGATAGAGCGCCAGATACTGCAGGTGGGGCTGGACCTCGATAACCCGACGAAAAGAGAAATGGTGGAACTGGTCAATGCACTCGCGGGCATTGAGGAGAGGTTCAAACCAGGGCATGTGGTCAGCATGAACAGGACCAAACGCCTGTACCTTGTCAACCTATTCTGATTTTTTTCTCTCCTTCAGAATTTGCATTGTCTCCCTAAGGTCTTTTGACAATCTCCGGAACATGACCAGACCCCACACCGTGGGAATGAGGAATATCAGGACAGCCAGCACGACGTCTATGTGGTCGACCCTCAAACCTTCGGGAGGCTGGACATTGATCGTGGTCGCGGCGGTTCTCGTTTCCTCGCCCGCGGCGGTTGTGGCCTTGAAATAATAAATGGTTGTTCCTTCTTCCAGGTTCACACGGATGAAATAGTCCTTGCCATCGGTGTAATTCTGGTCCCCGGGGTCCACTTCCTGCATCTCAAGAGGGGCATTGTCGGCATAGAATGTCACGGAAACCGGCGAATCCCCTTTGTAATGAACAGTGAATGTGAAAACATCGCCCGAAGTGCCTGTGGTTGGCAGGACCTTGGGGGAGCTCAGGGCGGGGCTGGCCGATGCGATTGAGGCGATGACCATGAAGATCGCCAGAACAGTTATCGCAACCGTAGCTCTCATGATGAAAGATATTTGATATCATGTATTTACTTGTTTCGCAGGTTTGCAAGAGTTCGCTGGAATAGTATCTGAATAACGATTTTATGTGTCTGGGTCTAGGGACTAGGGTCTAGGGTCTAGGGTCTAGAGTTGCTAACATTTGCTTTGTGCTGGCTGTTCATGACAGCCAGCAATCCCTAGCCCCTTAATCCCATTTTACAACCAAAGACCCTAGACCCTTATTCCCATTTTGCATGCAAAGACCCTAGACCCTTAAATCCATTTTGTAAGCAAAGACCCTAGACCCCATTATCCAAAAAGAAATGAAAAAACAGCAAGCTGTGAACAAAAATCTAAAATCGAAAATCTACAATTTAAAATATCAGAATCCTGACCTGTTACTCACAATCAAAACTTTTAAATACGGACTTTTCGATATAGGAGCAGATAGGTATTTAATAGATGTGTGCGCAAATGTGTGCGCAGGTGGATGGAATGAATAAGGAAAGGGTCGATGTCAGGGTGGAGCTCGAGTTGCTCGAGGAACTTGATGCCATAGGGCAGAGGGAGGGATTCACGAGCCGAAGCTCGGTCATCAGGGAGGCCATCGCCAGCTATGTCATGGAACACAAGGACGGATGGAACACCACCGGAATCACCCTGAACATTCCGAATCGCACTGCCGAAAGGCTTCAGAGACACATAATGAACGGCGATGCCAGAGATTCCCAGGAGGCAGTCGTTCTCGCGTTGGATTTTTGGCTCAGGGACCTGGAGATCTACTACCTGAGGCGCCGGGGCAGAATGGAAGCCATTCTCAGGGAGAACATGGCCGCGGATGACGCCCTTGAGGAACTTAAAAAGAAAGCAAAGAAGCTGGAGGAGCTTTGATACTATGTCCAGTCTCACGCATGAAATGACGGATGATGTGACCCGCGAACATGAGGAAATGGGTCTCAGGGAATTCTCCAGGTTGGAAAAAATGCTTCTTTTTGCGGTCATAACCGAATGTGAAAGATGCATCCGTTCGGAGGGATTCGATTGCTTCGACACGGGAAAAAGCGTGGGTTGCCCGTTCGTCCAGATAAGGGAGGAATACAGCATAACGGATATCGTTGAATGGAAGGAGACGATGCGATGAGGTACATATGCCAGGTATGCAAATCAGAAGCCTTCCACAACAAGAAGCTCGGCATTCATTTTTGCCTCAAGCATGGGTTTTCAATCATGCCAGTGCTCAAGAAAAAATCAAATGTATGACAAAATTTATGAGTGAAAATGACAAATAACAAAAACTATTTATACCATAAACACATTATCGGTTACGTTTGTCTTACACGATATAAAAATTTGTCAGACAAATTGGTGCAAAATGCAGGAACAGGTTGAGGAACGGATTTCGGCTCGTTTCGAGAAGGCGATGATGGAAGAGATAGACGCTTTGGTCAGGACCAAGGGCTATGCCAACCGGAGCGAATTTTTAAGAGCCGCCGCCCGTGCCTTGCTTGACGCCCAGCAGCAGCAGAACGCGATAACGGTCGAGGTGGCCCCGCTTGTCAAAGAGTTCATTGGGACCATGGTCAACCGCGGATTCTACAGGTCGCAGGCACACGCAGTGCAAGCCGCCATTGACAGCTTTTTCACCGAGGAGCGCGTCAAGGAGGCATTCATGGCGATGAAGCGGATGGAGATCGCTGCAGGGAAGAAAGCGGACGTGGAAATCGAGAACCGCACCTCAAGACAGATTATTACACCGTAGAGGACAATTCAAACGCAATCGGGAACGAAGAACCGTCGTCAGACATCAACAGAAATAGTATCCGGCTCGAGTAAAGCGCAAGGCCTTGGCTGTCAGAGGGATGGGATGCACTCTGCCTGAAAGGGAAACATCAGGTTCAATCATATCGGTGAAAGTCCGGCATTATTCCCCGCAAATGCCTGAGGGCGGGCCTTCGTTCCAATTTCATCAAAGGAGGGCATAACGATGAGCCTAGCGTCGGAAGTGAAGATGGAAAACGAGATACTCAACATAATATCGGATTGTATGAGCGAGCCGCGTATGGTCATACTCGGCTGCGGTGGAGCTGGCATACAGACAGTCGGTCGGATGGGCGGGCATTTCAAGGGGGTTCCCAGGATTGCCGTGAACACAGACATGACGGGCCTCAGGCTCGTTGACGCCGACAGGAAGATCTGCATAGGAAAGAGCATCACATTCAACCATGATTCCGGAGGTTACATAGAGGTGGCCCAGAGATGCGCGGAGCTTGCCCAGGAGGACATCCGCTCATGCCTCATATCGAAGGATGTCGTGTTCATTGTCGCGGGATTCGGCGGCGGCACCGGAACCGGGGTAGCCCCGATGGTTGCCGAGATGGCGAAGGGCCTCGGGTTGGTCACTTTCGCGGTCTGCATCCTTCCATTCAGCGCGGAATCTTCGAGGAGAGAGATGGCCGAAGAGCATGTCGAGAAACTCAGGCTGCTCACTGACAGCACAATAGCGTTGGACAACGATGCGCTCCTCAAGTTCGACAGGGACATATCCCTCTCCAGGGCATATTCAATTATGGACTCGATGGTCGTGAAGATAATCAGGGATGTCAGCGATTCCATGAGCCGTTCCTTCATGGCTGTGATGGCCGATGAGATAATGGCATTCAGGTCCGAGACAGACCTTTCGAGCCTTGGAGGCTCGCAACCGGGTTTCACGGTTGCGGAGTGCGGCATTGCCACGGACCAGGGATTCGGGCCATTGGCCTATCCGCAGCCATCCGACAAGAACCTTGTCGAGATGGGCGGTGTGTTCCAGAGATTCTAGAATCACTAATCAGGATTAATCCTCCCCTTTTTTTTTCTTGCCTTGCAGCGAAAGCAAGAGATAATAAAATCTGCACAGATTTTTAGATAAAGTAAACTGCCGACCCTTGAAAGGGTTTGTTTGTCTTTGTGAATCAGGGGTCTAGGGTCTGGGGTCTGGGGTCTAGGGTTGTTAACATATGTTTTTTGCTGGCTGTTCACGACAGCCAGCAAACCCTAGCCCCTTTATTCCATTTTCCATGCAAAGCCCCTAGACCCTTTATTCCATATTGTATGCAAAGCCCCTAGCCCCCTGCAATAAATGTCACATAGTATAGTTACAAATGGTTCATAATCCAATGATAAAATACATATGGAACATGCGTTATCCCATGGGCATAATTAGTTACAGGTGAGCATATGGCAGTAAAAAAAATACTGATAATGGGCGCAGCGGGCAGGGATTTCCACAACTTCAACGTTGTGTATAGGGACAACAAGGATTTCGAGGTCGTGGCCTTCACGGCCGCCCAGATACCGGATATCCACGGAAGGACGTACCCGCCGGTTCTGGCTGGCAAGCTTTATCCGAAGGGCATCCCGATCTATTCGGAGGACGACCTTGTGAAACTCATAGAGAAATTCAAAGTGGATGAGGTCGTGTTCTCCTACAGCGACGTTCCGTATCCGGTGCTCATGAACAAAGCAGCCATCGTGACCGCACACGGTGCAGACTTCAAATTGCTGGATGCCGAGAGGACAATGATAAAGTCCAAGATCCCGGTAATAGCAATCTGCGCCGTGAGAACAGGCTGCGGCAAGAGCCAGACCACCAGGAAGGTCGTCGATTTGCTGAAGGCCAAGGGAAAGAGGGTCGTCGCAATCCGCCACCCGATGCCCT
Source organism: Methanomassiliicoccales archaeon UBA147 (assembly GCA_002496385.1). Taxonomy (GTDB): domain Archaea; phylum Thermoplasmatota; class Thermoplasmata; order SG8-5; family SG8-5; genus UBA147. The sequence goes on along the minus strand of DAJR01000027.1, from coordinate 9,900 downwards.
ACGGAGATCTCGCCAAACAGGCCGTTCAAAGGTTCGCGACCTACAAGGACCTGGACCTCCACAAGTGCACTATCGAGGAGAGGGAAGAATACGAGCCCCATATCGACAAGGGCATCATCGTCTATGCCGGAGTGGATTACGGCGCCATCCTCAAAGAAGCCGAGAAGGAGGCGGACATCATCATTTGGGACGGCGGCAACAATGACACGCCGTTCTACAAGCCGGATTTGCATATCACCATCGTCGATCCGCACAGGCCGGGCCACGAGCTGGCATATTTCCCCGGCGAAACAAATTTGAGAATGGCCGATGTCGTTATCGTGAACAAAATCACCACTGCGGACCCGGACAAGGTTGACATTGTCCTGAAGAACACGCAGTTCGCAAACCCGGAGGCCATTGTGATCAAGGCAGCATCGCCGGTCACAATTGAGAATGAGAATGCAATCCGCGGAAAGAAGGTCCTGATAATCGAGGACGGGCCCACCCTGACACACGGGGAAATGTCCTATGGTGCAGGCATGGTCGCAGCCAAGCAATTCGGCGCGGGCGAGTCTGTTGACCCGCTGCCCTACATTGTCGGGGAGATAAAGAAGACATTCGAGAAGTACCCCCATGTGAAGGGCAAGAAATTTCTCCCTGCCATGGGATACTCCGACAAGCAGATTGCAGACCTCAAGGCCACTATCGACAAAACACCCTGCGACATAGTCCTGGCAGGCACGCCCATCGATCTGAACAGGGTTCTGAATGTCAACAAGCCGATCGTTCGGGTCTTCTACAGTCTGGAAGAAATCTCGAAACCCGACCTCTCCGATGTGCTGAAGAAGTTCTTTTGAGGGCTCAACAAGAATTCAAAATGCAATCGCCCGCATGAGAGATGAGCATGAAGGAAGAGCCTTTCGAGGGAGTCAAAAATCGAAGCCAAACGGACTGAATTCCGATTCACTTGGGGGATGAGAGATAAGCATTTCGCCGCAAGTTGTCGGACTATTCAATGAAATCTGGTAATAAATATGCAATATTCGTGCTACCAAAAAGTAGATGCGATAATTCAAATTCTATTATCAACGAATTGAGGAATTTATGAGCATTTGTGCATAAAAAAAGGGAGGAACGTAATAATTGTTATTAATTGGGTGTTACGAAATACACATTAAGCAATGAGGGACAGCTCATTTGCAGATTTCGCAAGAAGCGTCTTGTTCTGCTTCTTCTGATTGCCCAGGGTATCGAAGGGCACAGGGCCATAATCATGCCCCGGATATATAATTACAGCATCGGGCAGGGATTTTATCTTCTGGAGGCTGAGGAACATCTCATTATCGCTTCCGCCGGCCATATCGGTCCTTCCGCAGTCCCCGATGAATAATGTATCGCCGGTGAGGAGTGCCTCACCATCCACAAGCATGCACAGGCCGCCCGGCGTGTGGCCGGGTGTCAGCAGGAATCGGATGCGGACATCGCCCAACATAAGGATTTCGCCGTCGGATACCGTCCTTGTCACATCAGAGATTCCATAGGATTCTGGTTCGGATGCGATGATGTCACAGCCATATGTTTCCCTCACCCTGGAATTTTCTGCAACATGATCCAGATGGCGGTGCGTATTGATTATGAAAATCAGTTGCAGGTTTCCGTGGCCAATCAATGACATAGCCTCGGAAGCGTTGGTGCCGGGATCGACAAGCGCAGCCTTTCCTGTGGCTATGCATTGCACAAGATAACTGAAATTGTCCATCCCTATGCGAATTTGTGTGATTTTCATAAACCCCCCTAATGTTTCGACACTTATTTCTATTTCTATGCGTATTTGCCTTCGGTGATCAATTGAACATATCCGTGCTGGAGAGAATATTTGATAACATCCTGTCAAGGACCGAGAGAATAGTCAAGGACGGCAACAGGGGCAGAGTACTCAACGAACAGTTCTACCATCACCAGTTCTCAAGCCTGTTGACCAAATATTATGTCGACCAGAAGATAGACCCTTGGAGGAGGATGATAATAATCCCGGACCACCCGACGAAAGCACTGTACTCATGGAAGGAGTTCGGCCTGAACCGGCCAAAAACGACGCAGAAGCTTGCTCTCGAAGAGGGGATTCCTGCGAAATTTGATTTCGTCATCAGGGACGAGCCGCGAATCCACATTGAATGGAAAGGGCCGAACCTTTACAATTCAAGAGATGTCGCCAAGGACCTCACCAAATTGCTGATGCTCGAAGGCAGAAAACCGATAAAGATCTTTGCCGCAATCATAACCAGCTCCCAGACAGCCGATCCGCGACACATTCACGAGCTGACCGCCAGGTTCTACGAGGCCTTGGAATTCACCCAGGTAATCCTGGAGATAGACGACATCCACAGGATGAATCTCTATGCTTACATCGCCACTGTTCCCGACAGCGGAGCCGAGAAATTCATTTGGGGGAAGGTGTAACCCGGAAACAATGCAAAACGCTAGTCGGGTGTCATAATATTTTGGTGCAATATTGTCGAATTAACTCATATGTTGCGAATGCTCATATTGAATTTTTTAACTGTGTGCTCACCGGTTGCAGCGGGCGGCGCGATGCTTGATGATGCAATGAAATGCCCCCGAATCACCGCCGAATGCTTTGCGGGGCTTTTTTTCGCTGCGCATTAACTTTTTTTGTTTTTTTAATGAAAATAAATTTCCGAAATACTTTAACAGCCTATTATTTTCGGAAATATTTATTTTGACTGGCCAAATATTATTTAAGATAAAATATTTAAATGAACAATGACTGAGTCTGTAAAAACAGATTTCTTGGATTGTTCATATTGATAATTATATATAATAAATATTATGAATTAAATTATCCATATGTTTTATATAATATTAGATGTATATCGGGTCTGTAGATTATGAAAATCTACGGGATGGAATAAAAAATGGCAGCAAAAAAGAAAGTAGCGAAAAAGAAAGCGCCGGCAAAGAAGAAGCCGGCAAAGAAGGCCGCAAAGAAGAAGAAATAAGCGGACCAATGTTCGAGTGTCACAACCTATAGAACATTGGCCCCGGTATGACTTTCATCCCAGGTTGATGTCAAGGTTGGGCACTCCAACTTTTTTCTTAGTGTTTTCCACTTTTTTTATCAGTATATAGGAACTGCATTTTTAAATATGAAATAAAATATATTAATATATCAATACAAATAGGACATCCAGCGGATCATGAACCCGATTGCAAATTCCTTGAGTACCGGATGCATGTTCTCATCGTAACTGGTAAACTTCATTGAGTATTCGGTGAGCGATTTTGTTGCTTCGATTGACATGACAGCATCGGATGATTGGTCCCTCGTTGTCTGAACCGGAGTGACCGAAAGCCCGGTCATTTTTTCCCGGATATGGTATACCGCGGAATTAACGCAAAATGTGGGAAGGTCAATCGCGACATTCCCGGATTTCTTTCTGATGATTATCTGATTTTCTAGCGAGTTGTATTCAACCTGGCTTACAAGGAGATTCGTCTCGTCAAAGACCTCATATTTCAGGGTGAAGGCCCTTTTCAGGCTGTTGATTATGCCTTTCTGATCCCAACCTTCCGGCTTGGCAATGAAGGTTTTGTCGTTTTCGGTTGCTACTATGTTGCCGCCCGTTCGCCTGACTTTGACAATCATCATGGTTTCAAAGGGTGATGACCATATAATCTTTCCGATTCATATGCGCTTTTGCTGTTTCCTTGCGAGCCTCAGACGGACAGGCCCGCTCTCGAGCTCTTTGACCGCGTCCCGGCCCACCCACCTTGCAGATGCATTCTCAGATCGCGCAAGCTTGCGGGCAATCTTCAAAGCCTTTTTGTTCAATTGCGGATTGCGCTTCCCTATGCTGCGCAATGCCCAATTCACTGCCTTCCTCACATAGTTGCGCTCATCCATGGATGCTATCTCGATTAACTGCAGAAATTCCTCAAACTTTGAGTCGCTTGCTTCCTTGTCGGATACTGCGAGCGTCGACATCAGGCTGAATGCCGCGCGTTTCTCGAACTCGGGCCCCCTTGAACTCCACTCAACTGCCTTTGAATATGCAAAATCCGTGTGCCTGACGAGATTCATGCAGAACCCATCGCAGACGTCCCATGAATCGATGCCCTTAACCATCTCCTCGGCTTCCTCGGAGGTGAGTTCCCCGGACTCCGCCACAAGCGTTGCCAGGAGTCTTGCGTCTCTGATGCCAGAAGCCCAAAGCCGCACCGCGAGCCCATGGTCCCTCCCTATTTTCTTTGCCATCGACCTCAGGTCCTTGATTGATACGCCATAATTGTCGCGGGGGTTGATGCCGTACCTTGCCATGCCTTCGACATTGTGAGGATCGTATAATAATTTAATGTTTTTTATAATATCATCAAAATTCATATATCATAGCCCCTCAGTGCTTCGGCTGGACAGCCCCTCGCAGGACTGGCGATTCGCCGCATAGCCACCTTGACACCTCGTTCACGTGCGGCGAGATGTCGACCTCCGAATTGACTATCACATAGGGTGTGGAGCACTGGCTGACCGGCTCAAGGTCGTACTTCAGTTGCTGGTAGGTGTTGAATGTCGCAGAGGATTCGCTGACCCTCTCGTTGAGTCTGGTTTGCGCAGTCTCATCGGTGACATGCATGAACACGGTGAGTATCTCGGCCCCCGCCTTCCTGCCCGCGTCCACCGCCCAGGCCCTGTATTTCTCTTTTAGGTTGGTGGCGTCCGCAATCACCGGCCACCCATTGTTCAGTATCGTGAGTAGGAGCCTGTGAGACACCTCGAAAGTTGCATGGTGCTCGGGCACATCGTAAACAGGGTTCTTGCGCCCCATATGCTTGACAACGATTGGCCTGACAGAATGGCTGTTGATCTGCTGGAACTTGCCAGGCCTGAACCGGTTCATCTTGTTTACGAAAAAGGTCTTGCCTGAGAGCGGCAGCCCGGACATTATGAGCAGGCGCTTTGGCCCAGTGCCCTCGAAAGAATACACTGGATTGGACCCAACAATCTCGGTGTATGCAGACTCGATAATCTTCTCTCCCGCATCCTCCACCATGAAGATGGAATGCACTTACAGGAATATATTATTTTGGATTTGGCAGCCTACCCTTGACTGGCGGGCTGGCGCGTTTCTGCCAATCTTCCCTGAGCATGGAGTACACGACATCGTCATGGAATGCTCCCTTGTAAAAATCCTTCTGCCGCATTATTCCTTCCTTTGTGAACCCGAGCCGTTCTATGGTAGCAAGGGAACGTGCGTTGTCCGCATCCGCACTGGCCTGGATGCGATTGAGGCCCATTGAATCGAAGGCATGCTCAAGAAGGACGGTCCCGGCCTCTGTCATGTACCCCAGTCCCCAGAATTCCTTCAGGAGGTCGAAGCCGAGGACAGCGCGGAAATCCTCCGTCTTGATGCCATAGAGGCCGATGGTCCCTATCGGTTCGCCGGTGGTTTTTAAAAATATGCCCAATCTGAAAAGGTGGGTTCTCGGCCTGATGTACATCTCATAGAGCTCCCTGGCCTCGCCCATGTCCCTGACAGGGGGGTCGGCAACATGCAGGTTCGTTTCCTCCCGACTGAAAATCTGGAATATGAAATCAAGGTCGTTCTCTGTCAGCTGGCGAAGCACAAGCCTCTTCGTTTGCAATTCGGGGACGCTCAAAACCGCTTCATTCATGGCAACACCTCATATCAACGCCCTTTTATTCTCCCTCGCATAGTTCAGTACCCGCGCGATCCGCCGCTCCCTTGTTTCGGGCTTCTTGGCGTCCAACACCCAGTAGATGTACATCTTCCTGTGGGACGGGGCGAATTTGGCCCAGTTCCTTTGAGCCGTTTCATCCTTGGCCAGCGCCGTTTCAAGGTCTTCAGGCATGGGTAGTGACTTCGGAACCGCACTGCCCTTCCTCTCGATGATGCCCGACCTCGCGGCGTCCATCGCCTCCGGCGGGACCTTGCCCAGCCCCGATTCTGTCATGAGCCCGGCATCCAGCATCTTCTTCAGTCTCATGATGTTGGTGTCCGACCAGATGCTCCCGGGATTCCTTGGGGTGTAGCGCTGGCAATATCTTTCCTCATCCATTTTCTTGACCGTGCTGTCTATCCAGCCGAAACAGATGGCTTCCTCGACCGCATCGTCGTAAGGGATGCGGGGTTTCCCTGAATGTTTCTTGAAATAGATGAGCCATATCTCCTTCTTCGAACCGTGGTTTTTTACCAGCCAGGAACGCCATTCCTTACGGTTTTTCACATAGAGCGTCTCGGTCACGTCCATTTCAACACCGGAGTTGATGGATAAATCTATATTTGATTGTATTCTAAGGGAGAGTATGGCAGACGAAGTGAAAGCGTGCTGGGAGGACTCCGCGGAAGCCTGGGCTGAATTCGTGAGGACTGGCAAGGACCTGAGCCGGGAGTGTTTCAACAACCCGTCAACCTTCGCGATGCTTGGCGACATCCATGGGAAAACGCTCCTGGACGTGGCCTGCGGCGAGGGCTATAACTCTAGGCTTCTCGCCAAGAGGGGGGCAAAGGTCACTGGCATAGACTTTTCCGCCAGGATGATAGGCCTCGCAAAAGAGGAGGAATCGATTGAGCCCCTGGGCATCGAATATCACAACCTGGATGCCTCCAATCTGAAAGGGATCGGCGACTCAACGTTCGACATAGTCACCTGCCTGATGGTGTACATGGACTTCGAGGACATCGAAGGCGTCACCCGCGAGGTCGCCAGGGTCCTGAAGCCCCGCGGCTTCGCGATAATTTCCATGCCCCACCCCTGCTTCGAGATGAGCTGGCAAAACGGGAAGAAGGTTGCAGGATGGGTTTTCGAGAACGAGGGGGACCCGCTGAACCGCGGAAGGCCGCTGTATGTCAAGCAGTCTGACTACTTCAGGACCGGCAGGTACGAAATCAACTGGAACATGCCCAGGCTGAAGACGCATTTCAGGACGATATCCTTCAAGAGGACCCTCACAGATTATGTCGGCGTCCTAGGCAGGCACGGCCTGTACGTCTCGGACCTTGTGGAACCGAAGCCAAGCAAGGAGGCCCTGGCCAGGGATCCGAGTTCGGAAAAGCACCTCAGGGTTCCAGAGTCCATAATATTCAAGGCCGTCAAAGTGGACGGTTAGCCGAAATCCTCCAACTTGGTGCCACCCGAATCAGTCTCACATCGTATGCCTGCCCTCTGGGCGTACTTCTCGGGCATGTTGTGCCTGAAATATGGGGTGTTCTTGGCCTCGGGCCTGTACTGGCTCCAGTAATATGTGTCCCACAGCCCCTCCGGATTCTCCGCACCGCCGGTTCCCATGGCACCCTCCAGCTCTTTCAGGGTTTTGGCCAGCGATTCGCCTTTGGATTGCCTTACTTCCCTGCCGTCCAAAAGGAAGGCCCACGACCGGGATGCGTTCCCCAGGACAATCACAGTCCCGGGGAAGCGCCTGGCGAAGAACGGCCCCACCATGGTCCAGATGTCGTGCTCCGGCTTCATGTATGCAAAGAGCACCCTTTCCCCGAGCGGCTTCAGCCGGACGAAAGCCTTCATCATGTGGTTTTCAGAGAGGACGGAATTAACCATCTTCCTTACATGTATTGTCTCGCTGTCCGTGGAACAATCGAGGGTGTCCGGGTCGATGGCCCCGGCTTTTCTTGCAATGGCCGGGGTGCATTTTGAATGCCGCTTCAGGATTTCCAGGTAATTCCGGGGTGTCGGGTTCATCCCATCCACCTCTTGAGAGTCGAGTCATGCCAGCCGTTGAGCGTGAGGAAGGTCCTTGCATGGCCGACCCGCACGCCCAGCGCCTTCAGTTCGGCATTGCGCGTTATCTTCCGCGTGTTCCGGAGGTTCACTATCCGGTTGGCGCTCTTCGGTCCTATCCCCGGTATTCTAAGGAGCTCCTCCTCCGAGGCATCGTTCGGGTCGATGGGGCCATCGATCGTGTTGACGGCGATGGTCCATTTCGGATCCCTGTTCCCAAGCAGTCCAGATTCACCGAACGCATGCTCCATCTCCTTCCTGCGGTATCCGTAAACCCTGTGGAGCCAGTCCACCTGGTAAAGCCTGTTCTCCCTCCACCTCGGCTGGGTTGCCTGACGGGCCAGGGGCGTGCCGTCCACGGCAATGAATCTGGAGAAGTACTGGCGTTTCACGTCAAGGACATTGTACTCGTAGAGCATCCTGGTAAAGATCTCCCGGTCTGTCTCCCCGGCAGCACCGACGACGAACTGGGTCGTCTGGCCTGCGGGAAGCCGTTCGCCGGACACGAGGTCGCGGATGTATTTCTGCCTCCTGAGGATGTCAACCTCGTAATCCTTCGTGGTGCTCAGTTCCTGCAAGTGGCTCTTCGAAGGGCACTCGACGTTCAGGCTCACCCTGTCGACCAATTCCATCGCCTGCTTGATGTGTTCACGTGAGGTGCCTGGCAATATCTTCAGATGTATGTAGCCCATGAAATGATACTTGTTGCGCAACATATCGATGGCCTCTATCATCTGCTCCATCATCTTCGTCTCGTCCCCTGCCACGCCGGAGCTCAGGAACAGGCCTTCAACGGTATTCGCCCGGTAGAGCTGGAGCGTTATCCTTGCAAGTTCCTCCGGGGTGTAGCTCACTATCTTCGAGCCCGAGCAGGCCGTGGAGTTCGGGCAGTAAGCGCAATTATGCTGGCAGGCATTCGTGTACAGCGTCTTGAACAGGCTGACGCACCTTCCGTCCGGTGCGAACGCATGGCATATCCCGGAGCGCATGACATCGCCGATGCGCCCGTCGAATTCTCCCACCTTTCTTTTCGATGCCGTGGATGCGCAGGTGTCGTGCTTCGTGCCCTCGCCGAGTATCTTCACCTTCCCAAGGTCGATCGGGCCCTCATAGATGCCGGGTCCGGAGGAATCGAACTGTCCCTCGTTGGCGAGCCTGATTATCTTGTCGAGCGCAACCATCGGATAATAGAATACAATAATAATCTATATATACACTATAAAGAGGTGGCCGAAAGTACGGAGATAGCTTCGGCCTGCCTTTTCCCGTCAGGGTTCAAAGTTCATCCATATCTTTCTGGACCATCGATTTCAATAGCGCATCGCCTATTTCCTTCGCTATGGACATCGAGCGTTCCAGGTGCTCCCTGGCCTTTGCCCCGTCTCCCATCTGCTTGAAGAGCAGGCCAAGGTCATGATACGATTTCAGTATCTCCTCCTTCTCCTCGGTCTCCTCCGCAATCTCCAGCGAACGGACCATCTGCTTCATTGCCTCCCCGAAATCACCCGCGGCCATATGGTTCTTGCCTATTATCCTCCTGACCCATCCCTCCTCGGCAAGTGCGCCGATATCTGAAGACATTTGCAGCGCCTCCTCCGCGTTCTTCATGGATTCCGCATTGTCGCCGGCGGTGACGTGTTCTTCTGCAAGGCTGCACAGGTCGTACAACATGCCAGGCTTCGAGCCTATCCTGCGGTTGATGGAAAGGCCTTCGTCAAAATGCCCGATGGCAGCCTGACTGTCCCCCTTGACAGAATGAACCACACCGATATTGTGCAGGGCGGTGGTGATTCCCGAGAGGTCCCCTATCTGCCGCCTGATGGCGAGGCTCCGATTGTAGTATTCAAGGCATGTACCGAGATCCCCCCTGTGAAAATGACTTATCCCGATGTTGTTCAGCGCCACCGCCATTCCGAACTTCTCGCCTATCTTCTCGTACAGTTCGTAGGAGCGCATCTTTATGGGGAACGCTTTGTCAAGGTCGCCCCTCAGGTGATGCACCGAGCCCAGATTTGTGAGGGTATTGGCCAGGCCCAGGATGTCGTCCAGTTCCTCCCTTATGGCCTTGGCCTTCTCCAGGTTGTCCAGTGCCAGGCTGAAATCCCCCCTGTACCAGTTCATTGTGCCGAGATTGTGAAGTGAATC